>NZ_JBHSDC010000019.1:0-130119 GCF_042651445.1 Parasediminibacterium paludis
ATGTATAACAAAGAAAATAGTGTGGTTCGAACTTCTAAAACTAATAGTTTATTCTCTGCAATCCCAACGGTAGTAAAGGATACAACAGAAAATAAAAATGGCGATTCCATCAAGAATCGCCATCAATCTAGCCAAGTGGTCTCGCCAAGAATCGAACTTGGATCTAGAGTTTAGGAAACTCCTATTCTATCCATTGAACTACGGGACCATTTACTGCGAAAATAATCGTTTCTTTAGCATCTTAAAAAAACATTCTTGCCATGACGAAAAAACAAACACTTACTTGTAGCATACTACTACTAATTACTACTAGTATTTTAGGTCAAAATAAAACAAACGCAAAAATTAACCATACCGCTGTATACGTAGTAAATCTTGCGGCTAGTAAACATTTTTACCAAGATATTATTGGGCTAGATACTATACCAGAACCTTTTCACGATGGTAAACATGCTTGGTTTAAAACAGGAGCTGGTATTGCTATGCACGTGATTCAAGGTGCTGAAAGCAAAAAGGATTATTATAAAAACCAACATACCTGTTTCAGTGTAGATTCGGTCAAGGACTTTACCGAAGTATTGAAGAAAAACAATATTTCATGGGAAAATGTTAATGGCATTAAAGAGGCCATTACTATTCGTGTAGATGGTGTGCAGCAAATATGGCTACAAGATCCAGATGGTTATTGGGTAGAGATAAACGATGCGAAAGACTAATTCTGGCAAAAACAATTTAATCATACCAAATCTTAGTTCAGATGTTATATTTGCCAACTTTTTAAAAGGCTTAACTATGAAGTTTTATAATTTATTAATTAAATATCGTTTCTGGCTAAGCATTATTGCTATAGTAGGCGGTATTTTGCTTGAAGTAACGGGTGTATCTGGTTTTTGGCCTGTATTTCCGCTATATTTTGTTGGTCTCATTGGTTTGGCAAGCCATTTTTTTATTGGCCCTATGCGCTTAATTCAAGAGCCAATGGAAGCAGGTAATATTGAAGAAGTTGAACGTATTATGAATAGTATTTGGTACCCCAATTTGCTATACAAACCTGTTCGCAGTACTTATTATACTATTAAGGGCAATATGGCTATGATGAAGCAAGACTTTGATGGTGCAGAAAAGTTTTTAAAACAGAGTAACGAATTGGGTAGTCCCATGCCCGAAGCAGAAGGTGCCAATAAATTGCAACTTGGGATGATGGCGATGCAAAAAGGCGATTTGAAACAAGGCGAATCGTACATACGTGCTGCACTGCGTTTAGGCATTTCGGATAAAGAAAGTTTAGCTGTTGCCTATTTAAGTATGACGCAGATTTTTATGAACAAGCGTCAATTTAAAGCGGCTAAAGATTTTTTCCGCAAAGCAAAAGATTGTAAGCCAAAAACACAACAAGTTATTGACCAAATAAAAGATATAGAAAAATACATATCTCGTATGCCAGGTTAGTAGTTATATCTAACCAGCTGTATATCTTTTTTCAACATCGTTGCGTCGCACACTGCGGCGCTTTTTTATGCCATCAACTTTTACCGAAACGAAGTTTCAGTACCTTTAGACAGTTTATAGTTCGCAGTAAGGAATCTTATCTATTTTCAGTTTAAACTTTTATACGCATGAACTTTATTGGTAATTTTATTTGGCTACTATTTGGCGGCTTAATATCTGCTCTAGGCTATTTTTTGGGTGGCTTTATTTTGAGCTGTACCATTATTGGCATTCCATTTGGCTTACAGTGTTTTAAAATCGGTTTTATGGTGCTCATGCCATTTGGTAGCAAAGTAGTTAGCGACAGCAGTAGTACAGGTTGCCTATCGGTATTATTTAATATCATTTGGTTGTTTTCAGGCGGTTTGTATACCGCTTTAATGCATCTTCTTTTTGGCTTTTTGCTATCTATTACAATTATTGGCTTACCATGGGGGCGTCAACATTTTAAATTGGTAGAATTGTCGTTAATGCCTTTTGGAAAACGCATAGTGGCCGAATAAAAAAGCCACCTGCTATAGCAGATGGCTCTCTGACTTTTTTGTCAGCAGATTATTTGATGGATAAGCTAGATTAACCAATGCTAACCTGAAGCTTCCATGACTGATCTGTAGATTGCATGAATACCTCCTTTTCTTTGGTGAGTTGGAAACATGAATATACGCAACTAAATTTAGAATCACGATGCATCGTTCATGCTATTAAGTTGCCAGTAGTACACAACATTCAACATCACAACTTGTTATCTTCGTACTATGCCGTTTCAATTGCAATCACCCTACCAGCCTTCAGGCGACCAACCTTCTGCTATTCAACAATTAGTAGAAGGCATTAACCGTGGCGAACAGTTTCAAACCCTGCTAGGTGTAACTGGTAGTGGTAAAACATTTACCATGGCCAACGTGATTCAACAAACACAAAGACCCACGCTGGTATTAACTCACAACAAAACCCTTGTAGCGCAATTATACGGTGAGTTTAAGCAGTTTTTTCCCGACAATGCAGTAGGCTATTTTGTAAGCTATTACGACTACTATCAGCCAGAAGCTTATATGCCTGTCAGCGATACATATATAGAAAAAGATTTAAGCATTAATGAAGAACTTGACAAATTACGCCTACAAGCCACCAGCGAACTATTAAGTGGTAGAAGAGATATTGTGGTGGTTGCAAGCGTAAGTTGCATTTATGGTATGGGAAACCCTACCGAATTTGAAAATGGTATTGTTCGTATTCATAAAGGTCAGGTCATTTCTCGACAAGGTTTTTTACACGCATTGGTAAATAGCTTGTACACAAGAAGTCAAGGCGATTTCACCAGAGGTACTTTTAGGGTAAAAGGCGACACCGTAGATATTAACTTACCTTACCTAGACATCGCCTACAGAGTAACTTTTTTTGGCGATGAAATTGAAGAAATAGAAAGCCTTGAAAAAGAAACCAGTAAGCGTATTGGCATATTAGATAATGCTGCCATTTTTCCTGCCAACTTGTACTTAGCGCCAAAAGATATTATGCAACAGGTGATCAACGAAATACAAGATGAGATGATGGCGCAGGTAAATTATTTTACAGGTATTGGTAAATTTATAGAAGCCCAACGTATAAAAGAACGCGTAGAGTTTGACCTTGAAATGATTCGTGAATTGGGCTATTGCAACGGTATTGAAAACTATTCTCGCTTTTTTGATAGACGTACACCTGGCACTAGGCCATTCTGTTTACTAGATTATTTTCCTAAAGATTTTTTGTGTTTAATAGATGAGAGCCACCAAACCGTACCACAAATTGCTGGCATGTATGGTGGTGATAGAAGTAGAAAAATGGTGCTGGTAGATTATGGTTTTAGGCTACCAAGTGCCATGGACAACCGACCATTAAATTTCCATGAATTTGAAAACTTAATAGGGCAAACAGTATTTGTAAGTGCCACACCGGGTGATTACGAATTAGAGATGACTGGTGGTGTGGTAGTAGAACAAGTAGTAAGGCCTACAGGCTTGCTAGAGCCACCTATTGAGATAAGACCGTCTGTAAATCAAATAGATGATTTATTAGACGAAATAGACAAAACAGTTAAGAAAGGCGACCGCATTTTGGTAACCACATTAACCAAACGTATGGCCGAAGAAATGGATAAATATCTTGGTCGCATCAATATAAAATCGAAGTATATACATAGTGATGTAGATACCCTTGAGCGTATTGAAATACTGCGCCAGTTGAGGTTGGGTGAAATTGATGTATTGGTAGGTGTAAACTTACTGCGCGAAGGTTTAGACTTACCAGAAGTAAGTTTGGTAGCCATTTTAGATGCAGATAAAGAAGGCTTTTTACGTAACGAAAGAAGCTTAACACAAACCGCTGGTCGTGCTGCAAGAAACGTAGATGGTAAGGTTATTTTTTACGCCGATAAAATGACTGAAAGTATGCAGCGTACCATAGATGAAGTAAACCGTAGAAGAGAGAAGCAAATAGCTTACAACATTCAACATAGCATTACACCAAAGACGGTGAAGAAAAGCATAGATCAGATAATGAAACAAACATCTGTGCTTGATATTAAAGGCTTTGACCCTAATAAACCCTACGCCGTATTTGGTGATGGCAGCTTAAATATTGCAGCAGAAGAACAGGTAGAATATAAAACCATACCAAAACTAGAAAAAGCCATTGCCCAAACAAAGAAGCAAATGGAGAAAGCTGCCCGTGACCTTGACTTTATTGAAGCTGCGAGACTGCGTGACGAGATGTTTAGGATGCAAAAAGAATTAGAAGGAATGAAGGCTTAACTAACTTGTGATGCATCTTCTACCGATACAGTTGCTTCTTTTTTAGCAACTTCTTCTTTCTGAAAAAATGTATTTTGGAAAATTAAAATAGTAATAACACCTACAGATATAGAAGCATCAGCAAGATTAAATACTGGGTCAAAAAAGGTAAAAGGTTTACCGCCAAGAAAAGGTACCCAACTAGGCAATATGGTATCTACCAATGGAAAATACAACATGTCTACCACCTTACCATGTAAAAAGCTTGTATAACCCCCACCTTTAGGGAATATTTTAGCAACGTTATTAATAAATGGGTCACTATTTTCAAATATCAATCCATAAAACATACTATCGAGCAAATTGCCTAAAGCACCTGCATAGATTAAGCCTGCACAAATAATAAAACCTTTATGGTATTTTTTGGCGATAAAATCTTTTAATAAAAAAGTACCCCAAACAACTGCCACCAATCTAAAAAGGGTTAAGACAATTTTACCAATACCACCTCCAAATTTCCAGCCCCAAGCCATACCTTCATTTTCTACAAAGTGTAGTTGGAACCAAGAGCCTAAAACATTGTGATGCTCACCAGCATAATAGTTGAGTTTGATGTAAAATTTTAAAGCTTGGTCAGCAAAAATGATAGCTAATATGATAAAAAGTAGATGTTTCGATTTCATTTGATGCGAATTATTAAGGTCGGGCAAATATAATAGAGTTTATAGTTTGGGCTTTATAGTTCAAAAAGTTTAAGGGTTTGTAAACATTGCTAACTGACAAATGACGAATTGACTTTCTTATTCCTCTATATATACTCTTTTTACGCGTTGGCTAATAGTGGTCATTACCTCGTAAGCAATCGTGTTACACCAAACTGCCACTTGCTGTATGGGCAAATGTTTACCAAAAACCTCCACCTCATCACCTTCTTGAACGTTTACAATGTCGGTCACATCTATCATTACCATATCCATACACACATTACCAATAACAGGCGCTAGTTGATGGTGCAACCAAACTTTACCTACACCATTACCAAGTTGTCTATTAAATCCATCGGCATAACCAATACGAATGGTGGCAATTTTGCTATCTCGCAGCACTTTACCCTTTCTATTGTAACCTACGGTATCATTGGCTTTTACAGTTCTTATTTGGGCAATCGTCGTTTTTAAAGTAGCTACAGGTTGCAAATGCAATTCAGTACCATTGGCACTGTCTACACCATACAAACCAATGCCTAAGCGCACCATATTGTACTGCAAATTTGGATGGCGAAATATACCAGAAGAGTTTGCCAAATGCTTAATGAATCTATTCGGTAATTGCTGCTCCAATACTGCACAAGCAGTATTAAATAAGATGGCCTGATGTTGCGTAAAACCATCGTGTTCGGCGGATTCGCTTGCTACTAAATGACTAAAAACTGTTTTAACTACAAATGTTTGTTGTTTAACTAATTGCTTCGCTAAAATTTCTACGTCATCAACCTCAAAACCTAAACGGTTCATGCCTGTATTAAACTTAATATGTATAGGAAATTGTTGTATACCTTGCTGAAACAAGTATTGTTGAAAACTATTGTAAATATTAAACGAGTAAATTTCTGGTTCTAAGTTATAGTCAACCAATGCATCAAAACCAGCTTCATCTACATTCATTACCATAATGGGTAAAGTAATGCCAGCTTTGCGTAAGTCAACACCTTCATCTGCGTAAGCCACAGCCAAATAATCTACTTTATGAAACTGTAACAGCCTTGCTACTTCTACACTGCCACTGCCATAGCTAAAAGCTTTTACCATTGCCATAAGTTTAGTTGTGGGCAACAATTTTTGTTGGTACTGCTTTACATTATGCACCATTGCAGAGAGATTTATCTCCATAACGGTTTGATGCACTTTTTGCTCCAGCCAATGGTTAATTCGCTCAAAAGCAAATACACGTGCACCTTTTAACAAAATATAATCATTGCTAAATTGATGATGTGTAGCTTGCTGCAAAAAATCATCTGTGGTATTGTAAAAGCTAGTTTGCTGAATATTGTTGAACACTACGTGGTACTTGCTAATAACTTTACCTATACCAATAAACCGATGAATATGGCGCTGTTGCAATTCATTTGCAACCATTACATATAGCTTATCATCTGCAATACCAGCCTGCAAAATATCAGATAAAATAACAGTAGTATTTGCACTGCCAGACTGCTGTTTTAGGTAATCCAAAGCAATACTTAAAGACGACAAATCGTTGCTATAACTATCGTTTAAAATATAGGTATTGTTTACACCTTTCTTCAATTGCATACGCATTTCTACAGGTTGCAATTGAAGCAATCTGCTTTGTATTGTTGCAATCTCAAAACCTTTTAATAGCATCACACAAATACACGAAATGGCGTTGTCTATTGAAGCTGTATCTGTAAAAGGGATAAATATTGAGAAAGATTTTTCTTGATAAAGGATAAAAATTTCTGTTTGATTTAAAAGCCTCGTTTCACTAGTAATTTGAACGGTTGCAATATCTTTTTTACTCCAAGAAAATAATTGGATAGAAGGGTTAAGTAATGCTTCAATATTATTACCGGTAGGCAATGCATCTTTACAATACACTAACTGCTGGCAATGCGTAAAAAGTTGTAATTTTTCTTTTAATTTCTCTTCATCATTAGCAAAACCTTCGCTATGTGCCTCACCAATATTGGTTAAAATACCAATGGTTGGCTGAATAATATTTGCCAAAGCTTCCATTTCACCAACGGTAGAAATACCTGCTTCAAAAATACCCAAAGTATGCTGTCTTTGCATTTGCCAAACACTTAATGGAACACCTACTTGCGAGTTGTAACTTCTGGGGCTGCGTACAATATTTTCCTCGCCTTGCAGTAACTGATATAACCATTCTTTTACAATGGTTTTACCATTGCTACCAGTAATACCAATTACAGGATAATGAAACTGACTACGATGGTGTGAAGCCAACGTTTGCAATGCTTTCAGCACATCATTTACCAATAAAAAATTAGCATTTGGGTAAAGAGTTGTGTCTATCTTTTGGCTGACAACAAAGTTTCTTACACCACGCTTATACACTTCATGTATGTAAGAATGACCATCACGTCTTGGACCAGTTAATGCAAAAAATAAAGACGTTTCTGGGAAAACAATTTTCCGACTATCAATTAACAAATACACAATGCTAGCTTCTTCCAAAACAGCACAAGACGCAGATATTATTTGAGCAATATGTTTTATTGAGTAAGGCAATACTGCGTTTATTTTACAGATTCGTCTATTGTATCTTTCAGTCCCCCTTTCTTGTTCATAAATAAAGAATAGAAAATAGAGCCAGAGATACAAACCAATATGACACCAAGGGATATAAACACTTGTGTGTTTTTATCTATCCATTCGCTAATCCAATGTTCACCAAGCATTTTTGCGCCAATAAACACCAACACAATAGCAATACCTTGCTGTAAATAATCGAACTTGCTTACGGCGCCTCTCAACAAAAAGAACAAACTTCTTAAGCCTAAAACAGCAAAAATATTTGAGGTGTAAATAACCATTTTATTGCGTGAAATACCCATTACTGCAGGTATTGAGTCAAGCGCAAATACTAAATCGATAGCAGCTAACATTACTACTACTACAAATAAAGATGTGTACAGAGGCTTGCCATTTTCGCGAATTACATATTTACCATTACCATCGCCTGATGTAAGCGGTAAAAAGCGTTGCATGGCCTTATAAATTTTGCTCTCTTCAGGTTTAAACTCTTCGTCTTCATTGGCTGTAAACATTTTAAAACCCGTGTATAATAAAAAAGCGCCAAAGCCATACAATAGCCAAGTAAATTTTTCTACCAAGCCTACACCTACTGTAATAAATAATACTCTAAAAACAATGGCCATCAACACACCGATTAATAATACGCGGCCATAAAATTTTTCTTTTACTTTAAATGCATTAAAAATGAGTATGAACACGAAAATATTATCAATGCTTAAACTCCATTCCATCAGGTAGGCACTAACATATTCCAAGGCAGGTTTTTGACCTTCTTCCCACCACATAAATACAAAAAAGCCTAACGCCAAAGCCACCCAAAACAAGGTTTGATTTAAAGCTTGCTTAATAGTAATTGCTTGGTTTTTTTTGCTTAGCAACCCTAAATCAAATACCAGTGCAAGCACCAATACTAAGCCAAAAACTAAATATGTTATTTGTTGTGAATTCATGATATATTATTGAGTAAGAGTAGCATTTATGCCATTTAATTATACTGCATATTTACGCTTTCTTAACCATTGTAACATCAGTCCAATAATAATAACTATAATAATTGGCCCGACAATATTTATCAGTTGCCATTTAGTATAATCAGCCTCTACTTTTTCTTTGTTTAATAACCTCAATGTAAAATCTTTATTTCTACTTTCAAAAATGCCGTTTTTTCCTACTAAAAAGTCCATACAATTCAGCATAAAATCTCTGTTGGCAAAGGTGTAGTTGGTGTATTTATTAAAGCCAATGGGCAGTGGGCCTTTCTGCGTTAACTCATTTAAAAACATATCGCCATCACTTATCACAATGAGTTTTCCTGCTTTGTCGCCCTTTGGTAAAAAAGGACTATTCGCTTTTTGCAACGAATCTAATGTCGCAGCAGAAAGTCTATTAGCAAATAATGATTTAAACTTGCCTTCAAGCAACACTGCTACGGGGATATTAGGTTCGGTAAATTCCTTTATATCGTCAGCATATTTTAAGCTTTCAAAACTGATCATTGCGGGTGTGCCTATTTTTTTGCCGTTTTGAGAAGTAGCTAATAAAATGGTTTTAGTAATTCCTTCCGCTTTTACTGTGTCTATGGAATTAACATATTTACCAAAAACAGGATCTAAATTTTTAGATATTGGATGGGCATTATTACCAGAAACCAAAGGATAATATGGCCATTTTAGCAACTGATTTTGCGGCTTGCCGCCTACAGAACCAACCACCAAACTAATATCCGTAGCTTGATAATCTTGTACCAAATCTGGATTAATTCTTACACCATATTTAAACAACAAATCATATATGTCTAATCCTTTATCAAAAGCAACGGTTTGTGGTTTTAAATTTAAACTATCCAGCGATGCGGTTAATACATCTGTTGCCAATAAAATAGTACCACCATGTAGCAAATATTGGTCTATTTTAAACTTATCACTCTCGGTAAAAACAGTAGTAGGTTGTAATAAAACCAGACATTCAATATCTTGAGGAATAATTGGATTTGTTTTAAGATTAAATGAATCTAACTTATAATCACTTGCCAATGTAAAAATGGCTTCCGATGCGTCGTAACCAAGCGATTCGCCATTACCTAATGCGTACGCAATATGAGGAATGGTTTTGCGCGTTACTTTTTCTATCGCACTTGAAAATTTGTACTCAAGTAGCGATTCAATATTGTTATAATAACCTTCATCACCACTATTACCTGCGCCTTTTAAAAAGTTGATAGGATACGTACCATTTACTGATGTTACCAAAGCACCAGGAATTACAAACCGTTGGCTTTGTTCGGCACCCTTTTTCTCTTGTGCCACTTGTGTAAAAGGTGTTAACCCATACCGTTTTAGCGAGTCTAATAAATGGCCTTTTAAAGAATCATCTTCAATTGCAAATGGATCTATATAATGAATAGCAATATTACCGCTGGCAAAGTTTCTGTATTGTTGTAAAGTTTCATCTACACTATTGGCAACTTTTTTTAACCCAGCAGTTAAATTGCCTGTTAAGTAAACGTCGATGGTTACTTGGCTATCTAATTTCTTAACCAGCTTTTCTGTGCTATTTGTAAGGCTGAAGCGCTTCTCAGCAGTTAAATCTATTCGATAAGAAACAAAAAGCGATGCGTAAACAATCGCTATAAAAGCTATTGTTAATATAATCCAACCGTATTTACTTGCTACTAATTTCTTCATGTTAATTATTCTGAAAATTGGTCTTATTGTTCTAAAAAAGAAACTTAACGCTTTACCAAATTGCGTTTAGTAATAAGCAGCAACAAACTAATTAGACCTAAAAAATAAATCACGTCTCGGAGTTCTACCACACCTCTGCTAATACTACGATAATGAAAATTAATCCCTAACATTTCTATGTAATAATCTAAACCCGTTTTAAACAAAGGCAACTTACTAACGGCATCAAAACCACTATATAAAATAAAACAAACAAAAGCACCAGCAATAAAAGCGACCACGGTATTATTCGTAAAGCTACTGGCACAAATACCCACTGCGGTGTATACTGCACCCAATAATATTAAACCAATATAACTCCCAATAGTTGCACCTACATCTATCCCACCTACACTGCTTAATTGTTGTAGGCTAACTGCATAAATAATTGTTGGCACTAAAGCTGCAGCCACAATAAGCAAAGCGCCAAAAAACTTACCAACGACAATATCAAAAGGCTTAAGTGGTAAGGTTTTTAAAATTTCAAACGTGCCAGATTTATATTCATCTGATAGACTGCGCATAGTAACGGTAGGCACTAGAAATAGCAAGATAAATGGCGCTAAATTGAAGAAGCTTCCAAGAGAGGCGTAGCCAAAATCGAGCAAATTATAATCTGGAAAAACAAACAATAGCAAGCCATTAAGCAATAAAAACACAATAATTGCCAAATAACCTGTAAGGCTACCAAAAAATTGTTGCCATTCTTTTTTGCAAATCATCCACATGGGTTCAAAAATAACCTAGTTGGGCATTTAAAAATATATAACTGCTTTTTATTTAACAGAATGCTTAGATTACACGTCGTTTTAAAATTTCAGAGTTTTATTTATTAAAACTTATGCATACTATAAATTCATAAATAATCAACCGTGATCGAAATCTAACTTGTTAAAAAAATTAAAAGCTTTTCTAATCAAATATCTAGTTTTTTGTGATGCTTGTGTTTTAGTTTATGTTTACAAGCCGCAAGTTGAATGAGTATGAATGTTGACAAAATCACTTATCTATTTATCAAATCAGATTACAAGTTAATTAAGATTAACCTCAGTGATATTTTATATTTATCGGGTTTAAAAGACTACACACAAATTTATTTAAAAGGTAAAGCATCACCTTTAACAACACTACAAAATCTTAAAGAATTTGAAAGTAAGCTACCGCCCGACGACTTTGTGAGAGTACATCGTTCTTACATTATAGCCATGAGTCAGGTAGATTATATCAGTCGCAACGAGATTAATATTAATGGTAATCATATACCTATTGGCAACTCGTTTCGTGCGGCTTTAGACGAGGTGATTCAAAAACATTCCTAACTACTATAGCTAGCAGCATTTAGCCGCCATATCACGTCGCCTTTATTAATAGCATGTTTTACTAATAAGCCTTCGGCAAATAAGTTATGTAAGTTTTCATCAGTTTGCTGCATATCTAAATTACCCAAAAATGATACTTCTTTTGTTGTCAGTGTTGGATACTTAGTAAATAAATCAATAATGTTTCCATTGGATAATTTTTTCTCAGCATCAGGAATAAACGCAAGCAACACTTCTTCAAATTGTTCATAGGCTTGGAAGCCCTTTAATACTTTTGAATGGTTGTACTTATCTGTGAAAATAAATGTAGGTAATACTTTTATTTCTAATTCTTTCACTAATTCTAAATCTGCTTCAAACAAAAGTTGGGCTTTACCTTCAATGTCTCGCAACAATCTTGCGGCATCTAAACCTGCTTCGTAAGCTGCCTGTCTTAGCAACTTTTTTTCTACAATATTCTGATTTTCAAAAAACAGCATTTCGTTAATGCGCCTTAAAAAAATAATGGCTTTATCCGTGTCTTGCATTTGCGCAGCCTTAAACGCAATAGATGGTGGGTATGAGGATGTTAACGGGTTATCTACCCAAATATCTGGATAAATTGGCATCTCGTATTTTTCGGAAGCTTTTTGCCAATAATTAGCTGCATCACTAGGTTTGCTAATGCCACCACGATTATAATTATCCCAAGATGGTAATAAGCCGCCCATGCAATATTCAATTTCTAAATACGCACCATACTCAATTTTTAACTTGCGTAACTGCGGTTGAATTATCCAACAGGTAGAACAAACAGGATCTGTAAAATACAGTAAATGCACACATTTTTGTTTGGGTGTGATCGTTTTTTTTGTTGTAGGGTTTACGATTAGTGGCACTTTAATATCGTCATCCACTTCGGTAGTGGGATGTAAAAAATTCTCCTTAATCTCTCTTCCGAGTTTAGTATGTTCTTCTACTAAAAAAGCGCGTTCTTGATAGTAGGCAGTGAATGCAGTTTGGTAGTCATCTGTATGGCTTAACCATGTGGCAAGCACCTTTGCATCTATCAATGCGTTGGTAGTACCTGCACTTGTAAACGGTACAGCTAAATGGGCAGCATCACCAATTAATACAATATTTTCTTTATGAAAGCTTGGCAGCAAATCAAAGTCGGTTGCATTCCAAATATAGCTAGTGGTAAAATCGTTATACCGTACAATTTCATGCACTATTTCTGGAAAATCTTTCAACAGTTCTAAACAAAAAGCTCGCATCATATCTTCGCTAGTACAGGTCATTGGTAGTAGATTCACATCAAATTGTACAAACCAAACCAACTCTTCCGAAGACGTAGGAATAAAGCCAAAAGACAAGCCTTTGTCTTTACTCAAATACTTATTAAATGTACTGCCAAGGCTTTGTACCAAAGCAGGATGTTTCAATACACCTACAATTTCTTTAACTACTACTGGTGTGAAATTTGTTTTACCAAAAAGATGTTGTCGAACAGCCGAATAAGCACCATCTGCCCCAATAAAAATATCCCCGAATTCTTCTTCGCCATTTGCAAATACAGCAGCCACCGCTCTATTGTTATCATATCTAAAATGTGAAAATAAATATCCTTTTCTGATATTTTCCTTTGGAAAAAGGCAATATAAAAACGCAATAATATCGCTACGCTTAATACATTGCCAAGGTTCGAGTTTCAAGTATTTAACCTCAGTATCATCTGGTCGTTTTAAGTGAAAAGTATCAATCAATCTACCAGGTAGCGCCGTTAATTTATTCCCCTTTCTCAGGATTTCTAACACCGATAATCCTTCTGCGTGCATTAAAAATGCATTACCTCTTGCAGGTATCTCCTCATCACGTTCGCACACCACTACATGCATCCCTTGATGATGCAACAGAATAGCTATTGACATGCCAGCGATACCCCCTCCTATTACTACAATCTTCATGTGTTAATTTTTTAGTTTCTCAGTTCTATAATGCTACAGTTAGTCGCAATCAGTAAAAATCTTCCTGAACATTATTAACAACCATATTATATTGATTCGGATATTGTCTTGTTAATACGCGCTATTGCTTTTGTTACAAGTTCTTCAGAGGTAGCAAAACTCAGCCTGATATGGCCTGCTGCACCTTCACCAAACCATTTAGGTAAGCCAGGTACAACTGCTACTTTTGCTTTGTGTAATAATAGTTCATGCATGGCGCTACTATTTAAGCCTGTCTTTTCAATATTGGCAAAAGCCAAATAACAACCTTGTGGCATAAAACAGCTAACCCCTTCAATAGCATTTAATCCATTGACACAAATATTACGCACCTTTTGTAAATGCGTAATAAAAGCTGAAAGCCAATAACCACAGTCATTTAAGGCTGTAGCAGCTGCTACTTGACCAAACACATTGCTGCCATGAATAGTAGATTGATGATTAGATGCTTGCATTAATAATTGATAATGGGGCTCACTAAAAGCGATAACTACACCAATACGTAACCCTGCCAAAGCATACGATTTACTAAAACCCGTAACAATAACTGTTTGCTTTCTGATGGCTTCGTCAAGGGCTGCAACGCTAACATATTGATGTGGTGTAAATACAATATCGCTCCATATTTCATCAGACAAAATAATTAAGCTATGCTTTACTGCTATTGCGCCAATTGCTTCAAGTTCTTGTCTTGTAAATACCTTGCCTGTTGGATTTAAAGGATTGCACAAGCATAGCATTTTGGTATTCGGTGTAATTAGTTGTTCTAACGCATCGTAATCAAAGGCCGTTTCTGGATTTAAAGGCACACTAAATGGTACCGCTTTAGCATTGCAAGTTTCTATAGAATACCTGAATAAAAAATCTACTGGATCAAAAATGATGGCTTCGTCGCCAATTGATAAAAACGCTTTACATACATTGTAAATACCAAAAGCAGCCGTATCTACAGGATACAAATAAGCAGCTTTTGCGGGAACTTGTCTGTGTTTGTTTTGCCAATTGGCCATAGCTTCTTTAAAAAAAGAATAACCTTCGGCAGGAGCATATGAAAAATATCTACTTGATGCATATTTGGCGATAGCTTCTGCAATTTCAGGAGCACAGGGAAAGTCAGGGTCAGCAGCGGTTAATGGAATAACATCACTTGGTACACTTGCCCAACGTAAATTAAAGGCTCGCTCTCGCAGAACCGTAAAGTTAATTGCAGATTGATTGAACATGGACAGATATTGGTAAGGCAATTTAGCGATGATTTTGATGTGTCAAAATTTTTTGTTTTCATATTGTTCTAATAAGACGCTTCTACTTTTCTCCAAAATTGTTAACGTTATTTGACAAAATTTAATTGTGAAAATTCTCATTGTTGAAGACGAAATCTCTTTAAATAAAAGCATGGTTGATTTTTTAACCAAGCAGCAATACCTATGCGAATCGGTAAGTAATTATTACGATGCACTTGAAAAAATTGAAAGTTATGAGTACGATTGCATTGTGCTTGACATTGGCCTACCAGATGGCAATGGCTTACAGTTATTGCATCATTTAAAAGATAATCGCAAAACCGATGGTGTTATCATCGTTTCGGCAAGAAACGAGCTTGACGATAAGATCATTGGCATTGAAGCAGGTGCAGATGATTATCTTACAAAACCCTTTCACTTGCCCGAATTAAGTGTAAGAATTGCAGCCATTATTAGGCGAAAAAATTTGCAAGGCAACAATGTGCTTTTTTTTAAAGATATTACGATTGATGTGCTTGCAAAAACCGTGGTAGTAAAAGACAATGCCGTTGTGGTAACAAGAAAAGAGTACGATTTACTTTTATACTTCGTGATAAATAAAAATAGAGTAGTATCAAAAAATGCAATAGCAGAGCATCTTTGGGGCGACGATATGGATATGGCAGACAATCACGATTTTATTTACACACACATAAAAAATTTGCGAAAAAAACTATTGGCCGCTGGCGCAGGCGACTATCTACAAAGTGTATACGGAATGGGTTATAAATTTTCTTAATAAATAGTCGATTATGAAGCTATCTACAAAGTATAATCGTATTAATATTATATCATCCATCTTAATATTTTTAGTTGGGTGTTTGGTTTTTTATTTTGTACTTAGCTATGTTTTAATAAGACAATTAGATAAAAGTTTACGTTCGGAAAGAACAGAAATACTGTTATACACAAAAGAACATACTGAGCTACCCGAAATTGTAAATACTACCGAACAGCAAATACGGTTTGAGCCTTCTACAACGTTTATTAGTAAACCAATTTTTGCATCCAAAAAAATTTGGGTGCCTCGCGAAAAAGAATTTGAACTTTTAAGAACATTAACGTTTGGCATTAATGTAGGTGGCAAAAATTATACAGCAATTGTTACAAAATCGCAAGTGGAAGCAGAAGAATTACTAAAGCTAATGATAGTTATAGCCACCATTATGATTGGGATTACAATTATTGCAAACTTTACTATCAATAGAATTATTCTAAAAAAACTTTGGCAGCCATTTTATTGCACGGTCGCCAATATCAGTGCATTTCAACTTTCAAAAAAACAGGCATTACAACTACCAGTTACAAAAATTGAAGAATTTGATTTACTAAATAGTAGCTTTAATACAATGGCAAAAACCGTTGTTACAGAATATGACACCCTAAAAGAATTTACAAGTAATGCGGCACATGAAATGCAAACACCTTTAGCAGTAATAGCCAATACTACTGATGCTTTGATGCAAGACGATATGGTATTAGAAAATCACCATCAAAGCATTGCTATCATTGAACAATCCGTGAGCAAGTTGTCAAAACTGCATCAATCACTTTTATTATTAGCCAAAATAGAAAACCAACACTTTAGCTTAACAGAAACAGTTCATTGGCATGATTTAATAGCCCAAAAGCTGCAAGAACTTCAAGAGTTAATCACGGCTCAAAAAATTCACTTGCATACACATATAGAGCCTCAAAGCACACAATTTCATACACACCTAGCAGATATTATAATTAGTAATTTACTTAACAACGCCATAAGATATAATATCCAAAACGGTAGCATTTCTGTGCAAGTGATGAATAACCAACTCGTGGTGTCAAACACATCCCTACTGCCTGACTTAGATGCTTCAAAAGTAGGTAACCGTTTTTACCGCCATCCTGCCACTAAGCTTAATGGAAATGGGTTGGGATTATCTATTATCAAACAAATTTGTGAAGTAGCAAATTATCGATTTCAATACAGCTACATAGCACAGCAACATATTTTCACAATTTCCTTTTAGCTTCAAGTTGTGTTCAGAATTCTTTAATTGCTTTACCGCAATTTAGGAAAGCTATTTAAAATTAACCATTGATTATATTTAACGCGCTATAAATACATATTGAGATAATGAAATACATATTGATTGTCTTTTTTTTAGTAAAAACTGTCACCGCACTTGCTCAAACTAGGAGTTTAGATGCTTATATTTCATCAGGCATCTTAAATAGCCCTTTATTAAAGGATTATAAAAATCAGGCCGAAAGTAACGCCATTGATAGCTTACGTATTAATGCAAGTTACAAGCCCCAAGTAGTAGCTACAAGTAGTAATACCTATGCACCTACTTATAAAGGTTATGGTTATGAAAGTGCAATAACAAATGGTGGAAATTTTAGCCAATTAATAAGTGTTACAAAACGTTTAGTAAGCAAAGAAAATTTACAAAATCAATATCAACTTATCAATCTACAAAATCAAACGTTACAGGTTTTAGGAAAAGTAACAGAACAAGATATTAAACGTGCTATTGGCACACAATACATTACCGCATATGGCACTTGGCAGCAGTACTTATTTAATAAAGAAGTGCTAGATGTATTAAAAAAAGAGGACACTATTTTGCGTAAGCTCACCGAAAAAAATGTTTACCGCCAAACAGATTATTTAACTTTTTTAATAACGGAACAACAACAACAATTAACCATTAGCCAAATAAAAATTCAATTTCAAAACGAACTGGCGACACTTAATTACCTAAGTGGCATAAGAGATACATCTTTTACAACTCTTGCTACACCTAAATTAGAACCATTAGACCTGCCAAATATTGAGCAAACAGTTTTTTACGAACAATATACCATTGATAGCCTAAAGTTGAAAAATAACGATGCCTTAATTGAGTTTAATTATAAACCAAAAGTAAACTTATATGCCGATGCTGGCCATGTAAGCACCTTTGAACTGGACCCTTACAAAAACTTTGGTACGAGCTTCGGGATTAATATTTCGGTACCAATTTACGATGGCAAGCAAAAAAAATTGCAGCATGATAAAAATGCCATTGCGCAAAAAACAATCAGTAATTATCAAACCTATTTTAAATCGCAATACCAACAGCAAATTGCACAATTAATGCAGCAATTACAGGCCACTGAACAGTTAATTACTGAAACAACTAACCAAATAAAATATATCGAAACATTAATTGATGCTAATCGCAAATTGCTGGCTACTGGTGATGCAAGAATTCCAGATTATATTTTAGCAATCACTAATTATATAACCACAAAAAATAGCATTACTCAAAATAATATTAACAAGCTTCAAATAATTAACCAACTCAATTATTGGAATAGAAAAAAATAAACTATGCGATTATTATATATATCACCAGTATTAGTGCTGCTAGTAGTATTTTCAAGCTGTAAAAATCAAGCAGAAAATAAAGAAGTAACACCCAAAGACACAGCCACACAAGGAACGCCTGTTACGTTAGCTGCCGTTGCCAGTGGCAGCATGAATGAGACCGTTGAAGTAAACGCAGTATCTGCATTTTTGATTAAAAACTATGTAAAAGCTAATACAACAGGTTATTTAATAGCGGTAAATACACAAATTGGTAAGTATGTTAAAAAAGGACAAGAATTGTTTGTAATAAAGACAAGAGATGCCCAAAGCCTTGGCAATACAATCAACCAAATAGACACCGCTTTTCACTTTGAAGGTACTTTGCACATTAAAGCTTCTGGTAGTGGTTATGTAACGCAGTTACCTTACAAAGTAGGCGATTATGTTCAAGATAATGAACAATTGGCAACCATTACTGATACGAAAAATTTTGTATTTCTACTTGACTTACCATACGAGTTAAAACCATATTTACCGAACAATAAAAATCTACAATTACGCTTGCCAGATGGCACTATTTTAAATGGTTATATAGATGCTGAAATGCCTACTGTTGATGCCGTTTCGCAAACACAGAGCTACATGATTAAAGTGAATACAGATAAAGCTATCCCAGAAAACTTAATAGCCAAAGTAAGCCTTGTAAAAACCTCAAAAAACAATGTTGTATCACTACCTAAAGCTGCCGTTTTAACGGATGAAACGCAATCGCAATATTGGATTATGAAGCTGATAGATAGTGTAACAGCGGTAAAAATACCGATTACAAAGGGTCTAGAAACGGCCGATAAAGTAGAGATTTTATCACCCAAATTATTATCAACCGATAAGGTGCTATTAACGGGCAATTATGGCTTGCCAGATACTGCCAAAGTCAATGTCATCAAATAATATAAGCACATGCGTAATCCTTTTATTGTTTATAAAAATCCCATTACTGTACTCATTGTCCTCATTATTTTGGGTGGCTTATATGCATATAGTAATATGCAAACAGCATTGTTTCCAGAAATAACTTTTCCTAAGATAAAAATTATTGCTGATGCTGGCCAGCAGCCTGTAAAAAAAATGATGATAACGGTAACTCGGCAACTTGAAAATGCGATTAAGCAAGTACCCGATTTGCAAAGTATCCGTAGTACTACCAGTAGAGGCAGTTGCGAAATTTCGGCTTTTATGAGTTGGAAAGCCAATATCGATATTAGTCAACAACGCATTGAATCGAAAATTAATGAAATACGAAACACTTTACCACCCGATGTGCAGATTACTGTTGAAAGGATGAACCCATCTATTCTTCCAATTATCGGCTATTCGTTGGAAAGTAAAACAAGAACGCCGATAGAAATGAAATTATTGGCGATGTACACCATCAAACCCTTTTTATCGCAAGTAGACGGGGTTTCGGAAGTGCGTGTGATTGGCGGTAAAAACAAAGAATACTGGCTGCAATTAAATGTTCAAAAAATGGGAACATTAGGCATCACGCCAGATAATATTAACACAGCCTTAAGCCAAACAAATTTTATAAAATCCAATGGCTATTTATCCGATTATCGACTTTTATATTTAACAGTTACCGATGCGTCAGTTACGTCGAAAGATCAATTGCAAAATATCGTTATTAGCAATAATGGTAAACGAATTGTGCTACTAAAAGACATTGCCGACGTACAAATACAAGAAGCCAAAGAGTACGTGAAAGTAAATGCCAATGGGCATGAAGGCATTTTGTTAGCGATTATAAAACAACCCAACGCTAACCTTGTAGACTTATCTGAAAAAATGGCAGCAAAGTTGACCGAGTTGAAAAAAATCATTCCAAAAGATGTAGCGGTTTTACCATATTATGTACAGGCAGATTTTGTAAAAGATTCGATTAAAAGCGTGACTGATAGTTTATGGATAGGACTTGGCCTAGCTATTTTAGTGGCTATTATTTTCTTACAGTCGTTTAAAGCTAGCAGCGTTATATTAATTACCATTCCTGTTACCTTGCTATTAAGTATTATTATCATTTACGCTACTGGTCAAACACTTAATATTATGACTTTGGGTGCATTGGCAGCAGCCATAGGACTAATTATCGACGATGCAATTGTGGTGGTAGAACAGATACACAGAACACACGAAGAACATCCCAATGAGCCAACGAGTTTACTC
Source organism: Parasediminibacterium paludis (assembly GCF_042651445.1). NCBI lineage: Bacteria > Pseudomonadati > Bacteroidota > Chitinophagia > Chitinophagales > Chitinophagaceae > Parasediminibacterium > Parasediminibacterium paludis. The sequence continues at coordinate 20,429 of NZ_JBHSDC010000019.1, forward strand.
ATTCAAAAAGCCATCAAATATTTGTTTCCAGCAATGGTAGGTTCGTCGTTAAGTACCATTGTTATTTTTCTACCTTTTGTGTTAATGACGGGTGTTGCAGGCGCATACTTTAAGGTATTAACCGATACAATGATTATTACATTGGTTTGTTCTTTTTTTGTTACTTGGCTCATATTACCAGTGATATACTTGTTATTTACGCGTAATGCAGACGTTATCAAACCTAATAAAACAAGTAAGCCGCATAATGTAAAAAATCAAGCTTGGGTAGCATTTTTTATTAGACATTGGTGGCTAAGTATTTTATTTATCCTTGTATTAGGAGCATCGATAATGTATATTTTCCCTAAACTAGAAACTGGCTTTTTACCAGAAATGGATGAAGGCAGTATTGTGCTAGATTATAACTCACCACCAGGCACGTCTTTAGAAGAAACCGATAGGATGTTACGTGAGGTAGAGAAAATTTTAGTAACGGTACCAGAAGTAGATGCATACTCAAGAAGAACTGGTACACAAATGGGTTTCTTTATTACAGAACCTAACCGTGGTGATTATTTAATACAACTGAAAAAAACAAGAGATAAAACAACTGAGGAGGTTATCAGCGACATACGTAAAAAAGTAGAAGCCACACAACCAGCTCTGCGAATAGATTTTGGGCAAGTAATTGGGGATATGTTAGGCGATTTGATGAGTTCGGTACAACCCATAGAAGTAAAAATTTTTGGTACTGACCAAGTCAAGTTGCAACAACTATCCAAAGAGTTGGCAAATATTGTATCACATGTAGAAGGCACTGCCGATGTATTTGATGGCGTGGTAATTGCTGGCCCATCTATAAATGTAGAACCCAATAGTGTAAACCTTGCACAGTATGGGATCACACCAGCTAATTTACAATACCAATTACAAACTGCTCTAGAAGGAAATGTGGTAGGTGCCGTTTACGATAAAGAACAATTTTCTAATGTCCGCCTATTATATCCAAATAGCAAAAAGCTGAGCGTTGCAGACGTAAACAATACGCAAGTATTTTTACCAAACGGCAAACTAAAGCCAATTAACTCATTAGCTAGTGTGCATTTGAACACTGGTGATGCAGAAATTCAACGGCAAGACTTGCAATCTATGGGCGTAGTTACTGCAAGGTTAGAAGGCCGAGACTTAGGCACGGTTATCAAGGATATTCAAGAGCAAGTAACATCAAAATTAGTTTTACCACAAGGCTATGCCATTGTATATGGCGGCTCCTATGCCGAACAACAACAATCGTTTAAAGAATTGTTGATTATTTTATTAACTGCAAGCCTCTTGGTATTTTGTGTGATACTATTTCTTTTCAAAGATTTTGCGATTTCATTTATCATTTTGTTCATTGCGCTATTGGGTATTTCTGGAAGTTATATGGGCTTGTATTTTACCCATACGGCTTTAAACGTAGGTAGTTATACTGGGTTGATTATGATTGTTGGTATTATTGGCGAAAATGCCATTTTTACTTATTTACAGTTTAAAGAGTCCTATGATTTGTCAAATGATGTCAATCAAGCTATTATTTATTCTATCTCAACAAGGCTTCGCCCAAAATTAATGACAGCATTAGGAGCCATTATTGCATTAATGCCTATTGCTCTAGGCATAGGTACTGGCGCCCAATTGCACCAACCGCTTGCTATTGCAGTGATTGGCGGTTTTATAGTGGCGCTTCCTTTGTTGCTAATTGTATTACCAAGTTTATTAAAACTGCGGTTTTTACAAGATAAAACCATTAACAAATCATAAGATGGAATAATCAGAATATATACAAATTTAGATAGCAACTTACAGCTATTAAATCATCTTAAATAACGAAAAATGAAAAAATTAATTTTGCTACTATCTCTGGTTACCGTTACTACCACCACAGTTGTTTCTGCACAGGATTTAAAAGAAAAAAATGTTCCCGCAACCGTAAAAGCAGCTTTTATGAAAAAATATCCTGATGCAAAAAAGGTAAGCTGGGAGATGGAAAAAGGTAACTACGAAGCGAATTGGGGTGGAAAATCTGGCGAGGATAACTCTGCAGTATTTACACCATCGGCCAATTTTGTAGAAATAGTTGTAGCTATGAAAATTAATGAACTACCTGCATCCATTGCCCCTTACATTGCTAAAAACTACAAGGGCATGAAAATGCTAGAAGCTGGTAAGGTGACAGACGCAGCTGGCAAACATATGTTTGAAGTAGAAATAAAAGGGAAAGATTTAATTTTTGATGAAAAGGGCGTATTTATAAAGGAGGACTAAAACTAAATCATTATTTGTATTAGAATAAATTTGTATAGTTTTATCGGGCGAAAGCCCCCTTTAAATTAATGGTATAAAAAATAAGTAGTATGTGGTGGATTTACGCTTTATTATCAGCACTATTTGCTTCGCTTACAGCCATTTTTTCTAAACTAGGTGTTGCAAATGTGCATTCAAATTTGGCCACCGCTATCCGTACTATTGTTATTGTCATACTGGCTTGGGGTATTGTACTTGCCAAAGGCGAAGCAAAATCTATCATCACTATTTCAAAATCTAGCCTCTTATTTTTAGTAATTTCTGGTATTACTACTGGCTTTTCATGGATATTTTATTTTAAAGCTTTACAAATGGGTAAAGTGTCACAAGTAGCACCTGTAGATAAATTAAGTATTGCATTAACAATTATACTTTCGGCCATTTTTCTAAAAGACGCACTCACCGTAAAAACAGTAATTGGTTCATTACTAATTATTGCTGGTACCTTGGTTTTAGTATTTAAATAAGGGCTTCAAAATTTCGTCAGAATAGCTCCTTTAATTGCAATTTATACGGCTTAAGTACAAACTAAATTATAAATAAAATGAAACACATCGTATCGCTTACAATGCTTGCTATTATCGCTTTTACTAGCAATGCACAATTTAAAGTTATTAATAGTTTTAAAATCGCTAGCAATGGTGGCTGGGATTATATTTCAGTTCAGCCAAACAGCAATCGTGTATTTACTTCTCATGGCAACCAAGTAAACGTGTTAGACAAAACCACAGGCGATTCTTTAGGTTTTATTCCAGGAACCATTGGCGTTCATGGAATTGCTTTTATACCAGCGTTGAACAAAGGTTACACTAGTAATGGTAGATTAAATAATGTATTTGTATTCGATCTAAAAACATTGGCTGTTTTAGATTCTATTCCAACAGGCAAAAACCCTGATGCTATTTTTTATGATGACTTTTCCAAAAAATTAATTACTTGCAATGGTCGTAGTAACGATTTATCTTTTATTGATCCTGTTACGCAAAAGGTAGTAGCGACAGTTGCTGTTGGCGGCAAACCAGAAACAGCTGTTAGCAACGGAGCAGGTAAAGTTTTTGTAAATATTGAAGATAAAAATGAAATTGTAGCAATTGATACAAAAACATTTAAAGTAGAAGGACATTGGTCTTTACTACCTGGCGAATCACCAACGGGCTTGGTAATTGATAATAAAACAAAACGTTTATTTGCCGCCTGCGGCGATAATAATTTTTTAGTAATACTTGATGCAGAAACTGGTAAACTGGTAGATAAATTACCAATTGGAAAAGGTTGCGACGGCGCATCTTTTGACCCAACTTTAAAAAATATTTATACTTCAAATGGTAGCGATGGCACAATCACTGTTATTCACGAAGACTCGAAAGATAAATTTAGCGTTATAGAAACCATCCCTACAAAAAAGAGTGCGAGAACAATGGATATCGATGTTGCTACGCATAAATTATATTTACCAGCATCAGATACTGAACCAGCAACAGGTAATGGCAGACCAAAGATGATTCCTGGTACATTTCAAATTTTAGTTGTAGGTAAATAAAATTATAATATAATAAATTACTTAATAAAAAATGGCTTCCAAAAAAGAAGTCATTTTTTATTGTCAATAGTTAACATTACAATGGGCAGTTCTCGTGATAATTAATTAATTCTATTGGACTATGTTCAATCTCAAATCCATGATAATATCTATGAATTTCATCTAAAACCTCAATAATTTCATCTTGCAACATTAAGGTTACAAGTCTAGCTCTAAAATCTTTAATATTGGGTAAGCCACGTAGATAATTAGCATAATGCCTGCGCATTTCAAAGATGCCCACTTTTGGCCCTTTCCATTCTACACTTTTAATCAAATGTTTTTTGCAAACGGCAATACGTTCTCCTAAGGTTGGTGGCGGCATCAGTTCACCAGTATTTACAAAATGTTTAATTTCTCTAAAAATCCAAGGATAACCAATGGCTGCTCTACCTATCATAACGCCATCAACGCCATATCGGTTTTTATAGTCTACCGCTTTTTGCGGGCTATCAATATCGCCATTGCCGAAAATTGGTATATTAATACGCGGATTATTTTTTACCTTTCCTATCAGTGTCCAGTCTGCCTCGCCTTTATACATTTGGCTGCGTGTACGACCATGAATTGCCAAAGCTTTAATACCGCAATCCTGCAATCTTTCAGCTACTTCTTCAATATTTTTACTATCGTCATCCCAGCCCAAGCGGGTTTTTACAGTTACTGGTAAAGAGGTTGATTTTACTACCGCAGTTGTTAAGCGAACCATTAAATCAATATCTTTTAATACGCCCGCACCGGCACCGCGGCAAGCTACTTTTTTTACAGGGCAACCAAAATTGATATCTAATAAATCAGGATTAGTGACATCTACAATTTTGGCTGCCAGGGCTAAGCTATCTTCATCACCGCCAAAAATTTGAATACCAACTGGACGCTCATAATCAAAAATATCCAACTTTTGGCGACTTTTAATCGCATCACGAATAAGCCCTTCACTGCTGATGAATTCTGTATACATCAAATCCGCGCCATTATCTTTACAAACAGCTCGAAATGGCGGATCACTCACGTCTTCCATTGGCGCTAGCAATAAAGGAAAATCGGGTAATGCTATTTTATCTATTAATACCATAATTAATTAATGTTATGAGTTACTAGAAGCCAATTACAAGTAGTTTAAGTGTGTAGAGATTTTGAGATAAATCGCTTGAAATCTGTAACATGAAACTTGTAACTTATGCTTGTGTATCTTTGATTCAAACAACAAATTTACAAGCTTATTTTTTATGGAAGTAAATGATGCACAATTGCCTCAAGAAGGGCAAACACCTATTACAACTTTTGAAGACTATATACCAAAGCCGCAACCAACTGCAAAACAACCAATCAGCTATTTTGGCCAGCTTGCCATATTACTTGGTCTTTCAGGTGGTGGTTTAGTTGTTGGCGGCATTATATCTATAATTATTTTCATTGCTATGAAAGGTGGCGGTCTCTCATCACTTACAGAGTCAGAAATGCTGAAGCCAGAAAATGCCAATATTAACAAGGTCATACAACTAGTAAGCACGTTGTTTTTGTTTTTTACACCTGCATTTTTCTTTGCACTAATAGTAAATGGCAAACCATTAAGTTATTTGGGGTTTAATAAAAAAGTGTCACTTAAGCAGATTGCACTTGTTGTATTAATTGCGGGAACAGGTCTATTTTTAAGTGGCGCTTTAGGCGAACTCAACCAATTAATTCCAATCAGTAAAAGTGCCAGACATTATTTTCAGGTATTAGAAGATAAATATGTTGATGAAATGCTATCGATGGTACAAATAAAAACTGCAACAGACTATATCATTGGGTTATTAATTATCGCATTGGCGCCAGCTATTTTAGAAGAACTATTTTTTAGAGGCGCATTGCAGCAATTACTTACGAATTGGACTAAAAAGCCTTGGCTAGCAATTGCCGTTACAAGTGTTGTATTCAGCGCAGTACACTTTAGTTATTTTGGTTTTTTGCCAAGAGCAATGTTGGGCGCCGTTTTAGGCTTATTATTCTATTACAGTAAAAATATTTGGACCAATATTCTAGCACATTTTTTTAACAATGCTATCGCCATTTCTCAGATATACTTTTTGTCTTTTTCGGGTAAGGTTGATAAAAAAGTATTACAAGATTTAGATAAATCGCAGCTTGGCGGCTGGCAAATAGCGTTAGTTGGTATTGCAAGTGCAGTAGCTATGATTGTATGGCTAGGCTATTTTAAAAAAGAAAGCGACAAAATATTAGCAAAAATTCAACTAGAAACAGCTTAGCAATATGCAGCAATGGTATTTATTGTACAAAACACGTAATTACGCAGAAGCCAATATTATTCAAGGTATGTTGGCTGAGAATCAAATTCCTGTTCAGTTATTGAACAAGCAAGATAGCAGCTACCTCAATTTTGGCGATATAGAAATTTTAGTGCCAATGGGGCTAAAAGATGTCGCCCAAAGCCTTTTAGACAAGGCTTTGCTAAACTAGGTGCTACAATAAATTACACTTTACAAATTGCATTATGGCTTTTAATTTTCAAACTTTTAAAACACGTGCTTTAACGGCTATCATATTTGTAGCAGTAATGCTAGCTGGCTTGCTGTACAATCATTGGAGTTTTTTAGTGTTGTTTACAGTAATACATTTTGGCTGCTGGATAGAGTATCAGAAACTAATTGGTTTAATAGATCCTGAGTATCAAACCATCTCGTCTTTTCATAGAAATACCATCATGCTATTAGGCTGGAGTTTCCTGCTGTTCATGACGAATGATGCCTACAGAATTGGTCGCATACCTGTTCACGCCATTGGCTGGTATGGTATTATGTTATTTACTATTGTTTTTTGCTTAAATGAAATCTTATTAAAAAAGAACTTGAATGTAAGGGCATTAGCGTATTCTGCTTTTGGCTTAGTTTATATCTCATTAAGTTGGGGGTTAATGATGAGTTTAAGAAACGATGGCATGTTGTTTAAAGGCACCAGCTTATTCTTAGATTTTGGATGGGCCGTTCCTGTGGGTTTAATAGCTAGCATTTGGATTAATGATACGATGCAGTATTTAGTTGGGTCATTTATTGGTAAAACACCATTCTCTAAAATCTCACCTAAAAAAACATGGGAAGGAACCATTGGTGGCTCGTTTTTGTGTATCGTACTTGCTGCATTCATTCCTTTTTTTATCACCAAACAATTTGACGTTGAAATCATTGGTATTGCTACAATTGCTGCGGTTCTTGGTACGCTAGGCGATTTACTAGAAAGCAAATTAAAACGCATGGCTGGCGTAAAAGATAGTGGGCAAATAATGCCTGGACATGGTGGCTTTCTAGACCGATTCGATTCTTTGTTATTGGCTACGCCTTTTGTATGGCTATTTTTAAAGTTGATAATGGGTTAAATAACATACGCTACGGTAAAAGCTGAAGACAAAACAAAGCGTACATACCGATAGCTATCGGTAGTGTGACACAACAGACGCTAAATAGTGGTACCAAAGCTGGTAAACAAAAAAGCCATCATTCTTTTTAAGAACAATGGCTTGATATGCGTTTTGTAAAGAGATTATTTCTCGATGCTAATTAATTCAACATCAAAAATTAAAGTAGAACCTGGCGCTATTGATGGACCAGCTTGTTGGTCGCCATAAGCTAGTTCTGAAGGGATGTACAATTTCCACTTGCTACCTACAGTCATTAACTGTAAAGCTTCTGTCCAGCCTTTAATTACGCCAGCCACAGGAAATACAATTGGCTCGCCTCTATCTACAGAGCTATCAAATACTTTACCATCAATCAATGTACCGTGATAATGACATTTTACTTTATCACCCATTTTTGGTTTGGTGGTATCAGTACCAGCTTTTACCACTTCGTATTGTAGACCGCTAGGCAATGTAACCACACCTGGACGTTTGCCATTAGCATCTAAAAACTTTTTACCAGCAGCTTTAGCCACTGCCGACTTTGCACTTTGTGCTTTTTGCTGATATGTGCCGATACAAGCATCTAAACCTTCTTCAACAATTGCTAGTTTATTACCTTTTAACACGTCGTTTATGGCTTTTTGAAATACCACTTGATTGATACCTTCAAACCCTTGTGATTTAATGTTTTGGGCTATACGAGCACCCAATGCATAGCTCGCACTATCGGTGCTGTTTTTTAATGGATTTACTACTGCTAATGGTTTGGCTGTGGTAGCTGTAGGCTTAGCAGCAGGTTTTTTTACCTGAGCAGTTACAGAAATGGCAGCAGCTGTAAATGTCAAAATAATCGCAACTTTTTTCATGTTACTTGTTGTATGTGTTTTTAATAATTAACTAATTTTTTAATGGCTTCATGCACTTTCTCAAACCCAAATGTACTAAGTGTTGTGTCCATCATCGCTTTAATTTCTTTGGTACACAAATTACCTATTGATCCTTCGTGTGTGTGATTTACAGCCGATGAATACTCAAATTTACCTGCTTCAATACCACGACCAATTTGTTTGTAAGCATCTCTAAAAGGCACACCTTGTAACACTAGTTTATTTACTTCTTCAACGCTAAAAATGTATTGATATTTTGCATCAGCGACAATGTTCTGTTTCACAGTAATGTTACTAAGCATTAAAGTAGCCATTGCAATACAATCTTTCAAGGTTTTAAACGCAGGGAATAAATGTTCTTTTAGCAGCTGTAAATCTCTATGATAACCACTTGGCAAGTTAGTAGTCATCATGGTTATTTCGTTTGGCAATGCTTTGATACGATTACAATGGCTGCGAATTAACTCAAATACATCTGGATTTTTCTTGTGTGGCATAATGCTACTGCCAGTTGTAAGCTCAGCAGGAAAAGATACAAAATCAAAATTTTGATTTAAATACAAGCACATATCCATACTCAATCTCGCTAATGTATCAGCCACATTTGCCAAAGCTTGTGCAGTTATGCGTTCAGCTTTTCCTCGACCCATTTGTGCATACACCACATTGTAATTCAAGTTCTCAAAACCCAATAATTGCGCAGTTAAGCTTCTATTGATTGGGAAAGAGGAACCGTAACCAGCCGCTGAACCCAAAGGATTTTTATTAACAATTTTGTAGGCAGATTGTAACGTTATCACATCATCTACCAAGCCCTCGGCATAAGCACCAAACCACAAACCGAAAGATGATGGCATGGCCAATTGCAAGTGCGTGTAACCGGGTAATAAATCGCTTTTAAAAGTTTCGCTCTGCTGTTGCAGCAATTCAAAAAAAGGTATAATTGTATTTACCAATGTTTCTATTTCGCTGCGCAAAAAGAGTTTTAAATCCACCAAAACTTGGTCGTTTCTACTTCTTGCAGCGTGAATCTTTTTACCTACTTCTCCGAGTTTTTGTGTCAATAAAAATTCAATTTGTGAGTGAATATCTTCAACACCATCTTGAATAACAAAACTATTATTTTGTGTACTTGGGTAAATTGAGCGTAACTCTTTTACTAAAATATCTTTCTCTTGAACGGTAAGCAGTCCAATGGTAGCAAGCATTTCAGCGTGTGCAATATTACCTAGCACATCGTAAGGCGCTAGCAATAAATCCATTTCACGGTCTTTGCCAACTGTAAAAGTTTCTACTTCTTGTAACGAGGCTATATCTTTTTGCCAGAGTTTCATGTTTAAAGTTTCTTTTGGGGTAACCAGCTATTCTGCTGCTATTAAGCTGTTGTTGCGTCGCACACTTGTACGTTCTTATCGCTATGCAACTAGTAACTAGCAATTATCTTATAATTTGATCCAACAGCTTTATATACGTTGCTACACCATCTTCAATTTCAGCTATGTAAATGTATTCATCTGCAGTGTGGCTTCTGGCACTATCACCAGGACCCATTTTTAAGGTAGCAAAAGGCATCAACGCTTTGTCGCTAGTTGTAGGCGAGCCATAATAACCTTTACCCAAAGCCATACCAGCTTTTACCAAAGGATGGTCTAAAGCAATTGATGTCGATTTCATTCTTGTAGTACGTGGCTTAAACTTGCTCTTCAAATTCTTTTGAAGTTCGCTCAAAATTTCATCAAAGGTGTAGAGCTCATTTACACGTACATCAATCACAAACTTGCACTGTGCAGGTACAACATTGTGTTGCTTGTTGTCTGTTTCAATTACTGTAACAGTCAGCATGCTTTCACCTAAAAGGCTACTTACTTTTTCAAATTTATAATTGCGTATCCAATTGATATCGTCAACAGCTTTATACAAAGCACTCTCACCTTCTTTACGTGCGGCATGACCTGCTCTTCCTTCGGCTGTGCAATCTATCACCATCAAGCCCCGTTCGGCTACCGCCATTTCTAATTTAGTTGGCTCGCCTACTATACCAAAGTTGATGTTACCTAAATACGGCAAAACCAATTCAATACCATTTACACCACTAATCTCTTCCTCAGCGCTAGCAGCAAATACCACATTGTACAACAAGTTTTCTTCGTGGTAAAAATGTAAGAACGTCGCTATTAAACTTACCAAACAGCCGCCAGCATCGTTACTACCAAGACCAAATATTTTACCATCTTTTTCCAGCGGAAAAAAAGGGTCAACGGTATAGCCTTTGTTGGGTTTTACCGTATCATGGTGCGAGTTGAGTAAAATGCTTTCTTTATTTACATCGTAATGCTTGTTTTTAGCATAAATATTATTACCCACACGAGCAAAAGGAATACCGTGATTTTGGAAAAAAGCACACAAAATTTCTGCGGTATCGTTTTCTTCTTTGCTAAAAGATGGCGTTGCAATTAACTGCTTTAGTAAATCAATTGCATCTGCTGTAATACTTGTCATTGTTGTATTTGAAGGTAATGAATATATTTTTATACATTAATAATAGCTGTACCACTATTACCACTAATGAGTTCTTGTAATTGTTCTGCCTTGCCGATGATTACCTTACTTACACCATTGTTAATAGCTGCAAAAGCATTATCAAGCTTTGGTATCATACCAGCAAAAATGCGGTGCTGTTCTTTCAGTTCTTGGTAGTAAATGGGTGTTAAAGATGATATTACAGAAGTATCGTCATTGATATCAAGCAATACACCTGCTTTCTCAAAGCTATATATCAATTCTACGTTGTAAATAGTGCTTAGTGCTTTTGCTGTTTCTTGTGCTATAGTATCTGCGTTGGTGTTTAATAGCAAGCCGTTTAAATCGTGTGTAATTGGCGCCAAAACAATAGCTATTTGCTGCGCTAATAAACTTTGTAATAAACTTGTATTTACAGTATCAACATCACCCACAAAACCATAATCAATGCCCCCAACCCCTAAAGGGGAGTTAGAACCTCGTTTGTGTGATTGTATGGTATTGCCATCCGCACCACACAATCCTAAAGCATTGCAACCATTGCCTTGTAATTGTGCTACAATGTTTTTATTAATTAAGCCAGCATATACCATGGTTACAATCTTCAGGGTTTCAGCATCTGTAATTCTTCTGCCATCTATCATTTGCTGCTCTATACCAAGCTGTGATGCCATTTTAGTAACTAATTTTCCGCCACCATGTACTAAAACTTTCAAGCCTTTAACAGCTGCAAAATCTTTTAAAAAAGCTACTAGCTTCTGATCATCGTCAATAATATTTCCGCCAATCTTTATGACATATAATTTCTCCATTACAAAGACTTCAATACTTCTGATAATACTGCCTGTGCAGCCCAAACTCTATTACTTGCTTCTAGCGTAACTAAACTATTTGGTCCATCTAAAATTTCATCACTCAATTCTACATTACGTCTTACTGGTAAGCAATGCATTACTTTGGCATTATTGGTCAATGCTAGTTTTTCATTGGTCATCATCCATTTAGGGTCGTTTTCGTACACTTTACCATAATCGTTATAAGTACTCCAGTTTTTGATATAGACATAATCAGCATCTTTCAATGCTTCATCTTGATTATGCGTGATAGTGGCACCTACAGTAAATTTTTCAGCCAACTCATAATCTTCTGGATGTGTAATTACAAAATCTACTTCACCCCAAGCCGTCATCCATTCTGCAAAGCTATTAGCAACACACTGTGGCAAAGCTTTTACATGCGGCGCCCAAGTTAACACAACTTTTGGCCGACTTTTGACCGTTGACCGTTGACTGTTAATCAAATCTTCCTGTATAGTAATAACATCCGTAAGGCTTTGTAATGGATGTAGCGTAGCACTTTCTAAACTTACTACTGGTACACCAGCATATTTAATAAACTGGCTAATGTACATTTCGCTGTAGTCATCTTCTCTATTTTGCAAACCTGGAAAAGTTCTAATGGCAAGCATATCAAAGTATTCACCCATTACAGGTGCAGCATCTTTAATATGTTCAACAGTGTTACCGCTCATGATGGCTCCTTCTTCAAATTCCAATGCCCAGCCTTCTTTGTCTACATTAAATACAATAGCTTCCATTCCAAGGTTTTTGGCTGCTACTTGTGTACTTAATCTTGTACGTAAGCTTGGATTTAAAAAAAGTAAGCCTATACGCTTATCTGCCCCTAATGCTTTATCTACCAATGGATTAGCTTTGTATGCCAATGCCTTTTCTACAATACTATTGATGTTGGCAACATCTTTAACTGATATAAATTGTTTCATACCCTACACCCAAAGAGGTCATTATTATATTGATTATAAAATATGTATAGCACTTTTCAAGTTGCCAAATATAACAATCCTGCATGTTTTAGCTTTTAAAAAGAAATCTACGCGATTATTTAACAAACATTGCTTTCTACAATTGCTATAAAAAACAAGCCACCTCTTTTACAAGAGATGGCTGTTCTACTTACTAATCCGTATACCGAATGTGTTTATTCTTCTTCTTTTATTACAATACCACCGCCTACGTTTTCAGCAATTTTTGCTCTAATTTTTGCTTCAATTTCGTTGGCTAGTTCAGGATTATCTCTCATTAAACCTTTCACAGAATCACGACCTTGACCTAATTTATTGCCTTCGTAGCTAAACCAGCTTCCGCTTTTATTAACAATACCAAGTTCTACACCCATATCAATAATCTCACCTACTTTACTAATACCTTCACCAAATATGATGTCGAACTCAGTAGCTCTAAATGGTGGCGCTACCTTGTTTTTTACCACTTTTACCTTTACATGGTTACCTATTGCCTCATCACCGTCTTTAATTTGTGCCGAACGTCTAATATCTAAACGAACAGATGCATAGAACTTTAATGCATTACCACCAGTAGTAGTTTCTGGGTTACCAAACATTACCCCAATTTTTTCACGCAGCTGGTTAATGAAAATACAAATGGTGTTGGTTTTATTAATAGTAGCGGTCAACTTACGTAAAGCTTGGCTCATTAAACGTGCATGTAAGCCCATTTTACTGTCACCCATTTCACCTTCAAGTTCACTTTTAGGTACTAAAGCTGCTACTGAGTCAATAACTACCACATCTAAAGCACCTGATAAAATTAAACGATCGGCAATTTCTAATGCTTGCTCACCATAGTCTGGCTGAGAGATTAAAAGATTATCTACATCAACGCCTAATTTTTGCGCATAAGCACTATCAAAAGCATGTTCAGCATCTATAATGGCACACATACCACCAAGCTTTTGTGCTTCAGCAATAATATGTGTCGCTAAGGTAGTTTTACCACTACTTTCTGGACCGTAAATTTCAATTATTCTTCCTCTAGGAATACCGCCTACGCCCAATGCAGCATCTAAGCCAATAGAACCTGTGGAAATAACTGCCATCGGTTCTTTGCTTTTTTCATTCATCATCATTACACTGCCCTTGCCATAGTCTTTGTCTATTTTATCCATTGTAAGCTTCAAGGCTTTCAACTTTTCTACATTGCTCATTGGTCGTATTTTTTATCTATCAAATATAATAATGGAACAAAAGTAATAGAATTTAGTTATCAACACTAATTATTTTAGTATTTTTTGCTAACTTTTTGTGTTAGCATTTCTTATGCCGATAAAAGCATCTAACGTTGCTAATCTACACCCGATTGCAACGGAAAGCCCACAGGCTGAGGCACGAAGCCGAGGACTTGCAGTGCAAAGCGGGACAAATGCTGAGATTTAAACATATGCTTGTGTTCAATAACTAATAAAAAACGCCGCAAGGGCGGCGTTATAATCATTGAAAATTTATAATTTTTCGTAAAGGGCTCTTAGCTTTTCACGAGTCATTATTTGCTCCCAATTTTTACCAAGTGCATTTTCCCATAGTGGTTTCATACCAAGGCTTACATTTATCATAGCCTCAAATTGTTCATCAGATAAGCTTTTGCAAATGCCCTCAGGAATGAATATATCGTTATTAGCTACCATTTGTTTAAATTCAGCCACACCTTTTGGATAATATTCTTCAATATGATTCATCACTATACAGTTGCCAATGCCATGCTTAGTTCCTAACAAATAACTTAAGCCATAGCTTACCGCATGCGCAACACCTACTTGCGAATAGGCAATACTCATACCGCCCGCATAAGATGCCATCATTAATTTATCGTCGTGCTCGTCTGTCCAAGGTTTTTTACCCAAGAAAATATCTTGACAAAGCTGTAATGCTTTCTCGCCGTAGCTTTTACTAAACTCATTGATGAAATTACCCTCAAGGCTTTCTATGCAATGAATATAGCAATCCATGCCAGTGTAAAAACGCTGATTGGCAGGCGCATCTTTGGTTAATTCAGGGTCAAGCACAATTTGGTCAAACGGTGTAAAATCGCTGTTCATACCAAGCTTGCGTGTAGGGCCTGTAAGCACCGTTGTTCTTGATACTTCTGCACCTGTACCACTTAATGTAGGAATACCAGCTTTGTACACACCGGGAAATTTCACCAAATCCCAGCCTTGATAATCGGCACTAGAACCTGGGTTTGTCATCATTAAGCTTACGGCTTTTGCCAAATCCATCGTACTACCGCCACCAATGCCAATGATGCCACTTACCATACCAAACTCAGCTTTTAGCTGTTGTGCCAATGCATCTACCTGAGTAGTTTTAGGTTCATAGGTAACATCAACAAATATTATTTTATCCTTACCACGCAATGGTATGCGATTGGGCAAAGCTTTACCTTCAAAAAAATGGTCAACAAAGAAAATCATTGGCGCATCGACCTTACGCTGTGGCGCTAATATTTCGTCTAACTGGTTAAAGCTACCTCTACCGTATACCACATAGCTTACCATCTTAAAGTTTCTAAACTGCATATCCGTTATTTATTACACGAAATTGAGAGAATTACATGAATTACACGAATTAAGTTGGCCTCAATTTATTTGCTTTTTGAAGATGCTTGCCAAACGCTGTTCATTTTCCAAAGGTGTTCGCTTTGGAAAATAGTAGTGCCACCATTGCTATATAGCTCAATACCGTTATTAGTTTCATCAGGAAATAGCTGTACTGTAAATACCACCGAGCCATCATTGGCATAAATTTCTACAATGCTTTTATCGTAAAAAATGTGCAACTGTAGTTTGCCATTTACCAACGGTACTTTGGCTCTGCAAATAGCAAGGCTATCAAAATTTTTATTAAAGGACGTTGTGCCCACATTGGTTCTATCAGTAAAAAGTGTTTGAGTGGCAGCATCGTAACCAATGGTAAAATAGTGACCATTACCTACTGCAATTTTCACTCCTGCTTCGCCGCTAGTAGGCTGCATGATACAATCCATTTCAAATACTTGACTTTTAACCGGCAGCTCATAGCTATTTGAGACCATAATATTTGCGAAGCTAGACAAAGCACTTCGCAACGTTTTGATATTGTCAATTGGCTGTTGTATTAACTGCCATTGGTTATTTACCTTCTTCACAGATAATTTACGCGGCAAAGCCATAGCGCCTTTCCAAGGTGTGGTAGGAATATCATTGGCATAATACCAGTTATTTACCCAACCAATAGCTACAGGCTGCTTGCTTGGTGTATTGTGATAAGCCACAGCAGCGTAATATTCTGTGCCATAATCTTGCTTAAAAATTGTAGTAGCAGGGTTTTCATTGGTAAAATGTGTACCATCAAACTCACCTACAAAGTACTGCATAGTGGCATTTTGAGAGGTAAACAGTACCCATTTGTATTTGCCAGACTGACCTTGTATAGGTACTTGCATTAAATCTGGACATTCCCACACACCACTGGTGTCGCCAAGTGGCCCAAACCTGCTTATTTGCTGCCATTGTTGTAAATTTTTCGAAGCAAAAAAGCCCACTTGGTGTTCATTTGGGAAAGACAAAGCCATGATCCATTGTTGCTTATGCTGGTTCCAAAATACATTAGGATCTCTAAAATCTTTCTTGTGATAATTGAGTACAGGATTGCCTTTAAACTTAGTCCATGTAAGACCTTTATCGTTACTAAAAGCAAGGTTTTGTGTTTGTAATGTATCTGTGTGACCAGTATAAATAGCTACTAAAGGTTGCGCACCATTTACCGAGAAACCAGATGTATTTTTTACATCTAATACTGCCGAACCAGAAAAAGCCATGATACCATTTTCTTCTGTAATAGCTATTGGCAGGTGTTGCCAATGCAATAAATCTTTACTGGTAGCATGGCCCCATGTCATGTGACCCCACACATTACCAAAAGGGTTTGACTGGTAAAATAAATGGTACACACCATTAGCATATACTAAACCATTGGGGTCATTAATCCAGTTTTGTGGTGTAGTAAAATGATACTGTGGTCGGTAGGTTTCTTGGTATAATTTGGTTTGTGCAAATGACTGGTTTGCCAAAAGCAATAAAATAGCGAAATATTTCATATAGTAACTGTTGTATAACCATAAATATCACGTATAAAGCTCGCTATCAGCTTTTGTTATGATTTGCAAACGTTTGAGGTTGAAAAATTAATCGATATGAATAATTTTATTTATAAAAGTTTAACTGCTTTTTCTAAGTCTTCAGGTGTATCTATTTCTACACCCATATAATCCGTAACCACCATTTTTAAGGTTACACCATTTTCTAAATAGCGCAAACATTCTATTTTTTCCGCCGCTTCCATAGGTGTTATGTCCCATTGAGTAAAGGTGAGTAAAGCCTCTTTTCTAAACGCATATACACCAATATGTTCGTAATAAGTAGGTGTTACATTTTTATCTCGTTGATAAGGAATAACAGAACGACTAAACATCATCGCGTTCATATTTTTATCTACAGCTACTTTTACATAATTTGGGTCTGCAATAAGCTGTTTATCTTTTAGCACCTGCATTAGCGAAGCCACTTGCACCTTGCTTTCTAAATCCTCTTCAAATACTTGCAATAATTTTTCAAGCGGCTCTTTTTTAACAAAAGGTTCATCGCCTTGCACATTTACAATAATATCTACATCCATAAGCTTAGCTGCTTCGGCTATTCTATCGCTACCGCTTTCGTGCTGTGCTTTACTCATTACCGCCTTGCCACCATTATTTACAATTTCGTCGTAAATCACTTCGCTGTCGGTAACTACAATTACATCGTCAAACAAGCCGGTTGCAAAGGTATTATCGTGTGTATGACGTATTACAGTTTTAGTACCTAATGGCTGCATCAACTTAGCAGGAAAACGTGTAGCACCGTAACGTGCAGGTATCATTGCTATTATCTTCATGAGTCTATGATTATTAGTCTAAAATTAAAAATCCCCCCAAGCACTGAGAGGATTTTTAGGGATTATATTTTGTTCTATCAATTAATTGTTCAACATCAACGGCATTACCAGCATTAATAAATCTTCGCCCTCAGCTTGTTCGCTAGGTTTAATTAAACCCGCTTTAGTAGGTGTTGATAATTCTAATCTTACTTCGCTAGTTTCTGCTGCATTTAGCATTTCAATTAAAAACTTCGCGTTGAATGCTATTTGCAAGTCTTCGCCGTCGTATTGGCAATTCATCCGTTCGTTACCCTCAAAGCTAAAATCAACATCTTGCGCTGCCATTTGCAATTCGCTACCAGTAATGCTTAACGCAACTTGATTGGTACTCTTATTACTAAAAATACTTACACGGCGCAATGCACTTTGAAAATCAGCTTTTGTAACAATTAGTTTGTATGGATTATCAGCAGGAATGACCACCTTATAATCTGGAAAACGTGCATCAATTAAGCGACAAATCATTTGTACATCGCCATGATTTACAAACAAATGGTTGCTGTTATAACTTACAGTAATCTCATCATCGTTATCTGGCAAAGCATTTCGTAGTAGGTTTAATGGCTTTTTAGGAACAATGAATGAGTCGGTTTTTGTAGCAAATGTATCCGTGCGTTTGTAACGTACTAAACGATGTGCATCGGTAGCCACAAACTGAACACCTTCTTTACTTAATTCAAAAAATACACCTGTCATTGCAGGGCGCAAATCATCGTTACTTACAGCAAATAAGGTTTTGTTGATGGCTGTTACCAAAGCTGTACTTTTCATCGTAAAACCAGTGGTATCATCGCTTGCAGGCTCTTTAGGAAAATTATCTGGGTTTTCGCCTGGCACTTTGTATTTACCATTATCGCTGGTAATTTCTACTGCAAAGTTTTTATCAATGTTAAATGTTAATGGTTGGTCAGCAATATTTTTTAAACTGTCTATTAAAATTTTCGCAGGAATACACACTTTACCATCTGCCTTGCTTTCTACTTCCATTTGCACACGCATTACCGTTTCTAAATCGGTGGCGGTAATACTTAGTTTTTTATCTTCAATATCAAATAGAAAATCTTCTAAAATTGGCAGCACTGTATTGGCATTAATAACACCATTAATTTGTTGCAAGTGCTTTAACAGCGAGGATGACGAAACAATAAACTTCATTCGAACAGAATTTTTTGTGTTGGCAACAAACGTACTGCAATTTGGTAATATTCTTAAGAGAGATATTGGTGCAAGACAGATTTCGCAGAGAGAATGTGGTTATTGTGTGAATTAGGAAAATGATTTGAATGATTGAGTGATTGCCAACAAGCCATTATTTTTGATTGTTAACAATGGGTTTTAATGCCTAGATATTCTTGGCTTTAATTGATAAACGCAGGTACAGCAGTGACATTTAAAAAGCAAGTAACAACAGAAGAAGCGCTGCAAAAATTAAAACACTTTTGCGGCTATCAAGAGCGTAGCCATTACGAAACACAGCAAAAATTGTATAGCTTAGGGTTGTATAAAAAAGATGTTGACATATTGTTATCACAACTAATAGAAGAGAATTACCTGAATGAGGAACGCTATGCCATTGCCTTTGTAAGTGGCAGATTTAAGATAAAGCAATGGGGCAGAATAAAAATAAAATATGAAATGCAGCAACATAAAGTGAGTAGCTATAATATTACCAAAGCCATGCAAAGTATTGATGAAACAGACTATTTAGCTACCTTACAAGCATTAGCCGAAAAAAAATGGAATAGCCTAAAAAGTGAGCAATACTTAAACCGACAAGCTAAAACCACTAGCTTTCTATTACAGCGTGGCTTTGAGCCGAAATTAATTGCAGCCGCTATTGCAAAAATAAGAGACAATTCTAAAAACAAGTAGTATGTCATTAACGATTACCATTATACAAGCAGATATAGTTTGGGAAAATATAGATGCCAACTTAGAACAATTTACCCAAAAAATTAATAGCATTACCACTAAAACCGAAGTAATTGTACTGCCAGAAATGTTTAGCACAGGTTTTAGCATGCAGCCAGAAAAACTAGCAGAAACCATGGATGGTAAAGCGGTACGATGGATGCTGAAAACTGCCATAGAAAAGCGCGTAATTATTACTGGTAGCTTAATGATAGGAGAAAGTGGTAGATATTACAATAGACTTATCTGGATATTACCAAATGGACAAATGGGCTATTACGATAAGCGCCATTTATTTGGCTATGCCAATGAAGATCAGCATTACACAGCAGGTAATAAACGCTTGATAGCTCAAGTAAAAGGGTTTAAAATAAACTTACAAATTTGCTACGACCTGCGCTTTCCTGTGTGGGCAAGGCAGCAAGCCAATAAAGACGAGACTCCTGAATACGATATTTTACTGTATGTAGCCAACTGGCCAGAAAAAAGAAGCCACGCTTGGAAAACTTTATTAACAGCTAGAGCCATAGAAAACCAATGCTATGTGGTAGGTGTCAACCGTGTGGGTAAGGACGGGAACGGTATTTATCACAGCGGTGATAGTATGGTGGTAAATGCGCTAGGCGAAACTTTATATCACAAAGCTGATGATGAAGACATTTTTACCATCACACTCGATAAAGAATCTCTAGAAAAAACAATAGCAAGCATTCCTTTCTTAAAAGACGCCGATGGGTTTAAGATACTTTGATGATACAAATTGGAGCGAATTACACGAATGATAATAAATTGAAAAATCCATGTAATTCGCTTCAAAAAATATTGTTAAGTTTTACCAGCCATCACCATCAATTAAATTGCCCAAACCTCCCAAAATACTACCCTCTTCTTTTCTTGGTCCCGTAGCATATTGTAAAATTCTACTTGCCAATCTACTAATTGGCAAGCTCTGAATCCACACAGTACCAGGACCTTGTAATGTTGCAAAAAAAACACCTTCGCCACCAAATAATGTGTTTTTAATGCCACCAATAAACTGAATATCGTAGTTCACTGTAGCGGTAAAGCCTACAATACAGCCAGTATCTATTTTAATAATTTCGCCAGCCTGCAGCTCTCTTTGTACTACATGACCACCAGCATGCATAAAAGCCATACCATCTCCCTCTAGTTTTTCCATAATAAAACCTTCGCCACCAAATAAACCTGTACCTAATTTTCGTTGAAATTCTATGCCGACACTTACGCCTTTGGCGGCGCATAAAAATGCATCTTTTTGACAAATAACGCTACCGCCAAGACGATACAAATCCAATGGAATAATTTTGCCCGGATAAGGCGATGCGAAGCTCACATGCTTTTTTCCATATGATACATTGGTAAAAGCTGTCATAAATAAATTTTCGCCCACAAGCATCCGCTTACCTGCGCTAAATAATTTACCCAATAAACCACCATTTTGTTGGCTACTACCATCACCAAAAATGGTTTGCATTTGTATGCCATCATCCATCATCATAAAAGCACCCGGTTCGGCAACTGCGGTTTCGTTGGGGTCTAATTCTACTTCTACATATTGCATTTCTTCGCCTAAAATGCGGTAGTCTATTTCGTGGTTTTGTATCATGATTATTTATTTGTTTAGTGATTTCAAAAATAAATATTTGATACCTACTTTAAATAACCATGTCAAAAATATGCACCAAGATTTTGTGAAAATTGAGTTCCTAAAAATAAAAAACCATCCGCGTGGGCAGATGGTTGTCGTTCGTAAACAACTAGGGATTAGGGGGTATTTCTTTCCGAGTGCTCCTAGTACAAAATTTAAATATTCGTATAAATTAATCCTCAAATTGTAATAAAGCTATTGCCGAGTAAATAACTCGACAATAGTTTTATTAGGGTTACCAAAAGAATAGGGGTATTTCTTTTAGTATAGGGCATGAACTTTTTCAATAACTCATACCATCTTTTCTTGCTACACTGTTTTCTAAAGCACTAAGTTTGTTTTTAATAGGATTTTGGTGGTGGCTCTTTCGTAGAATGCTGGACTTTCCTTCTGTTTTTTAATTAGGATTTAAAGTGTCTGTTTTTTAAGGTTTTTGTTTTTCAAAAGGTTTAGGATTGTTTGTTAATTCTCATGTTGCTATTTCTTAATTCCTTTCGTGCCAATACATTTCCAAAGCTAGTGCCAGAAAATAAACCATTGATAATCAATAAAAAATCTTTGAGGAAATACGAGAAATATCTATTTTTTGGAAAGAAATTCTAAAAAATGGACAATCTTTACAGCATTACCCATTTTTTCTAATCTGCTAGCTTATGAGTGCTTATAATATTTTTATGGTTGAGGACGACAAATGGTATGGCGAATTGCTACAGTACCATATAAGCCTGAACCCAGATTATAAAATAACGCGCTTTGAAACGGCAAAAGACTGCCTTAACAAACTATACCTACTGCCAGACTTAATAACCATAGATATATCGCTACCAGATATGCAAGGCGATAAGCTATACCAAAAAATTCGTGAGATAGACAAGCAAGTACCCGTAATTGTTATCAGTTCGCAAGAAGATATCACCGTGGCTGTAAACTTGTTAAAAATGGGCGTGAGTGATTATTTGGTAAAAGATGAATCGACCAAAGACTTGCTATGGAAAAGCATTATTCACATTAGGGAAAACCAATCACTTCGCAAAGAAGTAGCGCAGTTGCGTGAAGAATTGGGGCAAAAATTTTCGTTTGAAAAAACATTGATAGGCCAAAGTGATGCACTGAAAAATATTTTCAGAATCATGGAAAAAGCGTCTAAAACCAATATCAATGTATCAATAAGTGGCGAAACAGGTACAGGTAAAGAAGTAGTGGCAAAAGCTATTCACTACAACAGTGATAGAAAAAGGAAAACATTTGTACCAGTCAATATGGCTGCAATACCAAGAGAACTGGTAGAAAGCGAATTATTTGGCTACGAAAAAGGCGCATTTACTGGCGCCGTAACTAGAAAAATAGGCAAATTTGAAGAGGCAAATGGTGGTACAATTTTTTTAGATGAAATAGCAGAGCTAGATTTAAGCGTACAAAGTAAACTGCTTCGGGTATTGCAAGAAAGAGAAGTGGTACGCATAGGTGGCAACGAGAAAATAAAACTAGACATACGCCTATTAGTAGCTACTCATAAAAACCTAGCAGAAGAGGTAAAAAAAGGTAATTTTAGAGAAGATTTATACTATCGCATTATCGGCTTGCCCATTGATTTGCCACCATTAAGAGAACGAGGAAATGATATTTTGATATTGGCGAAGTATTTTTTAGACGACTTTGCTAAAGAAAACAAACTTGGTAGTATTAATATTGCCCAAAGCGCCAAAGATAAATTGCTACGCTACAACTTTCCAGGCAATATAAGAGAGCTAAAAGCCATGGTAGAACTTGCAGCTGTAATGTGCGACGGTAGCGAAATTGTAGCCGACGACATTACTTTTAACGCTACAAGAAGTGAAGATAATTTTATAATTGAAGAAAAAACATTACGAGAATATTCGCTTGACATCATTAAATTCTATTTGAAAAAAAACAATAATGATGTGATAGCAACCGCCAAAAAACTTGATATTGGTAAGAGTACGATATACAAGATGATTCAAGACGGCGACATTAAGTAAAAGACATAATTCCAAAAAATGGACAAACCTTCCAGTTATTGGATTGTTAACGCACTTTTATAACTATAAACAACTGATAATGAAACACTTATTGCGATATTTACTTGGGTACAATTTATGCTCTACATAAAGGTTGAATCATAAGTAAATAAAGGCATACTATGTACGGTATCGTAAATAAAGCAATAGAAGATTTGGTTATTGAAAATTTTGGCGAAGCTAAATGGCAAGCAATAAAAGACCGTAGTGGTGTTGATATAGATTTTTTTATCAGCAACGAGCCTTACGACGACGAAATAACCTTTTTGTTGGCCAATGCTGTGTCGGCAGAAATGGATATACACATAGACGATGTTTTTAATGCATTTGGCGAATGGTGGATCTTAAAAATTGGCAAAGAAAAATATGGCGGATTAATGGCAGCGGGAGGTAAAAATTTAAAAGAATTTTTAATTAACTTGCCCGTGTTTCATAATAGGATAATGATGATTTATCCTAAATTAACACCGCCAGAATTTAGAATTAGTGATGTACAAGAACATCAATTATATGTGCATTATTTTTCTAAAAGAGCTGGATTGAGAGAGTTTGTGAGAGGTTTACTTTTGGGTTTAGGTAAAATGTATAACACACCATTAGCAATTGAATTAGTGCAAGAGAAAATTGGAGAGGATGGTCATGAGATTTTTAAACTAATTTGGTAATTATATTTTGGCAAATCAATTCCTTTTTGAAAAACAGCAGTTTAATCGGTTATTTCCGTTTTATATCCGTATCAACCAAAATTTGGATATAGTAGACTATGGCCAAACCCTTCAAAAAGTATTTCCTAATAGACAAAATTTACCATTAAGTTATAGTTGTGTTATTAAGCGTCCTGCAGATATAGGTTTAAACTTTAATGCACTCAAAAATATAGCTGGCCAACAAGTTATTATTGAATGCTTGAACGAAAAGCGCATTAAAATAAGAGGCCAAATTGAATATTTAGAAAACACTGAGGAGCTTTTGTTTTTGGGTTCGCCCTGGTTTGGATCAATCGAAGAAGTGATAGAAAACAATCTAACACTTGATGATTTTGCCTATCATGATCCTATGATAGATTTACTACATGTATTAAAAACGCAAGAAATTACTTCTGACGATTTAAAACAAGTACTAAAAACAGTCAACAAACAAAAAAACGAACTTAAAAAAGCCAATAAAGAAATACATGATATTGCTTTATTCTCTCGCCTCACACCCAACCCCTTAATTAGAATAGATTTAGAAGGCAATGTTTTAACAAGAAACCCAGCCGCAGAACAATTAGAAATTTTCTACGACAATGGTGTAGAATATAGTTATAAAGATTTTTTTATACTCGTATCGAAAAGATTTAAAGGCGACAACCAAGAGTGGACTTTTGAGACCAAATCAAGCAATAGAGATTTTTCTTTTATATGTAAACCACTTGTAGAAGAACGCTATATTAATATTTACGGTAGAGATATTACACAATTTAAAAAGGACCAAGCAGAGTTACATAAACTCTCATATATCATTCAACAAACACCTAACCCCATAGTAATTACCGACGCAAAGGGCAACATTGAATGGGTGAATAAAGGATTTATTAAAAATACAGGTTATGCGTTAGAGGAAGTAAAAGGTAAAACCCCTGGCAGTGTTTTACAAGGACCCGACACAGACCAAGAAACCAAACTTTATATACGCGAGAAAGTACGCAATGCACAGCCTTTTACTTGTGAAATATATAATTACAAAAAAAGTGGCGAAGGCTATTGGCTTCGTATTAACTCTCAGCCCATTTTTGACCAAGATGGAAATTTAATTCAGTTTTTTGCCATTGAGGAAGATATTACGAAAGAACGTGAAGCAGATAGAAAATTAAAAGAATTTGATAAGCGCCTAAACCTTGCTTTACAAAAAATGGGCGATAATGTATGGGAACACGATTTTGTAACTAATTTAACCAATTTCTCGCAAAAAGAATTTGAATTATTAGGCTATTCCTCAGAAGACTTTAATAACAATGCAGAACTTTGGTACAATTGTGTACACCCAGAAGATAAGCATATAGTACTTAATACCGATAAACAATATCGCAAAGGCGAAATAGACCACCACTCATTAGAATATCGCGTAATTGATAAGAGTGGGGTTACAAGATGGGTATTAGATAGAGGTGTGGTAATTGAGAAAACCATTCATAATATACCAATACGTATAATAGGTACGCATACTGATATTACTGCAAAGAAATCAATTGAAAAAGAGGTAGAAGCATCCGCAAGTCGTATGTCGTCGCTTATTGCCAACTTACAAGCGGGCATTTTATTAGAAAACGAAGACAAGCAAATAACACTTGTAAATAAACGTTTTTGCGAATTATTTGGCATAGAAATAGACCCAGCTTTACTAGTAGGCGCCAGTTGTACAGAGGCCGCACTTGCTTCCAAACATTTGTTTAAAAATGCAGAAGCCTTTATAGACGGCATTACCACTATTTATAAAAACAAGGAGCTTGTAACGGGTGATAAACTAGAGCTAGTAGATGGTCGCACTTTTGTAAGAGATTTTATACCTATATGGAACCAAGGTGTATTTGTGGGCAGCTTATGGGTGTATAACGACATTACCGAAAAACTTACTGCGGAAAAGAAACTTGAAGACCAACGTGTATTTTACGAAGAAATATTGGACAATATCCCATCTGATATAGCAGTATTTGACAACGAACACAGGTATTTATACCTAAATCCCAAAGCCATTAAAGATGTAGAATTAAGAAAATGGATGGTGGGCAAAAAAGATGAAGATTATATTCAACTTAGAAACCTACCTCAAAGCATTTTAGAGGGCAGACGCCGTATTTTTAATGGTGTGTCGCAAACAAAACAATTAAAGAGCTGGGAAGAAGAAAGAACTACTGCCGACGGCTCAAAGATATATATATTACGAAATATGTATCCTGTACTAGATAGCAATCAACAGGTGAAATTGGTAATTGGGTATGGTGTAGATATTACAGAAATTAAAACTATTCAACAGCAGATAGCCCTAAGCGAAAAAAGCTATCGAGATGTGATTGATAATAGTATGGCTATTATTACCACACACGATTTAGAAGGTAAATTTTTAACCGTAAACCCAATGGTGGGCAAGCTCTATGGCTACACCGACGAAGAAATGATTGGCCATGGCATTGATGAATTTATGCTGCCCGAAGACAAAGAATTATTTAAAACAGTTTATCTAAATAACATCATTGCCCAAAAACAAGCAAATGGTATTTTAAGAGTTTTGAATAAAAGTGGTCGGATAATTTACACACTTTACAATAACTTTTTGAAAGAAGAACCAGGCAAACCACCATATATAATCGGTTTTTCCGTTGATATTACCGATAGGGTTTTAGCTGAAAAAGAACTCAAAAAAGCTAAGAAAATTACCGAAGAACTGGCAAAAACCAAGCAAAATTTCTTGGCAAATATGAGTCATGAAATACGCACACCAATGAATGCCATTATGGGAATGGCTAACCAACTTGGCAAAACACCGCTTAATTCCACACAACAATTTTATCTAAACACCATTAATTCTGCCTCAGATAATTTATTGGTAATTATTAATGATATTTTAGATTTATCGAAAATTGAAGCAGGCAAACTAAGTTTTGAAAACATTGGTTTTGAACCGCATTTATTTGTACTAAATGCTATGCAAGTACTTGCCAATAAAGCAGACGAAAAAGGCTTAAAACTCACAAATTCATATTTCGATCAATCGGTGTCTAAGGTGTTAATTGGCGACCCTTACAGACTAAACCAGATCATGCTAAATTTATTAAGCAATGCGATTAAATTTACCGAAAAAGGCACTGTAGATGTAACACTAACCGTATTAAGCGATACATCAACATCGCAACTCATAAAAATAACCATTACAGATACAGGTATTGGTATGGACGACGAATTTGTACAACGTTTATTTGAAAAATTTAGCCAAGAATACGAATCGGTAAGTAGAAAATATGGTGGTACTGGCTTAGGTATGAGCATTTGCAAAGACCTTGTAGAACTAATGGGTGGCAAAATATACGCCACCAGTAAAAAAGGGGTGGGCACAACTATAAGTTTTGAACTCACGCTCAACAAAGGCACTAATGCTGATTTAAAAACCAAAGAAATCATTGAGTTTAAGAAAAACTTCTTGGCCAATAAGAAAATACTAATAGTAGATGATAATGATATGAACCGACTGGTAGCATCTATTATTTTAGAAAATTACGGCACGCAAATATTTGAAGCGATTAATGGAGCTGAAGCAATAGAGAAGGTGAATAGCGTTAAGCCAGATTTGGTATTAATGGATTTACAAATGCCAATTATTAACGGCTTTGAAGCAACAGAAACCATAAGAAAACAAGGCAATAATGTACCTATTATAGCGTTAACAGCTAATGCAATAAAAGGCGAAAACGACAAATGTTTTGTGTCTGGTATGAATGATTATGTGCCGAAGCCTTTTAAGGAGGAAGATTTATTGAAAGTAATAGCCAAGTGGCTTGGTGCCGAATCAGTACCCCCCCCTACAAAAACAGTAGAAACTAACTTTGCTATGCCAGATATCAACCATGAACTTTTGTTTGACCTAACTAACTTAAATACCATAAGTGGTGGTAACGAGGTTTTTATTAAGAAAATGTTAGCTATATTCTGCGAACAAACACCACAGATGGTTCAGGAAATGCAACAAGCATTTGCGGCAAATGAATTAGAAAAAATGGGTGCATTAGCGCATAAGATTAAACCAAGTATAGATAATTTAGCTATAAATTCGTTGAAACAAGTTGTAAGAGATATTGAAGCAGTAGGAAAAGGTAAACTATTATTAGCCAACCTGCCAGAATTGCTACAATTATGCCATGACGTTGTTGTTAAAGTAATAGCACAAATGCGTAATATATACTCTGATTTGTAACAACACCTAAACTATTGCATCATGAAAGTAGCACAAAAACTGTTTACAAATGGGCATTTTACGCCTTCAACTGGAGATACGCTTAGTAGCAACAGCAAAAAACTTGTATTAGGATTTGGTAGTAAAACATTGCTGCAAGACGATACTATTTTCAAACATTTACAACAAGATTACCCACAATCTGACATTGTACTATGCTCAACAGCTGGCGAAATTTATAATGACAGTGTTTACGATGACAGCGTATCGGTTGTAGCCATAGAATTTGAAAAAACACATTTCACAACACTTAATATAAACATCAAAGACCAGCCCAATAGTTTTGAAGCTGGCAAATTATTATTTACCCAATTAAATTTTCTTGGCAACCTTTCTTATGTATTAATCATTTCAGATGGTGGCTTAGTAAACGGTAGCGAGCTAGTAAGAGGTATTGAAGATATTAACCATGGTAAAATACCCGTAACGGGTGGTCTGGCTGGCGATGCCGCCAGATTTATTTCTACACTAGTAGGTTGCAATCAACCGCCTACAGAAGGTAATATTGTGGCAATTGGCTTTTACGGTAGTAATTTACAAGTTGGTCATGGCTCGATGGGTGGCTGGGAAATTTTTGGGCCCGAGAAAAAGGTTACACGCTCTGTAGCTAATCGCTTATACGAGATAGATAATGGCAGCGCTTTAGATTTATACAAAAAATACCTTGGAAAATACGTAGATGAATTGCCTGGTTCGGCACTTCTTTTTCCACTTTGTGTACGATTAGAAGGACAAGAGGGCTATTTAGTGCGTACTATTTTATCTATCAACGAACATGAAAAAGAGATGGTATTTGCGGGTGATATTCCAGAAGGCGCATATGTACGATTTATGAAAGCCAATTTTGACAAAATTATAGATGCTGCTAGTCAGGCTGCAAACAATGCTTTGGTTCAATTCAACACTACCACTAAGCCTAAGCTTGCATTACTAATTAGCTGCGTAGGTAGAAAATTAATTTTAAGTAAGCGAACAGACGAAGAAATTGAAACCGTAAAAGATATTTTTTGCAATGAAACGATTATTACGGGCTTCTATTCGTACGGTGAAATATCACCACTTAGTGCCAATACCAAATGCGAGCTGAATAATCAATCCATGACTATCACAACCTTTAACGAATAAAATGCAGCCTAATCCTAAACAATCATATCATAAATTAGTAAATAGGCAACTAAAAAAATATAGTAGCCCCGAACTACTTGCCAATGAGCATTTTTTAAAATTCGTTGAAGCTGTCAGCGATTCGTACGAAGCTTTTGATAAAGACAAAGAATTATCTGACCATTCATTCACCATTAGCCAACAAGATTTTTCTGAAATAAACGAAAAGCTCAAAGAAGAATTTGAACTTAAGAATGTTTTTATCAAAAAACTAAAAGATGCATTAAATAATATATCTACAAAAGCAAACAGTGCCATTATTCACCAAGATGATGATTTACTACAAATAGTAGATTTATTGAATGATGAAATAACCAAACGTAAAGAAGTAGAAAGCCAGTTGATACTTGCAAAAAACGATGCCGAACTTGCTAGCCAAGCTAAGTCTGAGTTTTTATCTATCATGAGCCATGAAATACGTACACCGCTAAATGCAGTGATAGGTATGGGGCATTTATTATTGAAAAATAACCCTCGAGAAGATCAGATAGGCAATTTGAGAGCGCTAAAAACCTCAGCCGACCATTTGCTAGTATTAATCAATGATATTTTAGACTTTAATAAAATAGAATCGGGCAAGTTAGAGTTAGAAGAGTCGGTATTTAGCATCAAAAAAATTATTAGCGATATTATTACTGGTAATAAAAACGCAGCCGACGAACGAGAAAACCAGATTGTTTTAGACATTGATCAAAACCTTCCGCAACACTATATTGGTGATGGCTTAAGGCTTGGCCAAGTATTTAATAATCTTATTTCTAATGCGGTAAAATT
Organism: Parasediminibacterium paludis; assembly: GCF_042651445.1. Classification (NCBI taxonomy): domain Bacteria; kingdom Pseudomonadati; phylum Bacteroidota; class Chitinophagia; order Chitinophagales; family Chitinophagaceae; genus Parasediminibacterium; species Parasediminibacterium paludis. Next base: position 50,515 of record NZ_JBHSDC010000019.1, read on the forward strand.
TACCCAAAAGGGTACTATCACTGTTAGCGCCAAACTGAATAAACTATTACCTGATAAACAAGCAGAAATTGATTTTGCGATAAAGGACTCGGGTGTAGGCATTGCTTCAAACAAGCTAGATAGCATTTTTATGCCTTTCATGCAAGCGTCTACCTCTATTACTAGAAAATATGGTGGTACAGGCTTGGGACTGGCCATTACCAAACGTATCTTGGGCTTACTGAATTCTGATATCCATGTTAGTTCAGAGCCAGGTAGCGGTTCTATTTTTTATTTTACATTACAATTAAAAGTTGCTGAAATAAACCAAAACACCATAGCTGCGGAAGATGTAATTGATTTTGATTTAAAAGGCAAACGTATTTTGTTAGTTGAAGATACACAGTTTAATATTCTATTTGCGACACAGCTATTGGAAAGCTGGAATGCAACCATAGACGTAGCAGAAAATGGACTATTAGCAACAGAAAAGCTACTAGGAACCAATTTTGATCTGGTACTAATGGATTTACAAATGCCCGTTATGGATGGTTATACAGCCACAACAAAAATTAGAGAGTTTAATAGCGCAATACCCATCATTGCACTTACAGCATCTGCAACCACCAACGTGAGAGAAAAAGTACTGGCAGTGGGCATGCAAGACTATGTAACCAAACCTTTTAATCCCAACGATTTTTATTTAAAGCTAAAACGCCACTTAGTATTATAAAATCGATAACAGCTTTTTTTAGCCAATTGGAATTACCAAGAATGCTTCATTTTCAATGCGACTATTTTATTTAATGTTAGCTGGGCAAAGTAGCCATGATAGCTGTAAATAAAAGGCTAGAATCAGTTTGATAGTCATTATTTTGTACTTGAAAATCGAATCCAGATATAAAAAAGGTACTATTGCTAGTACCTCGTTGCTCTCCCTGTTGGACTTGAACCAACGACCCTCTGATTAACAGTCAGATGCTCTAACCAACTGAGCTAAGGAAGAATTTCCCTGTTTGGGGTTGCAAAAATAGGGGATAATTTATTTTGGCAAAATATTTTATAAAAAATTGAAAAAACTTTTTTCTTCAAATCCTATAAATACGCCTTCCTGAGTGTTTTTTACAGCATAGGTCTTTAAAAAATACCCTTCGCCTGTTACGTTTCTGCCATTTTTAAGACTAAACTTATATCTGTGTAATGGGCAAACGGCGTTGCCAAGTGCGTCAATAAAACCATCTACCATAATACCACTTGCATGCGGGCATTTATATGCAAAGGCAAATAGCTCATTTTTAAATTTAGCTAATGATATTTTTTTACCATCGGCTTCTACTACACACATACTATTAGTTTGAAAAGCAATAGCATCTTCGCTTTCAGCAATTTTGTACCAAACTACTTTTTTATCGCCCATAAAATTTACTACTAAAAATGAATGGTTTTGTAAGGGTATCTAATACCATACATTTCTCTCACTTTTTCCATAATAGTTTCTCGCAATAAGTCAATATTTTGGCGCTCAATAGCTGATATAAAGACGCAATTATTATTAGTTTCCTCCTCCCAACGCTCTTTTAATTCACGGCGTAGTTGTTCTTTTATGCTATCATCTAGCCATTCGTCAAAATATTTCTGCTCGTACAGATCCATTTTATTAAAAATGGTCAATATTGGCTTCTCAAACGCTTTTAAATCTTGCAAAGTTTTGTTTACAACACCTATTTGCTCTTCATATTTTATATGAGATGTATCTACTACATGCAGCAAAATATCTGCCTCACGTACCTCATCTAAAGTACTTTTAAAACTTTCAACCAAGTGATGCGGTAGTTTTCGAATAAATCCAACCGTATCACTTAACAAAAAAGGCGTATTTTCAAATACTACTTTTCTTGTGGTGGTATCTAGTGTTGCGAACAATTTGTTTTCTGCAAAAACTTCACTTTTACTCAGCAAAGTCATTAAGGTACTTTTTCCAACATTGGTATAACCTACCAAAGCCACTCGAATAAATTCACCACGCTCTTTACGTTGGGTAAAAGATTGCTTATCAATTTCCTGTAAACGCTTGCGCAGCAACGAGATTTTATCTTTCACAATACGTCTATCCGTTTCAATTTCGGTTTCGCCCGGGCCTCTACTACCTATACCACCACCTTGCCTTTCTAAGTGCTTCCACATACCTTTTAAACGTGGCAAAATGTACTGATACTGTGCTAGTTCTACCTGTACTTTAGATTGAGCTGTTCTTGCCCTGCGGGCAAAAATGTCTAAAATCAAATCGCTTCTATCAAGGGTTTTGGTTTTAAGTTCTGTTTCAATATTGATTATTTGCGAACCAGTCAACTCATCATCAAAGACTATTAAACCAATATTTTTACCTTGTATATAGTTTTTTATTTCTTCAAGTTTACCTTTACCCACAAAGGTTTTACTATCTGGACGTAGCATTTTTTGTGTGAAACGCTTTACTGTTTTTGCGCCAGCTGTTTCTGCCAAAAAGGCCAACTCGTCTAAGTATTCTTCTACTTGTTCGGGCGTTTGGTCTTTTTGTACCAAACCTACCAATACAGCACGTTCTTCGTCCTTTATTTTCTGTTTCTCTATCAATTACAAATAATTTGTACAAAAGTAGTTGGTTTTGCTGTCTTGATTCATATTCACCCATACATATCAGTATTGGTATGCTAGCAACATTTTACATTTGCGCCACTTACCTTTACAATACATGAACTTGGATATAGCACAAACCGCCAAACAAACCATTGCTGTAGAAGCAAAAGCTATTGCAGCTTTGGGCAATTTTATTGATGCAGACTTTGAAAAGGTGGTAGAATTGATTTACCAATCTAAAGGTCGTTTGGTGGTAAGTGGCATTGGCAAAAGCGCTATTGTAGCACAAAAAATTGTAGCTACACTCAACTCTACTGGTACTCCAGCTTTGTTTATGCATGCAGCCGATGCCATTCATGGCGACCTTGGTATGATTCAGCCCGAGGACATTGTATTACTAATAAGTAAGAGCGGAGAAAGTGCTGAGATAAAAGCGATTGTACCTTTGATAAAAAGCTTTAATAATATACTGATAGGCTTGGTTGGCAATCTAAAAAGCTACTTAGCTAGCCAGTGTCATCACATCATTAACACCACAATTGATAAAGAAGCCTGTCCTAATAATTTGGCCCCTACCACAAGTACAACCGCACAAATGGTAATGGGTGATGCATTAGCTGTATGTTTAATGGAGCTAAAAGGTTTTAAAGGTGATGATTTTGCAAAATATCATCCTGGCGGTAATTTAGGCAAACGATTGTATCTTAGAGTAAGTGATATTTACCCACACAATCCTTCACCAAAAGTATTACCTACAGCTACGCTAAAAGAGGTGATTTTGGAAATTACTCAAAAGCGCCTTGGTGTTACTGCCGTAGTTGATGCCGACAATACCATTAAGGGCATTGTTACCGATGGCGATTTAAGACGTATGTTAGAACGCAGTACCAACTATGATACCATAACAGCCTCAGACATTCTTACAAGTAACCCAAAAACCATTGCACCAAATAGTATGGCTGTAGATGCATTGGATGTTTTCGCTTTGCATGACATAAGCCAATTGCTTGTAGTTGAAAATGATACTTATTTGGGTGTACTACATTTGCACGACTTAATAAAAGAAGGCATTATGTAAATATCGATATGCGTATTTGCCGGACAATGAACGATAAACGGCAGAAAAATTGTATGGATGTTACCTTGTTCTTATCAATTTTAATAAAATTCTTTAACAACCATACATTCTTTATATTTGATTTTATAAAACCTAATGAACATTATGAATAATCCAAATCACTATGTAGCCATTATGGCTGGCGGTATTGGCAGTCGTTTTTGGCCACAAAGCCGTGTAGGCTACCCGAAACAGTTTTTAGATATTTTAAATACTGGCAAAAGTTTAATTCAATGGACTTTTGAGCGCTACGCTGCATTTATTCCTAAAGAAAATATTTATGTAGTAACCGCTGCTGAATACAGTCATATTTGCGAAGAGCAATTGCCGGATATTCCTAAAGAAAATATTATTGCTGAACCAAGCAGAAAAAACACAGCTCCTTGTGTGGCTTATATTACTTTTAAATTAAAGCAGCAAAACCCCAATGCATCGTTAATTGTGGCACCAAGCGACCACATGATTATGGATACAGACACCTTTAGAAATATTTCTTTAAAGGCACTAAATTTTGTAGACCAAAATAATGCATTTGTAACACTTGGTATCCAGCCAACTTACCCAAATACTGGCTACGGGTATATTCAATTTGACCAACAAAACGATGCTGGTGATGGTATTTTTAAAGTAAAAACTTTTACCGAAAAACCTAGTCTGGAAATTGCAAAAAGCTTCTTAGAAAGTGGCGACTTTTTGTGGAACGGCGGCATCTTTATTTGGAAAGCCGCCGATGTGGTGGAAGCATTTGAAAAATACGATACGGACACTTTTGAATTATTTGACGCTGAAAAAGAGAATCTAAATACACCAAATGAAAAAGAAGCAATAGATCGTATATATCCATTGTGTAAAAATGTGGCTATCGACGTAGCTATTATGGAAAAAGCACAAAATGTGTATGTGATTCCTTCCTCTTTTGGCTGGAGCGATTTAGGTACTTGGACCAGCGCCTACGATAACCTTGAAAAAGATGCCTTAGGTAATGCCGTAGCTAGCGACAATACAATCATCATTGACGCTACTAAATGTATGATTAGTGCCCCTTCTGACAAACTTTTGGTATTGCAAGGGTTAGATGATTTTGTTGTAATTGATACAAAAGATGCATTGATGATATGCAAAAAAGAAAAAGAACAAGCTATTAAAGAATATGTAGCCGAAGTGAAAAGAACGAAAGGCGATAAATACTTATAAAAAATTAAATTATAGATTCAAGATTCAAGTTGCAGGCACTATTTTGCTTGTTTCTTGAATCTTGTCTATTTTTACCTCTATCTTAAACCTTCATCTAGCTATTTTTGTTTTTTACCCTAACGATTTTAAACGGTTGAGCCATGAATGATAGAATGCGTTTGTTTGATTGCATAGACTTGCAGCTACGAAAATTTCCTAAAACAGATATGTTTGGTGCCAAAGAAAATGGGCAATGGATTACCTACAGCACCCAACAAGTTCAAGACATTGTTAACAATTTCAGTGCTGGCTTACTCAATCTTGGCTTAAGCGGAAGAGATATGACGGCCGAGGGCAGCGACAAAATCGCCATCATTAGCAACAACAGACCAGAATGGGTTTTTACCGACCTAGCCGCACAGCAAATTGGGGTTATTTTAGTGCCCATTTACCCTACTACCAATCCTAACGAAATTGAATTTATATTTAACGATGCACAGGTAAAATATGTATTTGTAAGCAACCAAGAAATGCTTACAAAAATTCAAAGTGTAGCACCAAAAGTAGCTTCGATACAAGGTATTTATAGCTTCGATAATATTGACGGTTGTAAGCATTGGAGCAACATTACAGCATCTGCTAATGAGGCCTCTTTACAGCAAGTTACTAGCTTAAGGGCAAGCATTCCCACATCACAAATTGCTACTATTATTTATACGTCTGGTACTACAGGTGTTCCTAAAGGTGTATTACTTAGTCATAATAATATTTTTAGTAATGTAAAACTTAGTAAAGAAAGCTTTCCTTTTGAAGATGCACCAGAAAGCAAAGTGCTTAGCTTTTTACCACTCAATCATATTTTCGAGAAAATGGTCACGTATATCTACTTGTATAGTGGTATAGGTATTTATTATGCAGAAAGTTTAGACACTATTGGCGATAATTTAAAAGAAATTAAGCCCGATGGATTTACCACAGTACCACGCTTGTTAGAGAAAGTTTTTGAAAAAATAATGACCACGGGTAGCCAATTGACGGGAATTAAAAAAACATTATTCTACTGGGCTGTAAGTGTGGCTGAAAAATACGATAATCTAGAAGATGGTGGCATTTGGTACAATTTGCAGCTTGCCCTAGCCAACAAACTCATTTTCAAAAAATGGCGTGAAGCTTTAGGTGGTAATATTCGCTTTATTGTTACTGGCGGGGCCGCTTGTCAGGTAAAATTGTTACGTATATTCAATGCTGGCAAAATACCTGTGTATGAAGGTTATGGCCCCACAGAAAATAGCCCAGTAATATGTGTTAATCGCAAGGCAAAAGACGGTACTAAATTTGGCACGGTAGGGCCACCGATAGATGGTATTGAAGTAAAACTCGCTGAAGATGGCGAAATTTTAGTAGCTGGACCAAGTGTTATGGAAGGCTATTTTAAACGCCCAGATTTAACAGCAGAAACAGTAATTGATGGTTGGTTACATACTGGCGATATTGGCATATGGGTAGATAATAAATTTTTAAAAATTACCGATAGAAAAAAAGAACTGTTTAAAACAAGTGGTGGCAAATATGTAGCGCCACAACCTATAGAAAACAAGTTTAAAGAAAGCCCTTTTATAGAGCAAATAATGATTGTGGGTAGCGAACGCAAATTTGTGGGTGCATTAATAGTTCCATCATTTACACATTTAAAAGCTTGGATGCTACACAAAGAACTACCTTTTACGACTAATGCCGACGCCATTAAACAACCTGCTGTTTTAGAAAAGTACACGTCTATCATTGAAGATTTCAATCAATATTTTAACCATGTAGAACAAGTGAAAAAATTTGAACTACTCGATAAAGAATGGAGCGTTGAAACAGGTGAAATGACGCCTAAACTGAGTTTAAAAAGAAAGGTAGTAATGGAAAAATGTGTTGCAGCTATAGAACATATTTATAAAGACTAATCTATTTAAATGCCTCGTTTTCTATCGATGCATTTTTTTAAAAAATATTTATCGTAAAAATACGATGATATTCAAATGTGATTGATACATTTGTCTTATCGTAAAAAACCGATAGAGCAAATATGCTTTTAAGTACATCATCAAATTTGACATAGTTAAAAAAGATTTAGTGGTATAAATACCAAAAATGTTCGTTTTTTGATATGCGCTTCGACTTTAGATACAATATCAAATTTTGGATGGTACAATATTAGTTAGGGTAGCGGTATACAGGAGTTGTTGAATTTAATCAATCAATACTATTAAATAAAAGGAGATACGATTTTAAATAAAACAGTATGTGTTTATTTTAATTTACTAAAAATAATACATGAAAAAGAAACTCTTATTTGTTTGTATCGAAAACAGTAATCGTAGCCAAATGAGTCAAGCATTTGCCATTATTCATGGGGGCAATGCATTTGAAGCTTACAGCGCTGGCAGCAAACCCAGTGGTATTGTGAATCCCAAAGCTATTGCAGCCATGAAAGAGATTGGCTATGACCTTTCTAAACACGATAGCAAAAGCCTTGAAGAAGTAAAAGCCTACGCTCCTTTTGATGCGGTAATAACCATGGGCTGCGGAGACGCTTGCCCTTGGATGCCAGCAAAACGCTTTGTTGACTGGGTTATTCCGGATCCCAAACATATGGAACCAGCTCAATTTAACGAGGTAAGAGACGATATAGAAAGCAAGGTAAAAGCCTTAATCGCTGAACTTGAAGCTGAATAAAAAATAGCACTAAAAACAAAAAAACAACCTGATTTGGGTTGCTTTTTTGTTTCAAAATTTATTAGTTGTAGCGCTTAAGTTTTACACGCCAAAAATCTCTATAAACAAATGTTGCATGAAATTGAGTGTATACTTCTTTTACTAAGCCTATATCTGTGGTACCTCTTCTACCAATTTCTAAACCTAGTTGCAAGCCAAGGTTACTCTTTACAGTATTAAAGCCACCACCGAACGTAATACCATATTCATTAATTTGTTTGCCGTAAATTTTTAAATAAGAATCAGAATAAAACAAACCAGCTTGCATAAAATATTTCTCAGCACTTAAAATATTTCCTTGATAGTCTCTAAAATTTATTTTTTTAGAATATTCAAAACCTAACGAATACCTACTACTATTTACTAATTGGTAGTTGTAAGCGTTCGCATTTGCGCCTGCCCAACCTTGAAAATTGTAATCTGCTGCTACAGTATATTTATTTTTAATTTTCACTGCAAGACCGCCTGTGTAAGAAAGTGGTAGGTTAAAATAAGTATCGTTATAATGATTATTACTTAATAAAGCCGTTGTACCATCTGTTACTTTTAATTGATTATTAGCTTTTAAAGCCGTTTTTAACGATCCTGTTACGCCTGCAAGTAGTTGTATTTTTTTATTAATATTTGTTTGATACTGGATACCTCCTTTAAAGAAAAAATTACCAAGCAGAATATTTTTATCTGTTACTAGTGAACTATCACTGATGCTATTAATTAATGTTTCTTTTTGATCCAATTGTCCAAAAAGATATGCCGTGTGCAAACCCACAGAAAGGTGCTTATTAATTTTGTAACTATTAGCAATAAAAAACTGATTTGTACTGCCTGTACCTTGGTTATAAGTTGGAACAATAATAGGTGCACCAACTACGGTTTTGGTACTATAAAAAGAATAATTAGAAGTACTAAAAGGTAATAAGCCAATAGCAGCACCCCAACGCGGTTTGATTTTTATAGCAACTACTAGCTTTTTAAATTGTAAATCTGATGATTGACTTGCCGATGCATTTGAGATAGGAGAACCAGAGTAACTTACACCTTTATAACGTGCCGTAACTTCAAAGTTAAAAAACTTATCTTGCATGCCACTATAAGATGCTGGATTTGCATGGTATAAAAACCGATTTGTAGCATCGGATGATAAGGCAACACCAGCATACCCCATACCACTTGTTCTATCAAAACTACTTTTTTCGATATCACCAATCCCTACAATGGAATATGGAGACGCATTGTTTTGTGCAAGTACACTACTGCCAGCAAATAAACTAATAATAAATAAACCAGAAAGTATGTTAAGTTTCATGTGTTGTTGTTTTAAGCAATAACCAATAGCTGTGGGTTTATTGTATGGCTGCATAATAAATCTGCAACTCTATTTTACTATTAGGAATATTGTTTAGACTATTACCAATTGCTACCCTATCAAACAATGTTTGGTAATTGCTATTTGGTGGCGACATCAACAATCCGTCATAATCATTATTAGGATTGTTAATAGCATATTTTATATAGTTTGTTACATCGTAAGTGTAGGCTGTGCTTACCCCATAAGCATAATCTATGTATAAATTACCAAGTTGCGTTTGTTGTGTACCACTCGAATTTAAGACCGTTAAATCGCTACCTATCATGTTAAGCGCGGTTGTGGTAGATAATCTTAATGAAGGCGGCAAAAAGAAATTTCTGTCATAGGTACCCGCTACAGGTCTTATAATCAATCTAGCACTAAGAATTTTGGCAAAATTGGGTGCTTTCACAACATCTTTAATTGAAGGAAACTTAATCTTTGTAATAACACTACCTGCAGATTGACAATAAGCCACATTATCAGTTAGCCTACTACTCTTTTCTTTCACCTGACCTATGCCATTCCCTAAGTCTTTGATATTTGCAGAACCAGTACTTCTGTCTACAGAAATATTTGTAAAATGGAGGCTTCTATTATTGATTGTAAAATCGATATTATTATTGATCAAATACAAATCCTTTTTTCTATATTGAATACGAAATTTAGCACTATCGCTACAACCAAAAACTAACTGACTGCTATTATTACTACTGATACGAATACCCTGAAAGTAATTTAGAAATGTTTCAGCTGTTTTAATAGTATCACTTTTTCTAGTATACATATCCAGGATTTCTTGTCCTAAAGCTGGGTCTAACTTAATATAGATGGTATCTGTTTGATTGGGGTTGATAATCACATCTTTTGCACCCAAAACTGTAGGATTCACGTTAAACGAATTCACATTGTATAGAGTTGTACCGTTGTCGTAAGGTTGTATTTTATCGGTCACTCTCGATATATCTATGTGAACAGGCTTTGTAGTATCGCCATAAAAATGCTTATTTAATTTAAGAATCAATGTCAATGAGTCAAATATCACATTGTCATAAATATCTTGATAACTAGGCGGCCCTACTTGAAAGTAAGTTTGTGTAGCGATAGTGCCAAAAATGGGATCTTTGTAGCCACCAATGAGTGTGGTGCCTAAACCAGATGTGGCAAATGAATCTACAAATACGGTGGATAGTTCTGCACTGAACGTATCAACTTTAATGATTTGCGTGGTACCTGCATCTACAAAATCGCTACCAAATTGAATATCAACCTTTTTGCAGGCTATTGTACCGATGATAAGTGACAGTAAAACAATAATGGAAAATTTCTGCTGCATTTTGGCTTTTTATGCGTTTTAAAACGATCAATACTATTAATAATAGAATATACAATGTTAGGCTTCCCCGTTGTTACAAAATTGTTAGTATGGATAAATAAATTGTTTTACCCGATAAAATGCCTAATCTTGTCTATTAGTAGCAACATCATACCGAAATAAATATTTCCCTTATTTTGCAGCCCGTTTGCAAATATAGGTAATCTAATTTTTAATAGTTAGTAGACAAAATGAAACTATTCATCTACAAATACTATTTAAAAATCCATATTAACTATTTCTTTGACAAGCCTACTAATAATTTCAGCAAAATTTTAACTGATCATGAAGCATTTAAAGTACTTTTTCTTTTTACCAGCCAGTATCGTTTTATTGGCAATCTCTTGTTCTAAAGGCAGTGATTCTACCGACTTAGTTGGTAACTGGGTTACGCGTTCTCAATTAAATGGTGATGCGCGCTATGAAGCCACATCATTTACGATAGGTGATACAGCATATCTCGCTACAGGCTACAATGGTACAGACCGTTACCGTGACGTTTGGGCTTACCGTGCAGATAATAATACTTGGACACTAAAAGCAACGTTTGGCGGTGTAGCGCGTAACTCTGCGGCTGGTTTCTCTGTAAATGGCAAAGGCTATATTACGACAGGTTACGATGGCACAAAACGCTTAAAAGATACTTGGCAGTATGATCCTGCTAGTAACAGTTGGACCCAAAAACAAGATTTCCCAGAACCAGTTAACGCAGGTACTGGTAATAGCGATGGTCGATACGATGCAACTGCTTTTACTTTAACAGTAGGTAGCGTACAAAAGGGATTTGTTACTTGTGGTTATAATGGTAGTACACAAAAAGATATGTATTCTTATAATCCAGCAAATGATACTTGGCAAACTGAAATCGCTAGTCCAGGTTCAAAGCGTTCTGCTGCTGTTGCATTTGTATATAACAATAAAGCATATTTGGTTACTGGTTCTAGCAGTGGTACTAATTTAAATGACTTCTATGTTTATGATCCAAATGCTGCCGACCCAACTCAACCTTGGACTGCTTTAAACAAAATCACCAACGTTAGTACTGACAGTTTTGATGATGATTATACTGACATCGCTCGCACAAATGCTGTTGCATTTGTAATTGGTGACAAAGGTTTCTTAGCAACTGGTGAAATTGGTGGCTATACTTCTAAAGTTTGGGCTTACGATTTTGCAACAGATAGATGGTCACGCAAACACGATTTCGAACGTTCTGCGCGTTCAGGTGCCATAGGATTTACAATTAAGGGTAGAGGTTTTGTATCTACTGGTAGAGCTAGTGGTTTACCATTCGACGATATTGAAGAATTCCAACCAGATGCAACTTACAATGCAAATGATTAAAAAGAATTGGATATACGTACTTTTTGCGTTATCTGTTATTGTATTTACAATTACAGAATACCAAAAGCATCGACAAAATGCGATTGTAGCTAAAGCAAAACAGTTAAGTACAGGTGGTTGGGGTTATGATATCTATGTTAAAGATGTTGTTTATATATCACAAGATATAATTCCATCAATTACTGGGCGAAAAACATTTGCATCAGAAAAAGACGCTTTAAAAGTGGGGAATTTGATGGTGGCAAAAATGAAAAATAATTTACGGCCCGTTATTACAGACTTTGAATTAGACAGTTTAAATATTGTACGATGATAAAAAAGGCTTGGCAAATTTGCCAAGCCTTTTTTATTGCTAAAAATTACCACATATTCCTTAATCTTGTTGGCGAATTTAAAACCTGTTTATGGCAAATTATCTTATAAAAAATACCACTATAGTAAACGAAGGCAAACAATTTCATGGTGATATATTGATTAAAAATCAGCGTATAGAAAAAATTGCCACCAATATTAGCACTTCAGAAGCAGTGATAGAAATTGATGGTACTAACCAATATGTACTGCCAGGTTGTATTGATGATCAAGTGCATTTTCGTGAACCAGGTTTAACACATAAAGCCAATATTTATACAGAAGCAAAAGCAGCTGTAGCCGGCGGTGTAACAAGCTTTATGGAAATGCCAAATACCAATCCACCAGCTTTTACACAAGAACTGCTTGAACAGAAATACGAGATTGGTAAGCAAACAGCACTTGCCAATTACTCTTTTTATATGGGTACGTCTAACAATAACCTAGACGAAATTTTAAAAACGAACGCAAAAAAACATGAGGTTTGTGGCGTAAAAATATTTATGGGTAGTTCTACTGGAAATTTACTAGTAGATAGCCCATTGGTGCTTGAAAGTGTATTTGAAGGAAGTGAATTATTAATTGCTACGCATTGTGAAGAAGAAAGTGTTATCAAGGCCAATCTAGCAAAAATAAAAGCAGAGAAAGCAGAACTAGAACCAAGTGACCATCCTATCATTCGCAATGAAGAAGCTTGTTTTGAATCGTCATTTAAGGCCATACAATTTGCCAAAAAGTACAACAGTCGCTTACACATCTTACACATCACCACTGCCAAAGAATTACAATTATTTGGCAATATGATTGATTTAAAAGACAAGCGAATTACTTCTGAGGTTTGTGTACACCATTTGCATTTTACAAGCGATGATTATGCCACATTAGGCAATCAAATAAAATGTAATCCTGCCATCAAATCACCCAATAATAAAACAGCGCTTTGGGAGGCTTTGCTAGACGATAGATTAGATGTAATTGCTACCGATCATGCGCCCCATATATTGGAAGAAAAAGGATGTGTGAGAACCAACGACCCGAAACGCCCTCTAATTGCTGTAGGCGAAGGCTTATACGAAAAAGCACATGCAGGACTTCCATTGGTACAACATAGCTTACAACTCATGTTGTACTATGTAAAAGAAGGTAAAATCAGCATTGAAAAAGTGGTTGAAAAAATGAGTCATAATGTGGCTATCTGTTTCCAAATAAAAGAGCGTGGCTTTATTAGAGAAGGCTATTTTGCCGATTTAGTAATGGTGAACCTAAATCAATCAGAAACCATATCCAAAAGCAATATTCTATACAAATGTGCTTGGAGCCCTTTAGAAGGTTTTACAGTACCTGCAAGTATTACACACACTTTTGTAAGCGGTCATTTAGCCTATCAAAATGGTCAATTTAATGAATCTGTCAAAGGGTTGCGCCTACAATTTGATAGAAGTTAAGTAATACAACACAAACCGTTCTAGATACGAACTTCTGAGGTTACAAATAAATTTTATGGAAAAAAGTAAATCTTGTATCTAAACCATTTATATCTTGAATTTTACTTGCTAATGCTAATACAATAGCAACCTAACTAATATGCAAATAGACAAAACCACCTTACAAGATCTTTCTATTTTTCATAGCGATGAAGAACAGTCGGTTTTTCATAAACTTAACTTTACCCAAACCAATGATGGCAGAGAGTATTTGCGTTGGATTTTAGGTCGCCCATTAGATAATCTTAACGATATACAAGATGCGCAATTGACCATTCAAACGTTAATTACTTGTATAGATAATTTTCCTACCACTATTACCAATGGTACGATGATGGTAATGGATAAGTTTTATGAGACGCAGCTTGATGCTTATCCTACAAATCCCAATGGTTTGAATAGTTTTGTATACGCAATTATCAGTAAATCTGATTTTTCACTTACAAAATACTCTGTAGAACATTTTGCTACATTTTTTAAAGGGTTACAACAAATAGTAAACTTATTACAACAACAAAACACAAGTAAGCAAATACAGACTTGGTGCGATAGAATTACTTATTTATTATCAAACCATCACATACAAGCCATACAACAATACGAAAAACAAGATAGTATACCTCAGTACAAAATACTAGAATTTGGTAGCTATCTGCGCAGTCAGTTTAAGCAAAAAAATTCCGATTTAATGGATATCTATGCAAGACTAGATGCGTATTTAAGCCTTGCCATTGCTAGCAAAAAATACCAGTTTACTTTTCCTGTAATTGAAGCTACAACACAACCATTTATTGAAGCCAAAGGCTTGTGGCATTTGCTACTAAACGTACCTGTGAGTTACGATGTAACGTTGAATAAGGATACCAACTTTTTATTTCTAACTGGCGCAAACATGGCTGGTAAAAGCACTTTTATAAAAGCAGTAGGTGTTTGTGTATACTTAGCACATATTGGCATGGGCGTTCCTGCACAAAACATGCAACTCAGTTTATTTGATGGCTTGTTAAGTAATATTAATGTAGAAGATAATATTATGAAGGGGGAAAGCTACTTTTTTAACGAAGTAAAGCGCATTAAAAACACCATTGAAAAAATAAGCGACGGTAAACGTTGGCTTATCTTAATAGACGAATTGTTTAAAGGCACCAACGTACAGGATGCGATGAAATGTAGCACGACCGTTATTGAAGGCTTGCATAAAATGCCTAATGCCTTATTTATTTTATCTACCCATTTATATGAGATAGGCGTTCAATTAGAACAATATCCTAATATCGATTTTCGCTTTTTTGAAACCAATGTTGCTGATAACGAATTAGTATTTAGCTATCAACTAAAAAAAGGCATTAGCAATGATAGATTGGGTTATTTAATATTAAAAAGAGAAGGTGTTGTCGCCCTTTTAGACGCATTATAAGCTTATAAATACATTGTTTTTCCATAGTTGATACTTAGAAAAAGCCATTTTGTACAATATTTTCAGCCAAAATTGCAGGCGCCTATATGTTTGCACTACAAAACTGAAAAAATGAGCCGCTTCGCTTTTACCGCTTTTCTTTTTATTACAAGTTTAAGTGCATTGGCACAAAACAAAACCAATCAGATAACGGGTACCGTTATTGATAGTTTGAGCAAGCAAGCTTTACCAAATGCAACTATAATTTTATCTAGTAGCACTACAACTATAAAAACCACCATATCTGACAACAAAGGCGCTTATACCTTTAAAAATCTTGGCAATGGCACTTACAGCCTTTCTGTTCAATATATTGGCTATAAGACGGCAAGCCTTACAGGTATTACTGTAAATGGCGAACCTACACAAGCATTTACCCATAAACTTATTTTAGACCAACAAGGCTTAAAAGCAGTAACAATAACCTCTGCCAAGCCATTTATCGTCATGTCTGCGGATAAGCTAACCTTAAACGTAGCATCTAGCCCGATTGCTGCTGGTGGTAATGCTTACGATGTCATATTAAGAGCGCCGGGCGTAGTGGAGCAAAACAATAGCCTCAGCCTAAATGGCAAATCGGTTACGGTTTTAATTAACGGTCGTCCATCAAACCTTACTGGCGAAGATTTAAAAACGAGTCTATCGGCTATGCAAGCCAATGGTATAGAAAAAGTAGAAGTGATTTCAAATCCTTCGGCTAAATACGATGCACAAGGTGCAAGTGTCATAAATATAATTTTGGCAAAAAATAAAAACCTGGGCACCAATGGCACTGCCACACTTGGGGTAGGTACTGGCAGATATGTACGGGGCAATACTGGCCTAACACTTAATCATAGAGATGTAAAATCCAATATTTACGGCAGTTACGACTATGCTTACAATCCGCAGTACATTCAGAGTACATCTGATAGAAATATTGGCAGTAATGCAACCCTTGCAGAAACAGAATACGAAGTAAGAAAACGCAGTAATCACAACTATAAAATTGGTTTTGATTACGACATAAACAAACGCAGTTCTTTTGGCTTTTTAGCAAAAGGTATTTCGGTGATAAGAGATAGACAAGTAGAGCACAATACGGATTTACATGTTACAGGCATGGCAAAAGACAGTACTTCTAACATTACAACCTCTGGCACAGCAACCATTTTTAATCCTGCAATTAACGTATATTATAAAAAACTATTAGATAGTGCAGGCAAAAAAGACATTGTTTTTAACGCAGATTATTTTCAATACAACAGAGAGTGGAACGATGACTTTACTACACGCTATTACGATGATAAAGGCTTGCAATACCAACCACCATTTTACTTAAGAGATAATTCGCCATCTATTGTCACACTAAAATCTATCACAGCCGATTTTACAAACACTACCAAATTTGGTAAATGGGAAGCAGGTGCAAAAGCATCGTTTGCTAAAACTGACAACGATGTACTTTGGGAACAACAAATAAGCAATAATTGGCAAGTAGATGCTAATAAAACTAACCACTTTATTTATAAAGAAAATATTTTGGCAGGTTATATCAACCTTAATAAAACTATAAAAAAGTATAGCTTTCAAGCAGGACTTCGCACGGAATATACAAGCACCAATGGCACATCTGTAACTATAAACCAGAACAATACCAACCAATACATTAGCTTATTTCCAAATGTAGCAGTATCCTATACTAAGTCTGCTTCGCACATGTTTAAGCTAAGCTATCGCAAAAGCATTCAGCGTTTTGGCTACGAAATAGTGAACCCGTTTGTGGTGTACCAAAGTCAATTTAGCTATACACAAGGCAACCCGAAAATTCTACCAACATTTGTACACTCTTTTGAGCTAACTCATGTTTATAAATACAAATTATTTACTACCTTAAGCTACTCACACATTACACAAACCTTGGCACAAGTATATAAACCTGGCAACGATAGTTCTGTAATAAGTACTTATGATAATTTAAACAATGCAACTGTCGTTTCATTGACAGTTACAAGTCAAAAAAGCTTTTTTAAAGGCAAATGGGGTAGCGTAAATACGCTAGGTTCTTTTTATGCTAAATACGATGCACAATCTTTTGGAAATGCAGTAAATTCAAGGGTTACAGGCTATATCAATACTACCAACACATTTGCATTACCAAAAAAATGGAAAGCTGAAATACAAGCATATTATAGTACACCAATTGCTTCGGGCATTTATAATATTGATGGTATGCTACAAGTAAACATTGGCCTAAGTAAACCAATAATGAATGGCAAAGGCACGCTGGCCTGCAACGTAAAAGACATATTTAACACCTTTGAATACCGCATTAACACCTTGTATAACGGCGGCACTATTCATACCTACAATAAAAACGAAAGTCGCTTTGTAAACCTTGTATTTACTTACAAGTTTGGTAATAATAGAGTACGTGCAAGCAAAACAAGAACCACTGGTCTTGAAGAGGAAAAAGGCAGATTAGGTAACAACTAACCCAATTATACACCATCAATTTTAAAATAGCATCGTTATGATTTCACTCTTATTATCACACCAATGGAAGGCTTTTTGGCGAAGCCGCAATGCTGGCAAAAGCGTTGCCATTCAAATTTTTATGGGCTTTTTAATGTTGTATTTGTTAGGTAGTGCCTTACTACTTGGCTTTGCAGTAAAAGCCATTATTACAAAGCTAGTACCAGGTCAAGATGTAGTGACTGTTTTCAGCGGTTTTATACTATATTATTTCGCCTTCGATATTTTAATACGCTTCATGCTGCAAAAGTTACCTACCATTGCTGTGCAGCCTTATTTGGCACACAACATTAAGCGCAAGCAATTGGTACAGTTTTTAAACTGGCGTTCTTTGTTCACCTTTTTAAACCTGTTGCCACTTATCTTATTTATCCCTTTTTCTATTACAGGTATTGGCAAAGCTTATGGTGCAGCAGTAGCTGCAGGGTTTGTAGTAAGTATCATTAGCTTATGTGTATTCAACCACTTTATAATACTGTATGTAAAACGCAAAACGGTAATAAATGCTTGGTGGATGGTTGGCTTTTTTGTAACTGTAGTGTTGTTTATGCTAGGTGATTATTTTGGTATTTTCTCACTACAAAAAGTATCTGCTTTTTTATTTACTGGTATTCTACACAATGCATGGCTATGCTTTGTAGCTATTGCTTTTGCAGCACTTGCGTTTATTAATAACAGTAACTTTTTGTACAACAATTTGTACATCGAAGAAATCAGCAAATCAGCAAAGGCCAAAACCTCAAACGAATTCTCTTGGCTACAACGCTTTGGTAATATTGGTGATTTAATAGCGGTAGATCTTAAACTGATTCTCCGTAATAAAAGACCACGTTCATTGCTAATGCTCTCTGTAATATTCTTGGCTTATGGTTTTATTTTTTATAAGCAAGCATATTTTGAAAAAAACATGCTAGGCATGGTATTAATGGGTAGCATAATTATTACAGGCATGTTTATGGCTAGCTTTGGGCAGTTTCTATTTGCTTGGCAAAGTGTACACTTTGATGGCATTATGGCTAGCAACACCAACATTAAAACCTTTATTAAAAGCAAGTTCTATTTGCTTACTGCTTTTAGTACTATTGCTATGTTGATATCTCTTCCGTATGGTTTTATTAACTGGCGTATTATTCCTATACAAATAGCAGCGTATTTTTTCAACGTAGGTATTCATGCTATTATATGCATCTATTTTGCAACACGCAGCTACAAAGGCCTCGATTTGGGCAAAGCAGCCACTTTTAACTACCAAGGTACCGGGGCGGCACAATGGTTATACAGCTTAGCTATTTTCCTAATAGGCGGTTTATTGTATTTCCCACTTGGCTTTTTTGTAAATCCTTGGGCAGGCATTATTGCGGTTGGTTTACTTGGGTTAATAAGCTTCTTGCTACAAGATTGGTGGATGGATATTTTAACCAAAGAATTTATGCTACGCAAATACAAAATACTAGAAGGCTTTAGAGAGGAATAATAACCGCTGATTAAGATGATTGGTGTGATTACCATGATAAAAAGCAACAAAACACACAGAACACAAAACAATAGAACGACATAACCACAAACTTCAAATTATAAAACTAAAATATCATGCTTACAGTAAACAATATAGGAAAAGTCTACAACGGTAAAATAGCTGTTGACATTAACGAGTTACACATTCAACAAGGCGAAATCATTGGCCTTGCAGGCAATAACGGTGCAGGTAAAACCACTTTTTTTCGTTTGATTTTAGACCTAATTAGGGCAGATCGTGGTGAGATTTTATCGAAAGATAAAAGTATTACCAAAAGTGAAGAATGGAAACAATACACAGCCGCTTATTTAGACGAAGGCTTCTTGATAAACTATCTTACACCAGAAGAATATTTCTATTTTGTAGGTAAATTAAATAACCTTTCTAAAGCGGATGTAGATGAGTTTTTACAAGGCTTTACTAGTTTTTTTGATGGTGCTATTTTAAAGAGCGGCAAGTACTTACGAGATCTATCAAAAGGTAACCAATTTAAAGTAGGTATTGCCGCTTGTATGTTACAAAATCCTGAGTTACTCATTCTAGATGAGCCCTTTGCAAATTTGGACCCTTCTTCTCAAAGTAGATTACTACAAATATTGCGTGAACTACACGAAAAGAAAAGTATGACGATTCTAATAAGTAGCCACGATTTAAACCATATAACCGATGTATGCAAGCGTATTTTGGTAATGGAAAAAGGCAGAATTATTAAAGATATGCAAACAAGTGAAGACACACTTCATGAGTTAGAGTCTTATTTTAAAGTATAAGAAAGTGGACTTTCTAAGATTTAGAATCTTGGAAAGTTTTAATAAAATATTTTTATGACACCGATAAAACATTGGGTAAAAACTGGTGAAGGTCATTACCAATTTAAACATAATGATGAAGCCCTTGCAAGCTTCTTTGTTGATTATAAAAGTAACAGCAGAAAAGCTTTGGTAACCATTAATGGCGAATCATTTACCATCAAACAAACCAACCTGTGGAAAAACCACATAGCTGTTACCAATGCATCTAATAATACTATTATTACCATTGTGCCAGAAAAGTGGTATTCAAGTTGTTTTATAGTGCAGTGGGGTTTAAACAATTACCAGCTACATGTACGCAACAATCCCATGGCTGAATGGGCGTTACAAAAAGATGGCAAAGATATTTTGTCATACGGGCTTAAAACCCATAATAGCAAGGTGGTTACACAAATTACCGAAAGCTATACAAACACTGCTATTATTTTGCACGCAATACTTTGGTATCTATTTTTACCCATTGCCATGGAAAATAGTGGCGATCACCTTTCATTTGTTTAAATGAATAAAGGCTTAATTTTATAGTAATATGCATTTTAAAAAGAAACGCTATTCCCTACTAAAAGTGACACTTTGGTGTGTAGGATTAAATATTGTACTTGAGTTTTTTAGTTTGTTTGTAATTGCATTTGTAAAAGTGCCAGACCAACCCTATAAACTTGAAGATTTTACAACCATAAAAAGCATCGTACAATTAATTATTGGCACTATTTTTAATATTGTGTTTTTCTACTATACCCTCAATTATTTCCATAGATTAATCGTATTGAAGAAAAAAGCATGGCATTATATTGTTTACAGTTTATTAGTATTAATAGCTTGTGAGGCGTATTATTTATTGTCACATAAAATGATGCCTTATATAGTACCAAGTACGTCTAAGACACCTCTTACAATTAGTCTTATAATTTTTTCAACTGTTATTGCCACCATGTTTTTATTGGGTATAAGTTTACTAATTGCATATTTAAACAGTCTTAGAGACGATAAAAAAATGCAGAAAATATTAGAAATTCAAAGTCTTCAAGCCAATTATAATTTTTTAAAAGCACAAATTAATCCGCATTTTTTACACAATACACTTAACTTTTTTTACGCAAAATCTTTACCTTATTCAGAAGAATTATCCGATGGGATTTTAACACTATCGCAAATAATGCGCTACGCACTAAGTAAAGACAATGCCATTGATGGTAAGGTACTGCTAAAAGATGAAATAGAACATTTACGCAATGTAATTAAAATAAACCAACTCCGTTTTAGTAACAATCTTAACGTTAATTTTGAGGTACATGGTTTCGTAGGCGAAGTAATGCTAATACCATTTGTGTTAATTACTATTGTTGAAAATGCTTTTAAGCATGGCGATTTAAAAAACCCAGAATATCCGATAGAAATAAAGCTTACAGTCGAAGACGATGTGCTAACTTTTGTTTGCAAAAACAAAAAGAAAACTGGCCCTAAAGAGCTATCTACTGGTATCGGTTTAGATAATACCAAAAAGCGTCTTGATATGGTGTACCATAATAGATACAATATCAACATTATAGACGAAGCAGACTTTTATACCACCGAATTAATCATTAATAAGTTATGATAAAATGTTTAGTAGTAGATGATGAGCAACACGCTATTGACATCTTGGTACACTATATTAAGCAAACACCTTTTTTAGAACTTGTAGACACTACTTTAAACCCAATCGAAGGCTTGCAAATAGTAGCTTCCAAGCCTATTGATTTAATATTTCTTGATATTCAGATGCCAGAGATTTCTGGCATTGATTTTATAAAAGCCATTGGCAATAAAAGCAAAGTAATTCTTACTACTGCCTATACTGAATTTGCTGTAGAAGGGTTCAATTTAGAAGTAATAGATTATTTATTGAAACCTATCAGTATGCCACGCTTCTTAGCGGCCACGCAAAAAGCATTAAAGCTTATTCATCCTTCAAAAGAAGAGGAAGAACTACCGGACATTGAAGACGATTATTTGTTTGTAAAAACAGAGTCGAAAGGTAAAATGCTGAAGATAAACTTGGCCGATATTGACTATATAGAAGGCATGAAAAACTATGTAGCCATTTATCGTAATGGGCAAAAAATATTGGTATATACCAATATGAAAGACCTTGAGGAACGCTTGCCACAAAAGCAATTTATGCGCGTACATAAATCCTTTATTATTCCCATTACAAAAATTACAGGCATCGAAGGCAACCTTATTGCACTTAAAAATGTAAACGCTGAAATATTACTAGGCGAGAGTTATAAGCCTGCTTTTATGGCTATTATAAAGAGTAAGTTGGTGGATTAATCGAGGATGTTGATGGTTGCTGAGAATTTGCTTTGGGCAATACTAATTTACAGGTAGTTTACCAGTGATTGCAAAGCAAACAATACCTATAGAAACAAGGGCAATAATCGAAAACATGAGTATGAATTTTGCTCTACGAACTGCAGCTTCATCTTTACTTTGTAACGATTGATACAACATTTTACAGCTATATAACAAAGCAGCTATAAATGCTGCAAATAAAAGTACATAAAAGGTATAAGTAGCAGAAGTGGCGTTTAATAAAATCATGTTTGAATAATAGTTACAAATTAGGTAACAATATTTACATGAAATAGTTATTATGAATATTCTTTAGCAACTAATTCATTTGTAAAAAGTGTTTGACCCAAAATGCTACTATGCTCTAATTCATGTTTCACAAGCCATTCTAAAAATGCATTTACTCTTTCCGGCTGCATCAAACCACAAGTAACATCATCACCAATGTGAAGTATTGTTGCATCTAAGGCTTTTGAAAGATTTATATTTGCTTTATCGTAGGGTGTAAGTTGCTTTTCCAAAATATCTATTGCAACTGCTTTATTTTCTTTAGCATACAAATAGCCCTTTTTTGTAGCTTGTATGAAATTAGTATAAGCAGCTTTATTGTTATCAATTTGGTGCTTTGTAGCAAGTATAATTGGTGAGTAGCAATATGGAATGTTATAAGCTTTTAGTGAAAATTTATTCAATGCAATGCCCTTCGTTTCTGCTTCAACGGCTTCCCAATTATTGAATATCCATGTCGCATCTGCCTGCTTTGTTAACAATGTATTCCAAATGCCTAATTTTTCAGGATAAATGATATTAAGATTGCCAGAACCGCCATCGTTCTTAATCATTTCTCTCACAATATGGTCTTCGTACCTAGCTTTATATGACGCATATATTTTGCCATCAAGTTGTTGGGGATTATCAATTTGCGATGATGCAAGCGTAACCACACTACTAATATCTTCTTGTAAAATAGCATACACGGCAATAGCGTCAACTATATTCTGCTTATTGTTAAGGCTAATAACGGTTTCAAATGGTGCGATGGCAAAATCTGCTATACCTAGCTCGAGCTTTTTACCAGGCGTAATGGTGTAATTATCTTCTAAAGGGCTAATAATGCGAACATCGATCCCTACTTCGCTGTAAAAGCCAAGTTCCTTGGCAATAAAAATCCCAATGTGATTAATATTTGGCGTCCAATCAAGCGCAATTTTCAAAACAATCATGTAACAATATTTTTAAACCTTCTTAGTTAGTTTGTAATCATTCTTTAGTAGCCATTGTAACACTTTATCCCTTTGATCACCTTGAATAATAATTTCAGCATCTTTTGCTGAGCCGCCTGTTCCGCAAAAATTTTTTAATTTTTTTCCCAAATCTTCAAGGTCAGTATCCGTACCTATAAAGCCGGTAACTAGCGTAACAGCTTTGCCACCTCTATGTTTGGTTTCTAGGCGTATTCTCAGTTTTTGTTGGGCAGGGGGCAAGGTTTCCTGTATCGGTTCATCATCTTCTAACTTAAAGTTTGGGTCTGTACTAAATACAAAACCGTTGGTATTTAAAGTGAATTTTTTAGCCATAACTACTATGCTTTTAAAGTTACAGAATTACTGCTTTTAAACTTAAATCTAAACTCTTTGCTTGGTGTATTAAGCCGCCTACACTTACATAATCTACACCAGTGGCAGCAAAACTTTGAATGGTATCTAAATTAATACCGCCACTAGCTTCTGTTTCGAAAGCACCATCAATAATGGCTAAGGCTTCAGTTATTTGTTCGGGTGTAAAATTGTCTAGCATTACCCGAAACACCTTGCCTTTACCTACTGCGCATACAGTTTTTACATCGGCTAATGTGCGGGTTTCTACCTCTATATTAAGTTTAGGCTTTAGAGATTGTGCATAATTATAAGCCATATTAATAGCTTGTTCTAGCCCACCTGCATAATCTATATGATTATCTTTTAGCATAATCATATCGTAGAGACCAAATCGGTGATTAATACCGCCACCTATTTTTACCGCTTCTTTTTCTAGTAAGCGAAAATTAGGTGTGGTTTTACGTGTATCTAAAAGCTTGGTTTTATAGCCTTGTAGTTTTTGTGTGTATTGATGAGTGAGGGTGGCAATACCGCTCATACGTTGCATACAGTTTAGCACTAATCGCTCACAGGTAAGTATGGTATGTATATGTGCTTCTACCTCAAAAGCGATATCGCCATATTGCATCGTATCGCCATCTTGTTTATAGGCTTTAAAAACCACAGTAGGTTCTACTATTTTAAATATTTTTTCTGCTACGCTTACGCCCGCAAGTATACCTTCTTGCTTTACTTTAAGCACTGCCTTACCTAGTTTGTGAATAGGAATGCAACTGACGGTGCTATGGTCGCCGGTACCCACATCTTCATGCAGCGCTTCGGCTACTAAATGTTCTAATTGCTCGTCAAAAGGGCGCATGATAATTTTAAAAGTTTGGTACAAAGAAACAAATATTAAGTGAACGATATGCTATTATCTACGCTACAATAAAAGCCGAGGCATGAAAAAAGCGTTGCAGTGTGCGACGCAACAAAAGCCAAATAGTAGTTCTACAGATGGTTACCAAAAACTCATATAACAATTTTTTGCTAAAAATTAGGCTGTTTTGTAGCTTTCCCACAGGCTGTTAATAATAAGATAATCAACAGAAGGCATAGCTATTATGTTTATTATTTAAATTACGCAAAACATAGTGCTATGCGTTGGAGAAAATTTAACGGAGAAAGCATCAATTTGCCTATTAAAGAAGCCGTTCGGGAAGCCATTATTAAGGAAACCGAAAAGGGTACACGATTGAAAGTTTGTATTGGCACCGACAGCCAAGTGAAGGGCTCAGAAACTGAGTTTGCCACAGTGATTGTTTTCTTGCGCGAACATGCAGGTGGATTTATGTATATCCACAACGAGAAAACAAAAATGCGGTACCACTTAAAAGAACGGATGCTGGTAGAAGTTGCCAAAAGTATTGAAATAGCCTACGAGCTGTGCGACTTGTTCATAGAGCACAAGGTAGATATGGAGGTACATGCAGACATTAATACCAATCCCGCCTTTAAAAGTAACGACGCCTTAAAAGAAGCCATGGGCTATATTTTAGGGATGGGCTTTGCGTTTAAAGCCAAGCCTGAAGCTTTTGCTAGCAGTTGTTGTGCAGATAAAGTGTGTAACTAAATAGGCTTATTAGTGTACTTTATTACAACAATTAGGATGGGGTAATCTCCGTCTGTGACTTTTACGCACTTATATTTCTACGCGTTCTTTACCAAACTCATTATTACAGTTTTCGATAAAAGTTAATATTTCGTCTCTGCCTACATTTTTCTCTGCACTTGTAACAAAGCTTTGTGGTAAAAACTGCCATGTTTCACGCATGGCATCTAAAAAGGCTTTGACATTTCTTTGAACCACAGTTGGCTTTTCTTTATCAGCCTTAGTAAATGCGAGTGTAAATGGTACTTGCCATTTGCCTAAATTACTTAAAAACTCAAGGTCATTTTTTTGAGGACTGTGACGACTATCTATTAGAACAAATACGTTTACCAAATTTTCGCGCTTGCGCAAATAATGTTCTATCATTTGCTCCCAACGTCTTCTATCTGTTAAAGAGCGTTTTGCATAGCCATAACCTGGTAAATCTACCAAGTACCATTTGTCTTTAAGACCTTTTTGGCCACTTGAACTTTCTATCGCAAAATGGTTGATTAACTGTGTTTTTCCAGGCGCAGCCGATGTTTTAGCTAGCTTTTGACGCTGTGTAATAGAATTGATTAGCGATGATTTGCCCACATTACTTCTACCAATGAAAGCATATTCTGGTCTATCCGCCTTAGGGCATTGTAAATAATCGGCAGACGATATCACGTATGTAGCTGAAGTAATATTCATGCTGCAAAAGTAACTTATGTAGGCGTATTTATGCGTGTTATTGGTTTTATCCCAAAATTGTAGTGGTTTATTTGTTATGATGTACAACATGCAGAAAGCTATTTATAGCATTTTAATTGCCATCGAAATCGCAAATTCCAATTTAAACAACCAACCACTCATCAGCATTAACATTCTTTTCAGATAGTAATTATTTATTTAGTTGTTGTAACATTTTAGCGCCATTCACGTTCAATTCTTAAACAAAGTGTCATTCTATACCCATTATATCTTTGCAATGCATATAAACAAACGTTATACATTTATAGATAAAATTCTTTTCGTAAGCAGCTTGTTGTTATCTATCTCATTTGCGCAAGCGCAAACAACTACCACCGCAATTACCAATAAAAGTATTCCCGCCGTTCGTACCAATAAAAAAATAATGATAGATGGCGTACTTAACGATAGTGCATGGCTAGCAGCACCTGTAGCAACTAATTTTGTTGAGTTTAGACCAGCATTTGGGAATATTGAAGACGCTAAAAATAAAACTGAAATTTATTTACTATACGATGACGATGCTATTTACATAGGTGGCTTTTGCCACGAGGCTTCAGTTGATAGTATTTCTAAAGAACTAGTAGGCAGAGATGTAATTGGGGTAAATGATTATGTTGGGGTCTTGTTTGATACCTATAAAGATAAAATCAATGGTTTTGGCTATTATATTACACCACTAGGTGAACAATACGATGCCAAATACACTAACAATGGTGAAGACGGCAGTTGGAATAGTGTATATGAATCTAAAGCCAATATTGTAGCTGGTGGCTGGACATTTGAGATGCGCATTCCATACTCAGCTATCCGTTTTTCAAGCAATAAAATTCAAGATTGGGGCATTAATATTACCCGCAACCGTAAGAAGAGCGGCAAACAATATTTTTGGTATCCTCTGAACCCAAATGTTGGGGGTACCTTATTTTCTCAAGCCGGCTTGTGGACCAATATTCAAAATATCAAGCCGCCATTGCGTTTGTCGTTATCACCATACTTGGCTACTTACGCCAATCATGATGGTACCACAAATCCTAAAACTTGGAGTACTACTATTAGTGGTGGGCTGGATGTGAAGTATGGCATTAGCGCGGCTTTTACCCTAGACATGACGTTAATACCCGATTTTGGTCAAATACAAAGCGACAATCAGGTACTTAACCTATCGCCGTTCGAAGTTAAGTATAATGAAAATCGCACATTTTTTACCGAAGGCACTGAGTTATTTAGCAAAGGCAATTTATTTTACAGCAGGCGCATTGGTGGCGAGCCACTACATTATTGGGACGTACAAAACAACCTTACTAGTAATGAGCACATTGTTAGTAATCCATCAGCTACTAAATTAATTAATGCCACTAAAATAAGCGGTAGAACGGCAAGTGGCTTGGGTATCGGCGTACTAAATGCAATAAGTAGTGCCCAATACGCTACCATTGAAGATAATACGGGAAAAAGTCGTACTGAAGAAACAAGTCCATTAACCAATTACAACATTATTGTATTAGACCAAACCCTAAAAAATAATTCAAGTATCTCGCTTATTAATACCAATACGTGGCGTGCAGGCAAAGATTATGATGCCAATGTAACTGCTGGTATTTGGGATTTGTACGATAAGAAAAACAAGTGGAACTTTTCTGGTCAGGCCGATGTAAGCCAACTATTAGGCATATTGCCAAATGGTGGTAACCAAATTGGGTATAGCCATACCTTAGGTTTTGCAAAGCCAAGTGGTAGATTTAACTTTAGTGTATACCAAAACCTTACCGATAATAAGTATAGCCAAAACGACCTTGGCTATGCTACCAATAATAATTTTCTAGACCATGGTTTGTGGATAGGCTATAAATGGTTGAAACCCAATATGTGGTACAACAATTTACGTTTCAATTTTAACCTCACATATTCAAGAAGGTATATGCCTTCAAGCTATCAAATGTTTGAAGTAAATAGCAATATTAATGGTCAGTTTAAAAACCTCTGGAATGGGGGTATTTATGTATCGTATACCGCTGCGCAAAACGACTTTTACGAGCCACGGGTAGAGGGTCGTGTGTTTAAAATACCTGCGAAGCATTTAATAGATGTTTGGTTAAATAGTAACTACGCTAAAAAATATTCTGCAGGCTTAGAAATGGCTTACTATGCTACATCAAAATTTGGTACAAGTGGTGTAGATATTAGTCCTAACCAAAGCTATAGATTTAACAAAAAGCTTACCATATCTATGAATTCCAATATACAGCTTCGCTATAATAATATTGGATTTGCCACTTTAGATGCAGGTAAAAGTATTATGGGTAGCCGTACACGTTACTCAGTAGAAAATATATGGGTATTTAAATATAATTTCAACAACAAAATGGGTGTAAATCTAAGAGCGCGCCACTATTGGAGTCGCGTAAATTATCACCAATTCTATAATTTGCAAGAAGATGGCGGTTTGATGACAACTGCTAGGGATTATTCTTCTTTAGCCAACTATAATATTAATTATTTTAATATAGATATGGTGTACACTTGGCAGTTTGCACTAGGTAGTTTCTTAAATATTGGGTGGAAAAATGCCATCCAAAACTTTGATCCTACGTTAGATAGAGATTATTTCAAGAACTTAAAATCTACACTTGCTAGCGATCAACTGAATAATTTCTCAGTAAAAGTGATTTACTTTTTAGACTATGCTAAGCTGAAGAAAAAATCGAATGTATAAGAAACTATATCTTATTTCCCTTTTGTAGGATATAATAATCGTAATGCATTAAATATCGCTTGATGCGTAATAGTGGCGTGGTCTTCTTGAGGCAAATAATCGAAGTAAACAGTAAGCTGTGGGCTTTTACTTGCTTTCAATTTTTCTACCAATAAGTTGGCTTCTACTTCCATTACATGTGGCGCTGCTGTAGGTGCAAGCCCTTCTTTACCCACACCAATATATACAGTAGTTGGCTGCGAAAAACTAGCATCTAATATGGGTGAATTGAGTTGCAATAAAGAGGCATTATCCCACCAAATACTTGGGCTAATAATAATGTATTGTTGAAATAGTGTTGGGCGCTTTAGCAATATTTCGGTAGCCAATAAACCACCAAGCGATTGACCAATGATGGTATTATTGTTACCGCTGCCCTTATATCTTGCTTCTATAAAAGGTTGTAACTCTTGCTGTATAAAGTTGATGAAAGCTTCTGAGTGGCCCGAAGTTTTGTTTCTGTTTTTATCTGCTACAACAGTGGTTGGGTAAGTAAAATCTCTTCTGCGGTCTACGTTGGCAATGCCTACTACAATGCTTTTAGGTACACGGTTTATCCAAGAAAAATTATTAAACTGATACAAGCCTACCACATGTATAAAATCTTCATCCGCCGAGCCATCAAGTAAATACACCACAGGATATTTAGTGGTATCGTTGGCTTGGTAGCCTTCTGGTAAATAAATATTCAGCGTTCTAGTTTCGCCTAACACTTTTGATGCAAGGCTGTCTATAACACCAAGTATAAAAGGCTTGGTAGACATTTGCGCTTGAGTACTACAAATACTTAAACATAGAGCGATACCAACTAATAGATGCTTCATTGCTGTGGTTGTTTGCGGGTAAATATACCTAGCAATATTAAGCCTTGTCTATTTTTAAAGAAGTCATCGTAATCGAACCGCCCAAAGCCTTATCGTTAAAGAGTTGTACCTGCTCGTTAGGTGCTTGCAAGGCAAGTGTATATAGTAGTGGTAAATAATGGTCAGGCGAAGGGATAGCTAAATCAAAAGCTTTGCCTTGCGCTTTGTAATTTATTAGTTTATCATGAGTGCCTTCGGTAATATATTGTTTCATTTTGGTACTTGCTTCTATTGCCCAATCGTAACCAAAACCAGGAGTGGCTAATTGATCCCAAGCTACTATGCGTAAGTTGTGTACTAGATTGCCGCTGCCAATAATAAGCACACCTTTATTACGCAATACAGCAAGTTCTTTTGCTAATTCGTAATGGTATTGTGGTGGCTTTGTATAGTCAAGGCTCATTTGAATTACAGGCACATCTGCCGCAGGGTATAAATGTTTTACAACGCTCCAGCAACCGTGATCTAGCCCCCAAGAATCTGTTAAGCCTACATCAGTTTTGGTAATTAATTGCTTGGTAGTGGCCGCCAATTCTGGGCTGCCTGGCGCGGGATATTGTACATCAAACAATGCCTTAGGAAAACCACCAAAGTCGTGAATGGTTTCTGGTTTAGCCATAGCAGTTACAAATGTGCCACGAGTCTCCCAATGTGCTGATATACATAATATAGCATTTGGTTTGGTAATACTTGCGCCAATATTTCTAAAACCGGTTACAAATTCATTCTCTTCTATGGCATTCATAGGGCTACCATGACCAAGAAATAGTACAGGCATGGTATCGGTTGTTGAGAAATTGCTGGTAAGATTGCCAAAGCCTTGTAGAGATGTTATTGTATCTGCCATACTTGTAAATGTTAGGTATAGTAAAAGGTTTATCTAGTGATCCCTTATTTGTATATGCAAATATACGAGCATGCTAATAGTTACGTTCGCTATTTGAGAAAATGCTATTTGGCTGAGGTAATTTTCGTTTTATTATTTATTCTTCGGTATGCTTTTCTTTATATCTAAGTATTAGCCAAGTAATAGTAAATGTTGGTATAATATCTGTACCGGGTAATATTTCTTCAATAAAATTAAAGGTGCCGCCCATTATACCAAGCTTGCCGCCAAAGGTGAAATAGTAAATTACTGCTGATATAGGTGCAAAAATTAGATCGAAGCTTTCGCCCAAGAATGGTAATATGTAAGTGGCTGTACCTAGCAGGTCCATCACAATACATCGTAAAAGCGATGGCTTACGAGACATATTATTGGTGTATTTAAGGGGTTAATATTGGCTATTACTTATTTTCTACAATGCTTAAAGCGCCTGAAGGACATTTGGCTACAGTAGCCACAATTTCTTCTGAGCTTGCATGTTCCATTTGTATCCAAGGTTGTGTTTGTGGCTTAAATACATTGTGCAAATTTTTTACACATACACCTGAATGCTGGCATAATGCAGCTTGCCAAAGAATAGTTACCTCGCCGTTAGTATAGGTTTTTGTTATTTCTTTTGGATTCATAATAATTAGGCAGTTGTATTAATAATAATTTTATTTTCTAAAATTTTAGATACTGGACATTTACTTGCTATCACCAACAAGCGCTCTCTTTGCTCGTCTGTAATATTTGCAGTGAATGTGATATCTCTTGTGATATTGGTAACAAGTTCCACACTTGTGTCTTGTGTCATATTCAACGTAACATTTATTTCTGGAATATTCCACCCCTTTCTATCAATATACATTCTTAGAGTAGACAGTGTACAACCTGCTAGCGCGGCTAATAAAGTACTATAAGGGTCAGGACCTTTATCGCCACCAGCTATAGTTGTGGGCTCGTCCATTATTAATGTGCCATTACGCCATACAATAGTGCAATAATATTTAGTAGTGCCAATACTGCCTCTAAGGGGCTCGCTAAGTAAAGTGGCCATAGTTATTTCATAATGAACATTAAAGTTAAGAAGAAAAATGGATAGATGCACACTAATGGCAGAAATGGCACTACCGCAATACTTAGCTCAACATCACATTGAACTAGCATTGCGGCAGGCTAGCGGTTTTTCCTAGATATTTCAGATTCGAGAACAGTTTAATTGGTTTTAATAGGCTATTGGATTTTTGAAACATTAAACTATTCTTTTCGATTTTTCATAGAACCATTGGTGTAATTAGGATAAAAACTGCTTTTTTAGTCTTAGGATTTTAAAGAATTAACAAAATTGGTTTTTCATAGAACATTAGAAAATCAGGATTTGGATATTGGTTTTATTACACCATAAAGGTCTTACTAGTTTAACCACCAGTAGCTAGTAAAACACCGCTCAATTACCTACACAAATACTTGCTTTTTGTAGTAGCATGTTTACTCTAAACCAACATGCGATTACAAGCAATATTTTAACAAGTACTACAAAACGATTTTCTAAGAATTGAATCGAGGATTATAAAATGTATATTTTGTATTTATATAACTCATCTAATGTGATACTTATAAGTTTCAGCTTAAAAAAAGTTTCTAAAAGCTATATCTACACATCTTATGTACAACTTTGAGATGATGTAGTAGTATAACGCTTTTATTTTCACAAATACTGTACAACACACTACTACATGCTTTTTTACAAGCACTTAAAGCGCTACAAAACACAAAGCCCTCGCAGTACTGCGAGGGCTTTGTTTGATATCTTAGGGTATACTTATTATAAATCTGTAGCGTATTTCCACCAATCTGCTAATGCACTACAAGTTGTATATTCTTTATCAATGGTAATATAATAGTTCGGCAAATGTTCTTTAAACCAAGCTTCAAGTACACCTTGTTTCTTCTCTTCCAAAGCTCTTCCTTGAATACGGTTATAGTCTTGTTTTAAATTTTCCCTATGTGGCTCTGTGCGATTTTGAAGATAAATGATACGCACCATTTTAGTACCTCTTTCGTTGATATAGGCTTGGGGCTTAGAAATATCGCCCACTTTCAAGTCTTTTAAAGCTACTACCATTTCTTTATCAGGTAATTGGTCAATACTTAAAAAAGTAGAACCTGTTCTGTCCGATAAACGACCACCTGTAAACTTACTATTATCATCTTCGCTAAAACGGTTTACGGCTTCGCCAAAGTCGTATCTTTTGTCCATAATTTGTTTGCGAATAGTATCTAGTTTCGCAAGGCTTGCTTTTACTTCATCTTCTGTTACTGGCGGAATTTTAAGTATATGACGCACAATGGCATCATCACCACTACGGCTTACCATATAAATAATATGATAGCCAAATTTAGATTTGATTACTGGCGAAATTTGCCCATCCTTTAATCTAAAAGTAGCCGCCGTAAAGTCTTTATCAAAGTCTTTACCTGTTCGATTAAGTGATAATGTACCACCTTGCTGTTCGGTACCTTTATCATCAGAGTTGGCTTTTGCAAGTTGTGCAAATGGTTTAACGCCACTTTCAGCTTGTCGTTTTAAATCATACAATTGTTTAATAACATATTCTTCTACCTCTTTAGTAGCCTTAGGCTGTAATACCACTTGGCTTATTTCTACTTCGCTTTCATAGTAAGCTAGGCTATCTGTAGGAATTTTATTAAAATAAGCTTTTACTTCAGTAGGTGTAATTTTTACCGCATCTAATATTTTACCACGCATTTGGTCGGCTAATTTGCGTTCTTTAAAACTTTGTCTAAAGTCTTCTTTTATTTGGTAAATAGTTTTTCCGGCAATTTCTTCCAACGCATCTTTTGAACCATACATGCCAATAAACTGACGAATTTGTAAGTCCAAGCCAGCTTCAATTTCATCTTCAGTTACTGGTAGCGAATCTTTTTCTGCTTGCAATACCAAAGCTTTTTGAATTAGCTGACCTTCCAAAAATGAGCATTCAGGATTCGCTGGTAATTGTGCTTCTGCACCCTGACGTTTGTAATCGGCAATGGCATTTAAAATATCGGACTTTAAAATAATCTTATCGCCTACCTGAGCAATAATTTTGTCTGCTACTACCTTTTTCGGTTGTGCAAAAGCCAACAGAGTAACCGCTGTAAAAGAAAAAAATAAAACAATTTGCTTCATAAATAACACTTCTAAGACATCAAAAATAAGGCTTTGTACACGGCTAAAGCTGCAAGATGTAAGCTTTTTAACAAACTGTTGCAGTACCTAATGTTTTAAAGACACATTTATCACTTATGCAACCTTGTTTTTAGCGGCTTTTATTTATCTTTCAATTATGAAAAAATACGCCTTCGCACTGTTGTTGTTAGTTAGTACGGCATCATTTGCTCAAGAAACAGCCAAATCTTTTTGGCTTGCAAAAACAACTGGCAAATTGCCTGCATTAAGCTATGGCCTAGGCGATGATAGACTTGGCGGCGCTAAAATGGGCTATTTAGATACCAATGTGGTATTAAAAATTATCGATTCTACCCAATCGATGTTTTTGGTACAACTATCTAAAAACCGTACAGCTTACATCGCTAAAGAGTTTGTTGTGGCAGATACTATTACTAAATTAAAACCCTATTACTTAACCGATAGTTGGTATGTAAAAGGAACAGATAGCTGCTACGATATTGCTTCTATTAGCATTGGCGAACACTTGCCCTATAAAAGTTGGATGGAAATTGCACCAAGTAAAATCATGGTAGATATTTATGGTGTACAAAGCAACACCAACTGGATAACGCAATTACAAAATCTTAAAGAAATTAAAAATATTTACTATAACCAAATAGAAGACGATGTAGTAAGGGTAACGATAGAATTGGTGCATCAGCAACATTGGGGTTATACCATTGGCTACAGCAAAAAAGCATTGGTTATAAAAATAAAACGCCAACCAGATTTGGTAAATATTAAAAAATTAAAAATAGCTATTGATGCAGGTCACGGTGGTACAAATAGTGGTACGGGCGGCAGTAATAGCAATGTGGTTGAAAAAGATTTGACACTGCTATTTGCCAAAGCGTTTGAAAAGCAGCTTAAAACACTTGGCTTTAAAAACATTGTACAAACGAGAACCAAAGACACCACTTTTAACAACAGCGATAGGGTATTATTTCTTCAACAAGAAAACCCAGATTTACTGATTAGTTTTCATCTCAACTCATCATCAAAGCCCGATGTGAGCGGTAGCAGCACATACTATAAACACATTGGTTTTAGACCATTAACTACTGCTATTTTAAAACGCATGTTGGCTATAAAAATGAACGAATATGGTAATATTGGCAACTTCAATTTTACGTTAAATGCACCAACCGATTTTCCAAATTGTTTATTAGAAATTGGGTTTTTAAGCAATGTTGCTGATGAAAAACGTATTATTACAAAAACCTTTCAAACACAAGTAGCCAAGCAAGTATATCTTGGTATTACCGATTGGATAAATAGTGTAAAAAATAAATAACGATGACAAACTTTAGCCGTAGAAAATTTTTAAGCACAGCGGGCCTTGCAACCTTGGCAACCACAGCATTTGGCAGCAATAAAAAGGCAATTACCAACGATGCACCAAAACAAAAATTGATGCACCAAGTTTTCTATTGGTTAAAAAATCCAGATAGTGCCGAAGACAAGCAAAAGTTAATAGATGGCTTGCATGAGTTGGTAACGGTAAAGCAAATTAAATATTCACACGTAGGTGTGCCACAAGTGTTCAAGGCGGATGACCCTTTAAAAGGCTATCAAGTATCGTTATTAATGGTATTTGACGAACCAAGAGGCATTGACGAATATCACAAAGATGATATACATCAAAAATTTGTAAAAGAATGTGGCGAGCTTTGGATCAAAACTATCAAGTTTGATGCACTAGCGGTGTAAGAAAGTGAAACGGGAGAGGGGAAATGTGAAAAAATTGTTTCAGCAATTTTTGCTTTTAACATTTCACGTTTCGCTCTTCTATCTAACTGCTACTTTCGCCCAAAAATTAAAACAACCAAATGGATGTAATTATTGATGCTATTGGTAAGCTATATCAATCGTATACAAACGAAGCTGCCATACGGATAGAAAAACTACCTCAAAGCGGTAGTGATAGAATTTATTTTAGAATTTATGCAAGCAACAACAATACGTTTATTGCTACCTATAATTTGAATGTCAAAGAAAACGGTACATTCATTTATTTTAGTAAAAATTTTAAGAATCAGGGTTTGCCTGTGCCGACCGTATTTTGTGTAAATGAAACGCAAACCATTTACATACAAGAAGATTTAGGCACTGAAAGTTTGCTGAATAAATTAGAACAACATGGCCACAAAAGCTATGCTTATAGCTTATTCGAAAAAAGTTTAAAAGCCCTAGCGAGTATACAAATAAAAGGTGATGATGGGCTTGATTATAGCCAATGCCTTACAGCAAAAGAGTTTGGCAAGCAAGCGATTTTAAGTGATTTGTTGTATTTTAAATACTATTTTCTAGACACGTTGCAGCTTCCTTACGATAAGCAAGCCATGTTGGATGATTTTGAAGCACTAAGTACTTATTTAACCAAAACCGAGAATAAGTATTTTATGTTTCGTGACTTTCAAAGTCGCAATATTTTGGTAGAAAAAGACGATGTGTATTTTATAGATTTTCAAGGCGGTATGAAAGGTGCTTTGCAATATGATGTGGCAAGTTTACTTTGGCAAGCAAAAGCACAACTTAGCGAAGACTGGAAAGACCGTTTACTTAACTACTATATGGATGAAGTGGATGGTTTGCTTGAAAGACAAATGGATAGAACCACATTTGTGAGTCAGTACAACGGTTACGTTTTAATTCGATTACTGCAAGTATTGGGCGCCTACGGCTTTAGAGGTTTGTTTGAGAGAAAAGCCCATTTCTTATCAAGCATACCGTTGGCACTTCAAAATCTAAAATTCTTTACAGAACATAAGCGTGTGGGCATTATCACCCCAGAGTTTGATAGAATGTTGAAACTAATAGGTAGTGATGACATCATTGAACGTTTTATTACGGTACAAGCCAATGCAGAAACGCCATTACATATTACTGTTAATAGTTTTAGCTACAAAAAAGGCATACCAAAAGATGAAACTGACAATGGTGGTGGCTATGTATTTGATATGCGCGGCATTTTAAATCCTGGCCGTTTTGATGAATACAAACCATTAAGCGGTCAAGATAAGCCAGTACAAGATTTTTTAGAGCAACGTACCAAAATGAATACCTTTTTAAACAGTGTTTGGGATTTAATTGATATCACTGTTGAAGATTATATTAAACGTGGCTTTAGCAGTCTAATGATAAATTTTGGATGTACAGGAGGCCAACATAGAAGTGTGTATGCGGCAGAACAAACAGCCCGCCACTTACGTAATAAATTTAAAGTACTAGTAACGCTTACACATACCAATAAAGACAATTGGGTGAAATAAACAATCTAGCCCCTAAAGGCGAATATTGTAGCGCTAAACCAAAGCTTAAAATGAGGAATATAATAACGGCTAGCGAGTATCATACCACCCCTTTAGGAGTTGGTGGCGCTCGCGCCATGATTTTTGCCGCAGGTCTTGGTACCAGACTAAAACCCTTTACAGATAAACATCCTAAGGCTTTAGCGATAGTGAACGGTAAAACTTTGTTACAACGTAATATTCAATATTTACAGCAGCATGGTATTACCAATGTCATCATAAATGTGCACCATTTTGCAGACCAAATAATTGATGCGATACAACAAAATAATGGCTGGGGTAGCCAAGTAGCTATAAGCGATGAAACAGATGAAGTGCTAGAAACAGGTGGTGGTTTAAAACGTGCAAGCAGTTTTTTTGCTGAGGTAGCTGATTTTGTAGTAATGAATGCAGATATATTGACTGATTTAAACTTAACAGCAATGCTACAAAGCCACAAAATGCAACAACCACTTGCTACTTTAGCAACGAGTAATCGCAGCTCTTCTCGCTATTTTTTGTTTAATAAAGCCGATGAACTTTGTGGCTGGACAAATGATAAAACTGGCGAGCAACGCATAGCTAAACTATCTGATGTTTATAATAAAAAAGCATTTAGTGGTGTGCATGTTATTAGTAATAAGTTGTTGCCATTAATAACGCAAGAAGGTAAGTTTTCTATGGTAGATGTGTACTTAGAGTTGGCTAAAAGTCACATCATCAAAAGCTTTGACCATTCTGGTAGTAAATTTATTGATGTCGGTAAGCCTGAAAATATTGTATTGGCAGAAAGCTTATTTGATTGATTGGAACACCGATGACATTGAATAGAAAGATTAAACGGATTTCTCTATTATATAAATCCGTTTAATCCTTGAAATTATGGTTCAGACTTTAAATATTCATACCGCCACAAACGCTTAACACCTGACCAGTAACATAGGTACTCATATCACTTGCTAAGAATAAGGTTGCGTTGGCAATTTCTTCGCCTTTACCAAAACGACCTAAAGGAATTTTTTTCATGAAATCGTCAGCAGCAGCGCCTTCTTTTAAGTAGTGTGTCATATCAGTTTCTATAAAACCTGGCGCAATGGCATTGCAGCGAATATTGCGACTACCTAATTCGGCAGCAATAGATTTTGTGAAGCCAATGATACCAGCTTTACTTGCTGCATAGCTACCTTGGCCAGCATTACCACGAATACCAATAATAGAACTCATATTGATGATACTGCCGCTTTTGGCTTTCATCATTGGTTTAATCACCATTTTGGTCATATTAAACACGCTCTTTAGGTTGATGTCTATGACTTCATCCCATTGTTGTTCGGTCATGCGTAGCAATAAATTGTCTTTGCTTATTCCCGCATTATTTACACAAATATCAATGGTGCCGAATTCTTTTAATACATCTGAAACAAAGGTTTCGCACTGCGCAAAGTCACCCGCATTGCTTTGGTATGCTTTTGCTTTTACGCCAAGGCCTATTAATTTAGCTTCTAACGCAACTGCTTTTTCGGAACTACTATCGCTTATATAAGTAAAGGCAATATTAGCACCTTGTTCTGCTAATTTAATGGCTATTGCCTCGCCAATACCACGAGCCGCACCTGTTATAATGGCTACTTTGTTATCTAATAATTTCATTTGTTATGTGTTAGTTTTTGAAGATGGCAAATGTAATGATTTGCTATTGATGTTAAAACGAGCTTACAATAATGGTAGTATCTCTTCTATAATCATGCGCTCATTACTTAATCTAGGCACTTTATGTTGACCACCAAGCTTACCTTTTTGTTGTAGCCATCTATGGAACGTATGCTTAGGCAAAGCCTTTACCAATGGCATTTTAAGCGCTATATCTTTTTGTCTTTTGGCTTCATAATCGCTGTTGAGCACTTTTAATGCACAATCTAACTCATATGCAAACTCTTGAATATTAGCTGGTTCTGTTTCAAATTCTATTAGCCATTCGTGACCACCATTATTGGTATCGCTAAAATAAATAGGTGCTGCCGTGTAATCATTTACTGATACTTGCATTTTTTCGCAAGCAATGGCAATAGCTTTATCGGTATTATCTACCATTACTTCTTCACCAAAGGCATTCATATAATGTTTTAATCTACCACTTACTTTTATGCGAAATGGAAACGTGTTGGTAAATACAATCGTATCGCCTACCAAATAACGCCATAACCCACCATTGGTAGTAATTACGGGTGCATATTGCTTACCTATTTCTACTTTGTCAAGCCCAATGGTCTTTGGTTCGGCTTTGCCATATTCTTCCACAGGCATAAACTCATAAAATATGCCATGGTTTAAAAATAGCAACATGCCATCTTCATTTGGGTCGTCTTGAGCAGCAAAAAAACCTTCGCTTGCATTGTACATTTCTAAGTAATCTACGCCTTCGCCTATTAGCTTTTTAAACTGTTCTCTATATGGCACAAACGATACACCACCATGAATATATACTTCTAAGTTGGGCCACACTTCTTTCAGCGTTGCCTTACCCGATAGTTGTAAAATGCGTTTTATTAAAATCATGGTCCAAGTAGGCACACCAGAAATTGAGGTTACATTTTCGTTGATGGTGCTTTGCGCAAGCTGTTCTATTTTATTTTCCCATTCATCTAATAAGGCTATAGATAGTTCTGGCGTTCTTATCCAGCTTGCCCATACTGGTGCATTTTGTAGTAGTACAGCGCTTAAGTCACCATATTGCACCTCATCGTTTAAGGCATTTATTTGATGGCTACCGCCTATCACCAAGCCTTTACCAGTCAATAAATCGCTTTCAGGATTGTAGTTATAATACATCGTCAGCACATCCTTAGATGCTTGATAATGGCAGTCGGTTAAACTTTCTTCGGTTATAGGTATAAACTTGCTTTTATCATTAGTAGTGCCACTGCTTTTTGCAAACCAATTAACAGGCGTGTTCCAAAGCAATTGCTGTTCGCCGCCTATCAGCCTATCGACGTAAGGCTTTACATCGTTATAATCTTGTATGGGAATAATTTTTTTAAACTCACGCACAGAAAACATGTTGGTAAGCCCATAACGTCTTCCAATTTCTGTGTACTGCGCATGTGTAGCGAGGTCTTGCAGCACCTCGCGTTGTGTAGCTATGGGATTATTAATCCATTGTTCTATGCGCCAATAACGCAATCGTGCAAGACGAGATATGGCAGGGCTTAACAATTTCATTTTTCCAGTTGGGGGTAATTGCAGCAAAATACGTAATGCAATTGACATAATGAAGCCAATTTACATCAGTGTCTATAAAAAAGTACTGGTCAACTTCGACCTATTGGTGTTTCTTTTATTACCATTGCAATGCTTGTTGATTAAAATAAAACCAATATGCACAAAGCAATATAATATAAATATTTTTTAACAATGTATTGCATCCAGCATATTACTGCTTGCTAGCCCATTCATCCATTTTGGTTTCTAAAACATTTAAGGGCATTGAGCCATCTTTTAAAATCGCATCGTGAAACTTAGCAAGATTAAACTTTGCGCCTAGCTGCTGACTGTATTTGGTGCGCAATGCGCTAATTTTTAAAGCACCAATTTTGTACCCAAGCGCCTGACCTGGTATGGCCATATAACGCTCTATTTCAGCCGTAGCGCCTTCTTGGCTAATAGGTTCGTTGGCCATCATATAGGCTATGGCTTCTTCACGTGTCATGCCTTTGGTATGTAAAGCTACATCTACCACCAAGCGAATGGCACGGTGCATTTCATCACCCAAAGCACCCATGTATTGATATGGATTGGTATACAAACCAAGTTCTTTACCCAAACTTTCACAATACAAGGCCCAACCTTCTACATAAGCATTATTGCCAATATCAAAGCGGCGAAATTTTGGTAACAAGGTATCTTCTTGCTGTAAAGAAATTTGATAATGATGGCCCGGTATGGCTTCGTGTAAAAACAAACTTTCCATACCGCTAGTAGTATTAAATTTAGTGGCATCTATTATTGGTACATAAAAAATACCTGGTCTGCTGCCGTCTGCGCTACCTTGGTTGTACTCTGCACTTGAACTTGCAGATCTAAAAGCTTCTGTTTGGCGAATTTCAAAAGGCGTTTTAGGCACGTTATTAAACATCGTTTTCAAGTGCGGCTTCATGGTTTGGTGAATGGTTTCAAACGCAGCTAAAACCTCTTGTGGGGTTTTATAAGGCGTAAATTGTTTATCGGTTTTCATAAACTCGAAAAAGGCAGCCATATCGCCAGTAAAGCCTACCTGCGTCTTTACCTTTTCCATTTCAGCTTTTATGCGTTTTACTTCACTTAAACCTAATTGGTAAATATCTTCTGTAGCTGTATTGGTGGAAGTGTTAAAGCGCACTAAATAATCGTACAAATCGCTACCACCAGCTACGGCATTTATGCCAGATGATGTTCTTGCTTTCGGCAAATAATCTTTGGCTAAAAAGTCGTGCAGTTTTTTGTAAGCAGGAATTATTTGCTGCTGAATAGCAGCGGTATAATTGGCAGTAATTGTTTGCTTATCGCTTACGCTAAAAGTTGTTGGTAAAGTATTAATTGGGCCATAAAACAAATGCTTGGTAACATCGTTTGTTACCATATCCTGTAATTGCGGTAACATTTTTTCTACCAAACTTTTGGGTAAAACGACCTTGTTATCAAGACCTTTTTTAAAGTACACAATTGCGCTATCTGCCCATACAGGAAAGGCTTTCATACGTTG
Organism: Parasediminibacterium paludis; assembly: GCF_042651445.1. Taxonomy (NCBI): domain Bacteria; kingdom Pseudomonadati; phylum Bacteroidota; class Chitinophagia; order Chitinophagales; family Chitinophagaceae; genus Parasediminibacterium; species Parasediminibacterium paludis. Next base: position 92,412 of record NZ_JBHSDC010000019.1, read on the forward strand.
TAGCCAGTTGTTATAATCTGTTACAGTTTTAAATGGTTGGTTGCCTTGGCCACTGCCTAATTGCCCCATTGTTATTGGCAAACCATAAAACTGATTGCATGGCATATAATTATCTTTTAAAGTTAAGCCTTCTAAATTCATCTCAAGCTCATACTTGAAAATTTCATGATTAATGCGGTCTTTCTCATTTAATGTTTTGGGACTAAACTTTTCTGAATAAGTAAGATAGCGCGTATAAAATTCCATTAGCTTCTTGCGATAGCTATCAGTAAAGTCTGCATACAGTTTATCGTTATAACGATTGTCTCCTACTGAAGTGGCTTCCAATGGAAAAAGTTGCAAACGTTCTTCGTAGTATTTATCAAACAAAGCGGCCAACTCAGTATTGGCTGTGTGGTGTTGGTTATCGCTACTAAGCTTACAACCTGTAACTGTTGCAATTATTGCTATACTGATAATAATGTACAATGTTTTCATGAAAAAATGAATGAGGTGTGAACAATTTAAAGGCTATTCGTTTTATGCTTTTTTATATTTATCCATGTACTGCCAGTTGTATGGCTTGCCTTCTGCCATGGTTTCTATGGCTTTGGCTAAACGTTTCTGTTTGGTGACTTCAGTTTTAGCTTCATCAATCCATACTACATATTCTTTTTTATGGCTTGGTGGAAATGCTTGGAAAGTAGCAGAAGCTAGTTCATTTTGCTTGATAGCTTCGGTAATATATTCAGGAATAGCCAATTCTTTTGAAGCCGATGCTGGTTTTGCTTTCACAACTTTTTTACATTCCTCATTTAGCTGCATCGCCTCTTTAATGTAGGCTATAATTTGTGTATCTGTAGGTAAATCTTGTAACGATGTTATTTTACCCAAATGCCCCATTGCTACTTCAGATTGGGCGGTTTCAAGCAAGGCTGGGTCGTTCATTAAACTCGCTTTCCAAAACCCAAAAGAGCAATGCTGCTTAAAGGCTGCCATATTAGCCATAGGCCCTTTATAATCGAAAAATGGCATGCCCCATTTTATTTTCTCTTCTACATTGGGGCAAGCTTTGTGTACTAGCTTACGTAAATGCAATAATATAGGCTGCGCAAATGGTTGTGCTTTGGCAATGTAAGCGTCAATGGCTGGATTGGTAGGCATTATAATTATTTTGACAATTTCCTAGAAAGCTGTTCTATAAAATCAGCTTGTTCGGGCAAATAGTTTTGAATAATATCCCAAATAATTTCATAATCAATTCCAAAATAATCGTGAATACACCTATTACGAAGATCGTTGAGAATTTTCCATTCAACTTCAGGATAATCAGACTTAATCTCATTAGTCATCATTCTGGAAGCTTCGCCAAGAATTTCTAAGTTTCTAACTACCGCATCAACGGTTTTCTTATCGTTTGCAAATGCATTAAAATCAAAGCCTTTGATATACTCAAAAATTGAATTGCAGCATTCCAACATGTCATTTGCTATTAGCGCAACTTCTCTTTTAGACATACAACAAATCTGGTTTAATGACATGGAAATAAGCTGGTTTGATACCCTTCTTACTAACCGTTTGAACTTTCATGTCAGGGAAGATTTTATCCAAATCATATGTCAAATAAATAAATTCTATCCCGAGACGTTTTGTAAAATCCACCATTATATCAATATCACTTTCCGGCTTTTGCTCATCTCTACTGTAGCTACCAAATAAAGCCAACTCGGTTACACCATATTTTTCCGATAAAAATGGCTTTATGGCTCTTAATTTTTGTATAATGGTATTTTTGTCCATAATCAAACTTACAAATTTTTAATGAGCCACTAACCAATTATCGCCTATACCTACTTCTGCTTCTACAGGCACTTCGTTTGGTAATGGCAAGGCTGCTTTCATGCAGTTTAAAATCAAAGGCTTTAAAATATCTACTTCTTCTTTTACAGCATCAAATACCAACTCATCATGCACTTGCAAAATCATTCTTGATTGTAGTTTCTGCGACTTCATTTCATGGTGAATCTTAATCATTGCAAGTTTTATCATATCAGCTGCAGTGCCTTGTATTGGCGAGTTTACAGCATTTCGTTCTGCATAACCACGTACAGTAAAGTTGCTAGAATAAATATCTTTCAGCCATCGCTTTCTGCCCAAAATAGTTTCTACATAACCTTTGTCTTTACAGAAGTTCACTATATCATCCATGTATTTGGTAATGCCCGTAAACTCTTTTTTATAGTTGTCTATTATTTCTTTTGCCTCACTTCTTGCAATACCCAAATTGTCTGCTAGCCCAAAAGCACCTTGACCGTAAATAATACCGAAGTTTACACTCTTAGCTTTATAGCGCTGCTCTTTGGTTACTTCACTTTCTGGTATACCATACACTTTGGCTGCTGTAGCCGTGTGAATGTCTTTCCCTTGGCGAAACGCTTCGCACATATTTGGGTCACCACTAATAGCGGCTACAATGCGTAATTCAATTTGAGAATAATCTGCACTTACTAAAATATGGTTACTATCTCTTGGTACAAAGGCTTTGCGAATTTCTTTACCTCTATCAGAACGAATAGGGATATTTTGTAAATTAGGATTATTGCTGCTTAACCTACCTGTAACAGCAACAGCCTGCGCATAACTTGTGTGTACACGGCCTGTTTTACTATTTATCATCAAAGGCAATGCATCTACATAGGTTGACTTCAACTTGGTTAACTGTCTAAAGCCTAGAATATCGTCTACTATTTTGTGTTGATGTGCTAGTTTGCTTAACACATCTTCACCTGTAGCATACTGACCAGTTTTGGTTTTTTTAGCTTTAGGATCAAGTTTTAGTTTCTCAAACAACACTTCACCTAGTTGTTTTGGCGAAGCCAAATTGAAACGCACACCAGCTTGTTCGTACACGTTGTTTTCAAAAATTTTTGCTTCGCGTTCAAGTTCTACGCTATAATCATTTAAGAAGCCCACATCTACTTTTACGCCTTCAAATTCCATATCGGTTAATACTTTCACCAATGGGTTTTCGGCTTCGCTAAACACACGTTCGACCGCTTTTTCTTTTAACAATGGAACGAAAATATTTTTAAGTTGTAACGTAATATCAGCATCTTCAGCTGCGTAATCTTTGGCTTTTTCTACCTCTACCTCGCGCATCGTTCCTTGATTCTTTCCTTTTTTACCAATTAACTCATCTATATGTACAGGCTCGTATTGTAAGTATTGTGCACTTAGTAAATCCATGCTACGTCTACCTTCTGGCTCTATTACATAATGTGCTAGCATGGTGTCAAACAACTCACCCGCTATTTCAAAACCATACCATTTAAGCACTAGTAAATCATACTTAATATTCTGACCAATCCACTTCATAGTTGGCGAAGCAAACAAATCTTTAAACTTCTGTAAGATGGCCATTGTAGCTGCTCTGTCAGCAGGGCAAGGCACATAAAAACCCTCGCCCGGGCGGCACGAAAAACTTAGGCCTACTAGCTCAGCTTCGTTAGCATCTATGTGCGTAGTTTCAGTATCAAAGCAGATTTCTGCTTGCTCAGATAAATAACTCACAAGGTTAGCTATTTCTTCATCGGTTTGTACAAGTTGATAATCATGATCGGTATTATTGATGTTTTTTTCTGCTACCAATCCTGTGCTTGTATCATCACCAAATAATGACGACTGAGCGGCAACGGTGCTTTCAGTTTTACGACTTATATCTGATTTTTTTGTATCTACAACCGCACCAAATAAATCAGTCTGTTGTGCTTCTGGTGCCGCATGAAATGCATTGAAGCTATCTCCTAACACACGCTTACCTAAAGTTTTAAACTCAAGTTCAACAAATACTTCCGTTAATACCGGTTTGTTCCAATCTTTCAATCGGTAATTTTCTTCATGAAATTCTACGGGTACTTTGGTAATAATGGTAGCCAGTTTTTTAGACATGATGGCATCTTCTTTGCCAGCCCTTATTTTTTCGCCCAAAGCACCTGTTATATTATCAGCGTTAGCTAGTACATTTTCAAGTGTATCGTACTCTTTCAGCAGTTTGGCTGCGGTTTTTTCGCCCACACCTTTTATCCCAGGAATATTATCCACCGCATCACCCATTAAGCCCAAAATATCTATCACTTGTTCTACCCGTTGGATATCCCATTTTTCGCAGATTTTTTTGGCATCCAAAATTTCTTCTTTGTTGCCCATAAATGGCGGCTTGTAAATGTACACGTGGTCGTGAATTAACAGCTGGCCATAGTCTTTATCAGGTGTAACCATGTACACCTCATAGCCGGCATCAGCCGCTTGCCAGGCAACAGTGCCAATAATATCATCAGCCTCATAACCATCCAATTCAACCACAGGAATATTAAAGGCTTCTATAATGCGTTTAATATCGGGTAAAGATTGTAGCAAATCTTCAGGTGCTTCTTGCCGATTGGCTTTATAATCGGTAAAATCAGTATGACGTTCTGTAGGGGCATGTGTATCAAAACATACGGCTAAGTGCGTTGGTTTTTCTTTATTAATGATGTCAATTAACGTTGTGGTAAATCCAAATTGAGCGCTAGTATTTTTCCCAGCAGAAGTAATACGTGGGCTACGAATTAAGCCATAATAAGCACGATAAATGAGTGCCATCGCATCTAACAGAAACAACTTTTTTTGCATGGGGCTAAGGTAAGGATTGGCAAATGGAACTTTATTTTTTTGTAAGGAAAACTCACAAGTTTCGTCTATTAACTAAAATTATTATCATGAAACATTTATTGCTAGTTATTCTGTTATTTGTTGTGGCTAAAAGTCAGTCACAAACATTGCAATTTAAAGAGGGCGACAAAGCGCCAAATTTTACTGCCATCACACATGCGGGTAACAAAACAGATTTGAAAAAATTGATAAAAAATGGTCCGGTTGTGATGGTCTTTTATCGGGGCTATTGGTGCCCATTTTGCAATAAAGAATTAAACAATATGAATGATTCATTGCCAATGTTACAAGCTAAAGGTGCTACCGTAATTGCAATTACACCTGAAAAATATACATCTGTAAACAAAACGATAGAAAAAACAAAAGCGAGTTTTGACATTATTAGTGATACAAGCAATATCATTTTAAAACAATATGGCGTCAATTTTACGGTTGACGATAAAACTTTGGAAAAGTATAAAACCTATGGGATTGATTTTGCAAGTGTAAATGGCAATAACGACAATATTTTACCCGTACCTGCTGTATTCATTATCGACAAAAACGGCAAGTTTAAATATTTGTATTTTGATACCGATTATCGTAAAAGACCAAGTGTAAAAACGCTACTAGAAAATTTATAATATCTCAACAACATCTAGTTGGTTATTAAGGGCTGTAAAACAAGCTTTATAGCCCTTTTCTATTTTGCCCAAACTATCATCTAAACCTAGTACTTTGGCTGGATATAAGCTTACCATACGCAATGCTTCTTCAAGCTCTATACCAGCTTTATTAACTAGATTCTGCAATGCTTTTGCCATAGTTAAAGCAGAACCACTTAGAATATTATTACTTATGTATTTATCGCCATCTTTTGTATGAGGATAAGGTTCGGAAGCTGTTTCTGTAACTGCATCTGTAATACAAAAAAGTCTGCCTTTCATTTGCTTATAAGCAATTTTTATAGCATCAAAGTTTACATGGTAACCATCGGCTACAATACTAGCCATCACAGATTGGTGTAGAAAACTGGCACCTACTAACCCTGGTTCTCTATGCTGTAGACCACTCATTGCGTTGTACAAATGTGTTATTGCCTTAATGCCTTTGTTAAATGCCTCATTAGCTTGCTGAAAAGTGGCGTTGCTGTGGCCAGCAGAAATAATAATATGATGTGATTGTATGAGTTCAATAACGTCATTGCTACAAACTTCTGGCGCAAGCGTTATCATTTTGATAACATCTTTACCATAATCAAGTAATGGTCGAACATTATCTAATGTAGGTATATGAATATAGCTTTCTATATGCGCACCGCGCTTTACAGGATTTAGCCAAGGCCCTTCTACGTGTAGACCTAAGCAACCTGTACCACCGTCTTTCCAATATTGTTTTACGGCATCTATACAATGGTAAAAAACTGCATAGCTATTTGTAGCCACTGTTGGTAGAAAGAAGGCAGCACCACCTTTTAAACAATAATCCTTCAAAGCAAATAGCGAAGCACTGTTGGGATTGGCACTTAGCAATTTTCCACCAGCGCCATATATCTGGATATCAATAAAACTTGGTACTATAAATGGGTAAACAGGCAGTTCTTGCGTAACATTTTTATGCAACCTTTCTTGGGGCAAAATATCGATGATAATATTCGTATCATCTGTAATGATTGAATGATTAGAGAGTATCTCTTTCCCAGTAAAAACTTTTGCTGCGCAGTAAATAGCCATCATTAAAAGTAACAAGAATAATTACATGTGCCACAAAACATTTACCCAAACACAATCTCATTGGTTGCGCCAACCCATTTACCAAACCTAGCTTCTACTGCTGTAAAGCGATGCTCGAAAATGCCTCTTAATTGAGCTTTTACCAATATCACATTGGCTATATCGCCCAAAATCCAAAGTGGTAATTTATAATGTACAATATCTGTCATTTCTACACCACCGTCTATTACTTTAAAGTGGTGTTGGTGATGCCACATTGTGTATGGTCCAAAGCGTTGTTCGTCTACAAAAAACTGCTGGTCTTTAACGTGGGTAATTTCGGTCATCCAATACAAAGGAATACCCAATATAGGTTTTACTGTGTATTCAATAATTTGTCCCGCATACATGGTTTTGCCATGGTGCTTACTAATAATATCAAAACCCAAATTACTTGGTGTAATATCTTTTAAATTATCTGGCTTGCTAAAAAAATCCCAAGCGGCGTCTAACGAAATAGGTATTTTTTGTACGGTTTTAAGCGAATAAACTTTAGACATAATGCAGGTTTGATTACATAAACAAGTTTTTGTGCAAAATGTTCTTCATGTGTAGCCTTAACTTTGAAACATGCCAACAACGGAACAACAACAAGAACTTTTTAAGAAAGTATATAATCAACTAAATGCGCAGCAGAAACAGGCTGTAGATACTATTGAAGGGCCTGTAATGGTAAATGCAGGACCAGGTACTGGTAAAACCCAAATTTTAGCTACTAGAATAGCCCGAATATTGCTTGACACTGATACAAGCCCTAAAAATATAATTTGCCTTACCTATACCGATAATGGCGCAGTGGAAATGCGTAACCGCTTGTTAAATATGGTAGGCACGGCGGCTTATCATGTGCAAATTCATACTTTTCACTCGTTTTGTAACGAAGTAATACAAGACAATACAACCTATTTCGGTAAACTTAGTTTAGAACCAATTGGCGATTTGGAAGAGATTGATTTGTATTATCAATTGATTAATAATATACCTGCAGATAATGCCTTAAAACGTTTTAGAGGTGATGTGTATTATGAGAAAGATAGGCTAAAATCTCTGTTTAGTTTGATGAAAAAAGAAGCCTGGACACCTGAATATTTACTTGAACGCATTGATGCTTATATAGCTGAATTACCCAATAAAGAAGGTTTTTTTTACAAAAAAAAGTATAAAGAATTTGCCGCAGGCGACCCTAAACATGGTGCTATTGCTGACGAAAAAGAGAAGATGGAAATGCTAAAAGCCGCAGTACAATTGTATCCTGTATACAATAAAATGATGGCAGATATTAGCCGCTATAATTTTGATGATATGATACTGTGGGTGTTAGATGCATTTGCTAAGAACAAAAACATGCTACTAGATTATCAAGAACGGTTTTTATATTTTCTAGTAGATGAATTTCAAGATACAAGCCGTTCTCAAAATCTGTTGTTACAATCTTTAACTGGCTATTGGGATGTTCCAAATTTGTTTGTGGTAGGTGATGCAGATCAAAGTATTTTTTCCTTTCAGGATGCCAACGTACAAAATATTGATGCTTTTAGAAAACGCTATGCAGATAGTATTGTGCAGATTGATCTGGTAAATAATTATCGCTCTACGCAATCAATATTAGATACGGCTCATGAACTAATTATCCATAATCAACAACGTATTTCACCCAACGACAATGCACTTATAGCTAGTAATGGCAATTTGCAAAATATCAATGTAAAGCCCGTTATTGTAGAATTTGCAAGTACAACACAAGAAGCCGTAAGCATTGCAATGCAGATAAAAGGATTAATAGACGCTGGTATTAGCGGTAAAGAAATTGGCGTTATTTACAGGAATCATGCACAGGTAGAAGATATTATTGCCATTTTAGAGCAGCAAAAAGTTGCTGTTAATACAAAACGAAAAGTTGATTTATTAAAGCTGCCATTTATCAAAAATATCTTGTCTATTCTTACATGGATTGACAAAGAAAATTATATCCCTTATAGTGCTGATGATTTGTTGTTTCAAATATTGCATTACAATTTCTTCAACATAAAACCACTTGAAGTTGCGAAACTTAGTATTGCAGTAAATGAAAAAAATAAAAGCAGAAAAGAGGATGTGTTTTCACTCAGAAGAGTGATTGCTGAAACACCCAATATCAAAGCTGATTTATTTAATCAAGCTAACAATGCCATTAAAGCTACCAGTGATATTTTAGAAGCATTAATACAACAATCTAACAACGTAACCTTACAACATTTAATAGAAATGGTGATACAAAAAGCAGGTGTTTTAGGTTATGTAATGCAAAACCATGAAAAGCCTTGGCTGATGCAGGTGTTAACTTCTTTTTTCAATTTTATAAAAGAAGAATGTAAACGTAAACCTGAGTTAAACTTACATGAGTTTTTAAATAATATAAAACTGATGCAGAAAAACAATATTGTTATGCCTTTGGTAAAAACAACAGCTAGCGATAATGGTGTCAACTTAATTACGGCACACGGTAGCAAGGGCAGCGAATATGCCCATGTATTTGTAATTGGTTGTACACAAAAAATTTGGGATGAAAAGAATGCATCATCTAGTCGTACTTATAAGTTGCCAGATAATTTGATGAGTAACCATAATATCTCAAGCGATTTGGAAGAAAGTCGCCGTTTGTTTTACGTAGCCATTACAAGAGCTAAAACCAATTTGTACATTTCATACGCAGCAAAAGACAAGAAAGACAAGGAACATACTAGAAGCACTTTTATTACAGAAATAGTTGAAAAAAGCGATGTTAAAGTACAATCGCAGCAAGTAGACGAAGGTGTATTAACCGATTATTTAGCATTAAAATTGGCTGAAACAGCTAAGCCTGAAATTGAATTGGTAGAGCAGGAATATATTAACAAAGTTCTTAAAAGCTATACCTTAAGTGTAACACATTTAAACAATTATCTTAATTGCCCACTAAAATTTTATTATCAAAATTTAATACGCGTACCTGCAGCAAAAAGCGATAGTATGGTGTTTGGTAGTGCCGTACACTACGCAGTTGAACGATTGTTTAAAGAGATGCGTGAGAACAACAATGTTTTTCCGCCTGTTGAAAAATTAGTCAGCGATTTTAAATGGTATATGTACATTAATAGAGATGCGTTTACACCTGAAGCATTTAAGCTAAAAAACGATTATGGTGAGAAAATTTTACCCGAATACTATTACCATCACATTAACAGTTGGAACAAAACTGTTGTAGTAGAAAAACCGCTTCGAAATATTTTAGTAAAGGGCATTCCTTTAAATGGCAAGTTAGATAAGCTTGAATTTAATGGCAAACATGTAAACGTTGTAGATTATAAAACAGGCAGTTTCGATAATGCTAAAAAGAAATTATTTGCACCAAATGAAAAAGAACCAAACGGAGGTGATTATTGGCGACAAGCTGTATTTTACAAAATATTAATAGATAATGATAACAGCAACGATTGGCAAGCCATTAGCACAGAATTTGAGTTTATAGAACCTGTAAATGATGAATATAAAACTGCAAAAATTGTAGTAGAAGCCAGCGATATAACAACTGTAACTAACCAAATTGTAAGCACTTGGCAAAAAATTCAACAACAAGATTTTAAAACTGGTTGTGGTAAACCAGATTGCGATTGGTGTAACTTTGTAAAAACTAATAATATGGCCGTTGCACTCCACGAATTGGAAGAAGAGGGATTACTGTTGATTTAAGTGATTATTATGATTTACCTTGATTAGCCATCCATTGAAAGCAATTAAGTTTGCAAACCAATCAAATAACATGAAGTATTTCTTCTCTACAATATTTACTACGGCTATCATTTCAATCATTATAATCAGCGGTTATGGCTGCGCCAATATTATACCACCCAGCGGCGGACCTAGAGATACCATCCCACCTAGATTAATCAATGCTTCACCAAAAGATTCTGCTACCAATGTGGTTACCAAAACCATCACACTCAACTTTGATGAATTTGTAGATGTAAAAAGTATTCAAGAAAATTTAGTAGTGTCGCCCATTACTAAGTCAATACCGAATGTTGATTACAAACTTAGAAGTGTGATTGTAAAATTTAAAGACACACTTGAGCCAAACACAACATATAGCCTCAATTTTGGGGATGCCATTAAAGATGTAAACGAGGGTAATATCGCTAAAAACTTCAGCTATGTTTTTTCTACAGGTGCCACTATCGCCAATGGTAGTTTTGGCGGTAAGGTAGTAGCGGCAGAAACCGGAAAAATTGATAGTAGCTTAATTGTGGTGTTGCATAAAAACCTAAGTGATACAGCAATTTTAAAAACAAAACCCCGTTATTATACCAAGCTCGATGGTAAAGGTGCTTTTAAGTTTAAAAATGTAGAGCCTGGTACCTATGCTGCTTTCGTAATTCCTAACAATTATTACAAAAAATTTGAAGATAGCACCAAGCCTTTTGCCTTTTTAAATACTACCATTACAATTGGCGATACCACAGCGTCTGCAATATTTTACACCTATGAGGAAAAGCGTAATAAAGAAGGGGCTGGTAGTTTTGGCACTAAGTTGGGTACAGGTATTTCTACCAAACCTACGGCTGTAAAAGAAGATAAGAGATTGCGCTATAGCAATAGTTTAGAGGGCAATTTGCAAGACTTACTGCGCAATAATATTGAACTCACATTTACCAAACCACTTACCAAATTTGATAGCAGTAAAATATTGCTTTGCGATACCCTTAACAAGCCTTTGGCTAATTATAAGGTAACGCTTGATAGTACTAAAAAGATAGTACAAATAGTGTATAACAATTGGAAAGAAGAGATGGCTTTTCACCTACTTATTTTAAAGGAAGCCATGGCCGATAGTAACGGTGTTTCAATCTCTAAAAACGATACTATTCGTTTTTTTACTAAAAAAGAAGCCGAATATGGCAGTGTTAGATTACGTTTTGGCCAGATAGATTTAGGTAAACATCCAATACTACAATTTGTACAAAGCGATAAGGTCACAGAATCTGTGATACTTACTAACAACGAGTTTTATAGAAAGCTATTTAAGCCAGGAGAATATGAGATTCGTGTTTTATTCGACACCAATAAAAACGGTATTTGGGATAGCGGTAATTATAGCAAAAAGCTACAGCCAGAAGTGGTATATCTGCTAAAACAGAAGTTTAATTTCAAAGCCAATTGGGATAATGAGGTAGATGGTATTGTGGTGCCTTAATGGTTGGATTTATTCATACTGCGATTTTGTAAGCCCATCAATAATAGACGTTACAACAGATACAATAATGCTAAAAAGCAGTGCCGACCACCAACCATTAACGGTGAAATTAGGGACAATTTCAGACGCCCATTTTACAATAAGCACATTAATCACCAATAAAAATAAACCAAGGGTAACTATGGTTATGGGTATCGTTAAAATAATAAGAATGGGCTTGATAAAGCTGTTTAATAATCCCAAAACAATGGCTACCAAAATAGCTGTTAACGTGCTGTCAACACTCACGCCATCTAATACATAAGAGGCAATTAATACAGCCACCGCTGTAACCATTGTTTTAAGAAAGAAACGAATCATAACATTGCTTTTTTAAATCACCACTAACTCATAAAAATCTTCAGGCTGTAAATATTGCTTTGCTAGTGCTTGCAATTCATCAGCAGTAACGGTTCTTATGGTATTAATGCTGTTATAAAAATACGCATCATCAAGGTCATTTAGGATATAACTTTTCCAACGAGAAATAATTTGAAAAGGACCATCTAAAGCACCCAAAAGCCCACCCATCATATAGTTACGTACCAAATCTATTTCTTCATCGGCTATTTTTTCATCACGTAAGCGAGCCATTTCTTTATACACTTCTTCAAGCGTGGCTTCACACACATCACGGCCAGCTTCTGTACTTATCATCCAAGCGGTTTGCTGTATTAAGTTTTGCAAATACGAGTGAATACCATACGTGTAGCCTTTGTCTTCACGAATATTACTCATTAATCTTGAGCCAAAAAAACCACCAAAAATATTATTCAGCACCTGCACTTTTGGAAAATCAGGATGATGACGATTTGGAAAAGGGCGTGCCATTCTGATGGCACCTTGTACACCGCTTTCATCGTTAATAATATGGTATTTTTTTTGCTCAGCAGCTATCGCTTCTACTTTTGGTAAAACGATGTTTTGTTGGTTAAATGGTAGTTTGCCAAAAACATTGTTTAATTGTGCTTCAATATCGCTTGGTAATTTTCCAGCAACAAACATGATGCATTTACCATGCGTATAAAACTGTTTGTAAAACGCTACTAATTCCTCTCGTTGTATGCTATCGTAATCTGTTGGTGATGTATATCTACCATACGGATGATGAAAACCGAATATATATTCATCTATCAAACGGTTGGCGACAAAGTCGCATTTTTTTAAATTAACTTCTAAACGTTGCTTTTGGTTTTGCTTATAAATAGCCAATTCTTCTTCTGGAAAAATACTATCAGTTAGCATTTCAGCCATTTCTGGCAGTAGACTTGGCAAATGTTTGCTTAAAGTATGCAGTGTAAAAGTCGCGGTCTCGTTATGGCAGCTTCTGTTTAAATAAGCGCCATAAAAATCAAAATGCTCGTTTATTGCAAATGCCTTTTTAGTAGTAGTACCATTTTTAAGCATAAAGTTGGTAGTGGCAGCTACAATATTTTTGTTTTCGTAGCAGTTACCGGCAAAAAAAACACATTCTACCATTACCACTTCTTGTGCGCCAGCATCTATACTGTACACGTCTACACCATTGTCTAATGTAAATTTGGTGTATGGCTTTAGTTGTAAATTAAAATCAACTGCATCAAATATTTGTGGGGCTATTTTTCTATTAATCATCCATTAATTTTTACTGTGATAGTGCAATGTGTTGCTGTTGTTGTCGTCAAAAATAGTTTGGCTATAAGCCTTAATATCTTCTACGGTGATAGCTTGGTATTTATCTAGTTCTGTATTCATTAAATTAGCGTCGCCAAGCAATTCGTAATTAGCTAAACTTGTTGCACGACTCATAACGCTCATATCTTCAAAGGCAATAATGCTTTCGGTTTTATTTTTTACTTTTTGTAGTTCGGTATCATCTACCAAAGTGCTTTTTATTTTTTCTATTTCCGCGTTTACAGCTTTATTGGCATCTTCTAATTTTACACCTTTTACAAGTTTGCCTTCTATAGCTAATAAACCACCTTCTATGCTACCAAAATGGTAACAATCTAGGTTAGAAAATAATTGCTGCTCTTTTACTAGTTTTTGATACAAACGAGACGAACCGCCGCCACCAAGAATTTCGGTTATTAAATCTGCTACATAGTAACCTTTATTCATTCTAGAGTCAATGTGCCATGTTTTTACAAATGCATCCAACGGTACGTCTGCATAATGCTCTAAAAATCTAGCTTCGGTTTGCTTGGGTTCTTGTGGTAAATTTCTTTGGTATTTTTCGCCCATTGGTATTGGTCCAAACCATTTATCAGCTAAGCGCTTCACTTCCTCCGTTGTAACATTCCCAGCTACCACTAAAATGGCATTTATTGGGCGATAATGCTTGAAGAAAAAGTCTTTTACATCGTCGATGGTGGCGTTTTCTACATGGCTTAATTCTTTGCCAATGGTCATCCATTTGTAAGGATGCACTTTGTACGCCAATTCACGCATTTTAAACCAAACATCACCATATGGCTTATTAATATAATGTTCTTTAAACTCTTCACACACCACTTTACGCTGTACTTCTAAGCTTTTTTTACTAAAAGCAAGGCTTAACATTCTATCACTTTCTAGCCAAAATGCCGTCTCTATATTTTCCTTTGGCATACTGCAGTAATAGTTGGTCAAATCATTGGTAGTATACGCATTGTTTTCACCACCTGCACGTTGCAAAGGTTCGTCGTAGTCTTTTATATTAATGCTGCCTCCAAACATTAGATGCTCAAACAAATGAGCAAAACCTGTTTTGTTAGGATTTTCATCTTTTGCGCCCACATCATACATCACATTTACCACTGCCATTGGTGTACTTGTATCTTCATGCACCAATACACGCAAGCCATTATCTAACACAAATCTGTTGTAACCTATCATTTGCTATTATTTATAAAGTCGGCAAATATAAACTACTCGCTAAAGCATTAACAGTAATGTGCTAAATTGATTTCGAGAAACGAAAGTAACCGAGCAACTTACAAGCAAGCAACTTATTTTTACATCCATTATGGCTTATTTCAATTTAACAGATACGCTTAATTATTATTCCAAGTTTACAGCACGTCGTGCGTGGAATTTGTATAAGGTATTGGCAAGCTATCAACTAAGTAAATTGTTAAAAAAGCCTATTCAATGGGGATTTCCAGTATCTATTTCTTTTGAACCTACTACTAGCTGCAACTTGCGCTGCCCAGAATGCCCTAGTGGTTTACGTGAATTTAGCCGCCCAACAGGCATGCTACAACAAAATTTTTTTAAAGAAACCATCGACGATATTTATAAAGAACTCATTTATTTAACTTTCTATTTTCAGGGTGAGCCCTATTTAAACCCTGATTTTTTAGATATGGTGAAATATGCGCATGACAAAAATATTTACACCGCAACCTCTACCAATGCACATTATTTAACCGATGAAAAAGCTAAAAAAACGGTAGAAAGCGGACTTGATAGATTGATAATTTCTATTGACGGCACTACGCAGGATGTGTATCAATCGTACCGTGTGGGTGGCAAACTAGACAAAGTGCTTGAAGGCGCTAAAAACATTGTAAAATGGAAAAAAGCACTCAATAGCAAAACGCCTTTTGTATTTTTTCAATTTTTGGTGGTAAAGCCCAATGAACATCAAATAGAAGAAGTAAAACAATTGGCCAAAGAAATTGGCGTAGACCAAGTGCGTTTTAAAACCGCCCAAGTGTACGATTTTGAAAATGATCCCAACCAATTAATACCAACGATAGACAAATATAGCCGCTATAAAAAAGACAAAAACGGTAACGTGATAAGTAAAAGCGGCTTGCAAAACCAATGTTGGAAGCTTTGGCATGCCAATGTAATTACTTGGGATGGCTTAGTGGTGCCATGCTGTTTTGACAAAGATGCGATGCACCAATTGGGCAATTTAAAAGGCCAAAGTTTTAAAGCCATTTGGCAAAACGATAATTACAAGCAGTTTAGGCGAGAACTAATGACAAGCCGCAAAAACATTGATATTTGTAGCAATTGTAGCGAGGGATTAACGGTTTGGGAAGATTAATGTAATTTCGCCTATTGTAATAACAGATATTAACGAATATATACCACATTTCGTCATTATAAATTGTTTAAAACAGCATGGGCCTTGAACAAGCTATTAATCAGCATAAGTTTAGAAACGAGTACCAAAAAGCTACTATTAATATTATTTATACTTCCAACTTTTTGCAACAGCAATTTAAAACCTTATTAGAACCTGCCGATATTACCACACAACAATTCAACATCTTACGCATTTTAAGAGGCGAAAGTCCACTAAGCACATTACAAATTCGTGAGCGCATGTTAGATAAAATGAGCGACACGAGTAGACTGGTAGAGCGTTTACTTAAAAAAGGCTTGCTCGAGAAAAAATCTTGCAAATTCGATAAGCGCTTGGTTGATGTAACCATTACAGAAAAAGGCTTAGCATTATTAGCAGAACTAGATGCTAGCGCCAATAAATTAGATAGCATTATCTCAAATCTTACACCTGCTGAAGCCAAACAACTCAACGAATTATTAGATAAAGCACGCGGCTAACACATCAAGCTACTTGGCTGTGAATTCTCAGCCGCTCATACTTAAAACATCCACAGGCCGCATTTCTTTTGGCTACTTGGCTACCTTTGCCGCATGAACAAATCCTTTTTATTAGTCATCATCGGTATCTTTTTATTTACAAGCAATACACAAGCACAAACCAATTTTGAGTTTCGAGGTGTGTGGATTGCTACCGTAGAAAATATCGATTGGCCAAGTAAAAAAGGGTTATCAGTTGAAGAGCAAAAAGCAGAATTTATTCACCTGCTAGATATGCACCAACGCAATGGGATGAATGCTATTTTCATGCAAATTCGCCCGGCAGGAGATGCATTTTACCCATCACAATTCGAGCCTTGGAGCGAATATTTAATGGGCAAACAAGGTTTGCCACCCACACCATTTTACGATCCGCTTGCGTTTATGATTACCGAAACGCACAAGCGTGGTATGGAATTTCATGCATGGTTAAACCCTTACAGAGCGGTATTTAATGTTACAAAATCGTCTATTGCGCCTTCGCACATTACCAAAATACATCCTGAATGGTTTTTAACCTACGGCACTACCAAGTTTTTTAATCCTGGCTTGCCCGAAGTAAGAAATTTGGTGAGCAATATTGTAAAAGACCTCGTTACAAGATATGATCTAGATGGTATACATATGGATGACTATTTTTACCCATATCGCATTACTGGCAAAGAATTTCCTGACCAAAAAACCTACGAGCAAAGCGGCAGTAAATTACATAAAGACGACTGGCGTAGAAGCAATTGCGATAGCATTATTAAGCAATTATATCTTACCATTCGGGCTGCAAATCCGCATGTTAAGTTTGGCATTAGCCCCTTTGGTGTATGGCGCAATAAAACCCAAGACCCAATAGGCAGTAATACCAAAGCAGGACAAACCAACTTTGATGACCTTTATGCCGACATTTTGTTGTGGCTAAAACAAGGTTGGATAGACTATGTAGTGCCTCAACTTTACTGGGAAAGGGGACATAAATTGTGCGACTACGATACCTTACTTGCTTGGTGGAACGAACATACGTATGGCAAGCATTTGTATATTGGTCATGGTATTTATAGGGTAAATACCAATGCTGCTTGGAAAGATAAAAACGAAATTCCCAAACAAATACAAGCATTGAGGCAATACAACACCACACAAGGCAGCGTGTATTTTAGCAGTAAAAATTTTGAAACCAATGCCAATGGCTGGAACGATAGCCTGCGCCAAAACTATTACGCCTTGCCTGCCATTATACCGCCCATGCCTTGGATAGATAGTGTACCACCTGCAAAACCAATGGTAAGCGTTGTAAACAAAACCACGTTTAACATTGCCTACAAAGGCACCGAAAACATTAAAGGCTTAGCCTTTTTTGCATTGCCGCCTTTGGTAGATGCAAAAATGAACCTAGCCACATTGCTATACTTAACCACCACCACAAGCACCACTTTTGACAGAACAAAATCTATAGCGCCAGCCGACAATAGATTGTTTGTAGCCGCAGTAGATAACAATAATAATGTGAGCGAATGGGTTGAGTTGAAATAGATACAACTGCATTTGGGGTGATGCCTCCTTACAAGTAGATTAAGAATATTGACACTTAGATAATGCGTGCTTACATGCAGATACGTGATACTTACACACAGAAATAAGGCTTTAACCTACAGATTTGCCCTTCTTACATGCAAATATGTTGTAATTACACATGGATAAAGGGTGCAGACACATAGATAAATGCATTTAACATACAGATAAGCCCTGCATACACTTAGATACAGCAGTTTGTCACACAGATTTGCCCATATACAGGTACAATTCACTACTCAACAGCATCATTAATAAGTTTTTTAGAAAAATTTTACTATATAATTAATCAATTTGTAAAATTATATATTACTTTCATAGCAATATAAAAAAGTATGTAAGTAAATACACACTTACCATTAGTCAACACATAAAAGTATTAGTTATGACAAGCCGTCAAGAAGCCCGATTTGCTGCTGGTAAGCGTATACAGCAGCTAACTGTAAATTATGCCACCCAATTAGCCACTATTGCCGAGGCAGCTATAGAAATTAGCGACCTCAACAACTGTATTACCAAGCTAGAAGTTGCCCAAACCACGCAAGCCACCGATACTACTGGCAAAAGCGAAACTAAAGCAGCCCTAAAAACCACCATGGCCGAAACAATTATTATTTATACAGGCCGTGCAGTGGTAAAAGCCAAGCGTGCTGGCAATACCGCCCTTGCTACACAGCTAGACCATCCTGAAAAATACTATGTACAAACCGACGCTACCACAAGTGTAGCTAGGGCAAATGCCACTGTAAAAGCGTTAGAAGATAATTTGGCTACACTTACCAATATTACAGCAGCCAATATTGCCGAAATAAAAGCCACTATTACCGCTTTTAGCGAAGCAAAAGAACAACCTGCCATTGCTAACCAACATAAAAAAGCTGCTGGCACAGATGTAATAGAGCCTTTGCTTGATGAGATGGATATGTATATTGACCACCTGATAGAGTTGGCACATTCGTATTTTCCTAAAAGCGAGCTAGCCAAAGCGATGGACCTTGCAGCCAAGCAAATAATTGCGGGTACAAGGCACAATAGCCTAAGCATACATATTTTAGATGCTGCCACACAAGCGCCTGTAACTACAGCACATGCCACACTTACTAGTACTTTAAAAACCGAACCTGCCGATGCCACAGGCGTGGCGCATTTTGAGAAAATAGCTGCTGGCAACCAAGTGCTTACCATAGCCGCTACAGGCTACAAAAGCCAAACCATGACCGCCAAAATAACAAGAGGCGCTAATACCGATGTGGTGGTAAAATTGGTGAAAGAATAAGAGGTATAATATGTACGTAGTGCTAGCACTACGTACATATTTAATAACTAAATTTGATAAGTAATTACAGCAGTTATTGGCTTCTTTGCAAACAACTAATTATGCTGTTGGTGAAAGCAACACCAACAGCGGCGAAAAAAAATTATTATCATTTAAATATTTAAGAAATGGACGAAACATTAAAATTACAACATGGAGAGAGCGTTGCAAAAGTTTACGAATTAATCTCGAATGACTTAGCAGACATTGATGATAAATACACCGACTTGAAAGACCAATGGGGTAATCATCAAAAAGCATCCCATTTTTATTTATATACATTTGAACCCGTTAAATTAAGTTGGAATGACAATCCCCCACAAGAATTAAAAAATGATGTCATGGCTGTTTTTGACAAATACCTGAAACGGACTGATATTTAATTGTATCGTCGCTCTTCGACTTGCCCTTGCGGAACAAGTCGAAGTACAGATAAAGGGCATCTAAGATGCTATAGTATTTTGTATTAGTGATGGCAGATGACACATCTGTTTTATCTAAACTTCGGGATGCCGCTTTGCGAACATCCCGAAGAGCGAGGAAAATAGCGGTAGTAGTAATAGGGACTTGCGTATATTTTTGAGTTGGCTGCAATTATGAAATGATAAACATTATGAGAAAAATTTTTATTGTAATTTTTGGGGTATCATTGTTAATAGGTTTACTAAGCGGCTATATGAGTGCTAAAACAAAATATTTCTATTTAAGCCCATCTAAGCCCAAACGAGAAATAACTTATGAGACCTACAAAATGTATTTTGACAAAACAATAAATTGGGAAAGCGATTACACAAAATTCTTAACTATTGAGAAGGTTTATAATACTCAAAATGCAACATTATTTGGTTTGACTTCTTTAGGGGTATTATTAATTGTTTCATACTTTATACCTCAATCAAAAAAGAATGCAGATGGATGAACTTGATTTAGAATATTTTTTCAGCCGTGGTTCGTGGGGACACGTACCAAGGCTAAAAAAACTAAAAATACTACCGACTTCTTATACATTTATTTATGGACTTTCTTTTTTCAAGAACATACAAATACACAGTCAACCAACCAATTGACAATGTTCTTCAAGACTTTTCAAAAGTGACAAATAAAAAGTGGACAGACTTTTCTGATAATATTACGGGAACACTTAACAATGACAATACTTTTAAGTTTACACATAAATGGACATTTGGATATATTCGAGGAATTTTCGGAAATGACTTTGCCACAATTAAAGGAAGTATTAGTAGCAATGGACAAGACACAGTAATTGAAACAACACTAAGACCAAATTTTGGTTTAGTTTTCTTTATTTACCTCATAGCTATTCTGTTTTTATGTGAACTTTTCGGCATCAAAACAATGTTAAATGGACCAAAGACATACATTTTGCTTTTTCTTCCTTTCTTTGAACTCATACTTTATGGACTAATTCTTTTTATGACGAATGGACTTAGAAATACGTTTGAGAAAGTTTTTCATTTACAGACCTACTAAAACTGCCTACAACATTGGGTTTTATGCAAGTTGGGCAGGACATTGTCAGCTGTGGTTCGTGTCCCCACGAAACACCTTTTCGCCCTTGATGCAGCCAAGGCTAATTTGCAAAAGCGTACCAACAAGAGGTAATAATAGTGCTGGACAGACTCAGCCTTGGTACGTGTCCTTCACGTACCTTTTTTGCTTTGCTTCTTTCTTCGCAACGCCTTGCAATAAGGTTAGACAAACTAAGGCCTAAACCCATTTTCTCTTATATTTACCATTCATCAGCTATGTTTATTAATGCGTTGTAGTTTCTTGTTATTGTTAATCATTGTTTTTGGCGGCAGCTTGCAGGCACAGCAAGATAGCTTAACGATACATAAATTAGCTGATACTACTATTATTACTAGCAACCAATATGTAACGGTAAGCAATATTGTTATTAAGGGCAATAAGCGTACAAAGGCCTATATTATTTTACGTGAAATGGTGCTACACCAAGGGGATACTATTTTACTAAAAGACCTTAATAAAAAACTAGAACAAAGCCGAAACCAAGTATATAATACCGCTTTGTTTGTAGATGCTACTATTTCTGCGGGGCAACAAATAGGCAATAGTATTACCGTAGAGGTAGATGTAAAAGAGCGTTGGTATTTTTTTCCATTACTATATTTTAGATTGGTGGATAGGAATTTTAATCAGTGGCTGGTAGACCAAAAAGCGAGTTTAGACCGTGTAAACTATGGTATAAAATTTACACAAGGCAATCTTACAGGGCAAAATGATGAACTAGCTATTTGGTTAATTACAGGTTATAGCCAGCAAATAAGCTTGCGTTACAGCTTGCCATTTTTCGATAAAAAAAGACAACAAGGTTTTAGTGTAGGCTTTGGCCATTCTGAACAAAAAGAATTTAATTACAACACTAGTTTAAACAAGCAATTGTTTTATAAAGCAGAAGATTATACAAGAACCGTTACACGTGCAGATTTGTCTTACACCTACCGACCAGACCAATATTGGCGCCATAGCTTGCAAGCGGTATTTATGTATGAAGGCATTTCTGATAGCGCCCTAATAGTTAATCCAAATTATTTCCCAGAAAACAGAAAAGAAGTTCAATACTTAACCTTAAACTATGGAGTTAGTTATGCCAAAACTGATTATAACGCTTATCCAACAAGCGGTATTATTGCGGGTGCATATGTATCAAAACGTGGGTTTGACGAAACAACTAGTTTATGGCAAATAGGTGGTAGAGTATTGTATGCGTTTCCTTTAAGTAGTCGTTCTTTTGTTCATCTTGAAGGGGCGGCAACGGTAAAGTTTACTAAAGACAAAGAATTTTACTTTAACCAACGTTTATTTGGTTATGGCGATCTGCAAATGCGCGGTTTAGAATATTATGTAATAGATGGTACAGCGGGTTTATTGGGTAAGGCCACAATACACAAACAAGTATTTAAATACGTTTTTAAAAATCCGTTTAAAAGCAAAACCCACGATTTAATTCCCTTTCGCTTTTTCTTAAAAGCTTTTGGCGATATGGGCTACGCTTATAATAAATATCCTGACAATAGTTTGCTAAACAATAAATTAATATATTCAGGTGGTGTAGGCTTAGATATTGTATCTATTTATGATTTCGTTTTTAAAATTGAGCTCAGTTTTAACCAGTTAGGTTCGGAGGGGTTATATTTACACGGTGGTAGAGATTAGCAGCGCATTAATTTAAAAACCCAAAAATGCAAGTAGCAATTTATAGCAGAGGCTTAGATTTTGAACAGGAAAACCCATTGGTACTTCTGTTACAAGCTTTGGCAAAACATAATATTTCGGTACTTATTTACGAGCCGCTATTTAAGCAATTTGCTTTACCCGCTGATTTACTACACAATCTCACACCATTTAGCACCCACAACGATTTAAGCAAAGAGGTAGAATGCCTAATAAGTATTGGTGGCGACGGAACCATTTTAGATTCTGTAACACTTGTGCGCGATAAAAAAATACCCATTTTGGGTATCAATTTTGGTCGCTTGGGTTTTTTGGCAAGTATTAGTAAAGATGAACTAACCATTGCCGTAGATGCTATTGTTAATCGCACATTTGTAAAAGATAAGCGTAGTTTAATTCACTTAGATGCCAGCGTAACTTTATTTCCAAACGAAGCTTTCGCACTAAATGAATTTGCCATACATAAGCGAGATACTTCGCCAATGCTTAAAATACACACTTACTTAAATGGTGAGTTTTTAAATACCTTTTGGGCTGATGGGTTAATTGTTTCTACACCTACAGGTTCTACAGGTTATAACCTAGGTTGTGGCGGACCAATTGTGTTTCCAGACAGTAATAGCTTTGTAATTACACCCGTAGCGCCACATAATTTAAATGCAAGACCTATAGTTATTCCCGATAATAACATCATTTCTTTTGAAATAGAAACGCGTGGTGAAGAATTTATTTGCGCTTTAGATGCACGTAAAGAAATAGTAGATAAAACCATTCAACTTGCGGTAAAAAAAGAGGAGTTTGACATAAGTTTGGTACGCTTGAATGAAAACAGTTTTTTATCTACACTGCGCAATAAACTTACTTGGGGCATGGATAAGCGCAACTAAAATTATATTTTGCATTATAATAGATAACTATTTATTCAAAAAATTAACACGCAATAACGACTATTTTTTACCAAAATTTGTAATCAACAATATTAATACGATTTGTTTCGTTTTAAAGGTTGTTGACAGATTCAACCGTCGTACCCCTTCATTCAGAAAACAATACTTACAATGAAAAAACTAGGCTTATTAGTAGTCGTTTTAGCGCTCTTTCATCAATTTGCCTTTGCAGGTTTTCCTATTGGCAAAGGTCGTTTTAAGCTTATTCCCAATTATACATTATATCATGCCGAGGGTTATTGGGATAATAATGGCACTTATAAAGCTTATATAAATAACGGCAGATTTACTTCAAATTATGTAGCCATTTATTTGGGTGCAGGTATCAGTAAAGATTTAGATTTTATCGCCACAGTGCCTTTTGTTGTTCAAACACAAACTTCAGAGGTATCCAATGGTAAGATTAATTCTGTGGGCAATATTGGTGATATTTCTCTGGGATTATCGTATTATATTAGTCACTTTAATAATGACAACTCGCATTTGTCTCTTTCGGGTTCGTTAATTATCCCTGGCTATCAAAACGTAGATACACCTTACATTGGCTTTGGCACATTTGGTATGGAAGTGAAGGTTGGTGTGGCTGGTACTACCGATAAATACTATAGAAATCCATACTATGATATTGAAGCCGGATTTAGACAATATTTTGATGTGTATGGCCCTTCGCAAGTATTTTTAAATATTTCTGGTGGTATACCAGTAAGCGAGCAAGTAAAGTTGAATGGTAGCTTCAATACAGTAAATTCTGTAAGTACACTTGCTACTTTTAGCGCTTCTAATCTTACTGCTAATAAAAATTTTAATTATATACGAGCTGCGGCAGGTGTTGCATTTGTGGCTAGTAAAAATGCAGAAATAGGCTTCAATCTTTTCAAAGATCTCGCTGGGAAAAATATTGGTAAAGGCAGTGGCATTAGCCTTTTTGGCGTCATTAAGTTTTAAATTTGGCTATAAAAAAACCTGCCTAAAAAGGCAGGTTTTTTTTATAAATCCCCGTTTATACAATTACTTTAAAGAGAGGTAAATAATTATTAACTATTTTTTGGATATTGGTTTTAAAAGCGGGTTCTCATTTTGGGGGATTTGTTGGATTTTTACATGCGTAAGCAACACCATTTATTCTGAATAATTCTACTTGTTCCATCAATATAAATATTTAATTCACGAGTAGGTAATTTGTATTCACCATATTACTTTTTTAGATAAATGCATATATTTAATTTTAACAAATGAGATGGTGTATTTTACTCATAGCGCTTCTGTTACAATTAAACAACCAATGTTATTGTCAAAATGATAGCTTACGTATAATCAGTGGCTTACCTACCAAAGAAGTTTATCAAGTATTAGTAGATAAGAAAGGTTTTATATGGACAGCTCACGAATTAGGTGTAAGCCGCTATGATGGTATTAAGTTTACAACTTACTCTCATCCTGAGCAAATTGGTCTTAGCTTATTTGACATAATGGAAGATGATAAAGGTAGAATTTGGTGCCATAATCTAAATAATCAGATATTTTACATAGAAAACGAGCAGATATTTTTACTACGCGACTTCAAAGATTCGGGTACGAAATTTTATCTACGCAAAGCCATGCTATCCAATGAAATAATCATTAACACATCTAGTGGTTTTTTTGTACAAAACACCGCCACGCAAAAGGGTAACTATGTTACAAAAACAATAGATGGTATAAATATTGGACCTACATATGCATTTTGTATCATTGATAATCAGTCTGCTATCATTCAAGGCGCCAAAAAATGGTTTTTATACAAGCAAGGTTTAGGAGCAGCAAGCTTACCTTTAGTTAACCAACATTTAATTGAAAATAGAAGTCTATTGGCATTAAAATATGCAAATAGAGATACCATTTATTGCGCAGAAGTTTATAAAGGTATTCTGTATAAAATACTTTATAAAAATAATATTCTAACACTGTTAGATTCAACCAAAATGCCTGGGGTAATTAATAGTGCGAGTGTAGTAGATAAAGAATTTTGGTTGCATTCTTCCGAATTAAGTACCACTGCAGATTACAAAAAACACATTAGTAATCAAAATATTACTTCAATTACAAAAGACATCGAAGGCAACTTATGGTATAGCAGCTTAAAAAACGGTATTTTATTCAGTCCAAAACATAATAATACAGTTATTTTTAAACCTAAATACCTAAAATCGGGCGACTTTATTACTTGTATCTCCCTACAAGGCAACTATATCATTGAAGGTACCTCAACTGGCGATGTGTTTTTAAAAAAAACAGATCATATTAATATTGCTAAAAAAATTATACTTCCACAAACGAGGGGCGGTATATCTTCCATTTTTAAACTTGGAGGCAATAAGTTTTTAATTGCATCGCTTTCTAATTTTTACATTATAGATGCTGCTACTGGCAGCATACAGTCGTACCTTTCGGTTAATGCCATTAAAAACTTTGCATTTTACAACAATTTTGCATTTTTAGCTAGTAATGAGAACCTTTCATTAATGCCTCTATATAAAACCACAAAACCACAAATTGCTGATTGGCAAACGATTAATCGACTATTTAATATTACTAAACAAAATCAAAACAATCAATTAAACCTAAATCAGCGTGTAAAAACCGTTTGCTATGATAGCGCCAATAATACACTTTATATTAATTTTACAAGTGGTCTTTTTTGTGTTAATAAAAGCGGTGTCAAGCAAATTATGTATCAGAACAGACCAATTGGCGCTACGTCTTTAATATACGCTAACAAAAAAATATATGTTGGCACATTGGTAAATGGTTTACTCGTCCTTAACAACGGCCTAGTTGTTAAGGAATTTACATCAAAAGAAGGCCTCAGTTCAAATACAGTCATCAAATTAAAGTTGTGTAATAATCGTCTTTGGTTACTAAATAGTGCCAATATTCAAGTGTTAGATGTTATAAACGACAAACTTATGACCAATATACCACTGCCAGTACTTTTGGGCAGTTTTGTATACGATGTTGCAGAATTTAATAATGAGGCATATTTAACTACGGCAGATGGTATTTATAAAGTTCAAATAAACAGTAATACCAATAATACCAGACCAATTAATTATCTATCGTTAGTAATTGCAAATCAAAAAGATACATTACCACTTAATTCTGGTTTTATTGCTAGAGAAAAAACGAGAAGCGTAGAATTTACTACTGTAGCGCTTTGGTATGACAATCCTCAAAGTGTATATTTTAAGTATCGATTATTGGGCAGTAATAATGAGAATTGGCAGACGGCTCCTAACACACAACGCAATTTTAATTTTACAGGATTGAGTTCTGGAAGTTATATATTCCAAGCATTAGCCATAAATGGTATGGGTGTAGCTGCAAGCTCACCCATAATCTATTCTTTTAGCATAAAAAAACCTTGGTGGCAACAATGGTGGCTCTACTTGATTATTGTAGCTGTGATAATAGATATTGTATATCTAGCCGTGCAAGAACGCATTGATACTATAAAAAAACGCAATAACTTACTTGTAGAAACCATACAGTTACAAAGTGAAGTACGTAACAGTATGCTCACAGCCATCAAAAGCCAAATGAACCCACATTTCATCTTTAATGCCCTAAATACCATCCAAAGCTTTATATATAGTAATAATAAATCTAAAGCCAACAGCTACTTGGGTAAATTTAGTAATCTTATACGTATCGTATTAGACAGTAGCAATAAAAAGGCCGTATCACTTACTGAGGAAGTTGAAACCCTGCAACTGTATGTCGATTTAGAAGTCATGCGGTTTGAAAATACTTTACAAGCAAACATTTATGTAGATCCGTCGCTGGATACAGATAGCATTTTTATACCGCCTATGCTTGTTCAGCCATTTGTAGAAAATGCCATTAAGCACGGTTTATTACATAAAATCAATAATAGAAAATTAAAAATCAGTTTCAAGCCTTCTGCAAATGAACAGGCCTTAGAAATTGAAATTGACGATAATGGTATTGGCAGAGAAAGAAGCGCTTTTTTAAACGCACAAAAAAAAGATGATCACAATAGCTTTGCAATTAAAGCTAATCAAACAAGAATCGATATTTTAAACCAACTATCTACTAATAAAATAGTGCTTGAAATTATTGATAAAAAAGACGTAGACAATATTGCCAAAGGCACAACTGTAAAGCTATTTATACCAAACGAGTTTCTAGTTTAATGAAAGTAAAGGCCATATTAGTGAAACAAAAAGCGATGCTTACGAAAAAGAAACATATTTGCATTTTAACAAAGCTACCTTTAATTGCCTAATGTTACCTCCCGTTTTAAAAGCCATCATCATTGAAGACGAACCTAAAGCCGCACAGCTTTTAGAACTCATGCTAATAGCTGTAGATCCACAGACTGTAGTTGCAGATATTTGTTACGACCTACCGAGTGGCGTACGTAGCATCAAAAAACTCAAACCCGACATTATTTTCTTGGATATAGAAATGCCGGGCTATAGCGGCTTGCGTCTACTAGAGTTTTTTGATAAAGACGAGGTAAACTTTGGTATTATTTTTACTACAGCTTTCAATAACTACGCCATAAAGGCTTTTGAACTAAGTGCCGTAGACTATTTATTAAAACCACTTCAAGAAGATAAGCTACTTGAGGCCATTAACAAATTCAGAAAACGTAGTGCTAGCAGCCAAAGCCAGCAGATAGCAGCTCTAAAACAAAATTTACAATCTACCGAAAATAGAAAAATGGCTATCCCAGTAGCCAATGGATTAGAAATTGTAAAAGTGCACGACTTGGTATATTTTGAAGCTGAAGGTAGTTACACAAAAATTCATATTAAACAGCAGCAACCCATTTTGGTAAGTAAAAAGTTAAAGTACTTTGAAGATTTACTTACAGAAGACCCAATGTTTATTCGCTGCCACAGAAGTTATATTGTGAACCTTCAAAGTATTAAAAAATTTGTCAAAAGCGATGGTGGTACACTTATTCTTGAAGATGGTAAAACCTTGCCCATTTCGCTTGATAAAGTTGATGAAATTGTAACCTCGCTTAATAAGCTGTCTTTCTAATTGGCAGCGAGTAATTCTATTGTATCTGGTTCCATTAGTACATAGGTTTTTACGCCATTTATAGCCATTTCGTCAAGTATATCAACCACATTAGCGTAGCTAGCTTGACTAGTTGGTTTAATAAGCACTACCATTTTTTTAGCGTCTTTACCTAGTGCGTGCTGTTTGTTTATCAATATGGTTCTTATACCTTTTGCTGTGTAGTTGGTTGTAAAATTGGCTTTCACATCGTCACCAATGTAGTAAGTAATGCTATTATTAGCACCAAGTATTAAACTGATGGTTTTACTTGCAGCAGTTAAATTCGGCGGATCTGTGGGTTTATCGCTTGGTAAATTAATGCCCATAGCCATTGCCTTACTCATCGTTGTTGTAAAAATGAAAAAGGTAATTAGCAGAAATCCCAAATCTACCATTGGGGTTAAATCAACCCTAGTAGAAAGTTTCTTACCTTTTTTCACACCTCTAGTTTTACGATTGTCTTGTGCTTGTAACTCTGCCATAACGTTAGTTTTTGTGGTTAATAATCGGTTTGCATTTTAGATGCAAGTGATGCCTATTTCCACAAAAGCAAATGCCACATAACAAATAGCTATTAAATACGATACATTTTAATCTTTTACTTTTCGTTACCGTTAAATATAGCTAAAATAATTGTAGCCAATTGGATAATATACTATTAATTAGTTGACAATTTCAGAACAAACTCAATTAAACAAGTACTTAAATGTTAACTAAGGATTGACTTGCTTAGTAGTTCTAAATATACGTTTGTAAAATCTGGGGTTTGTTTTTTGCGCAGCACACAAAAAAGCCACAACAAGTGTGGCTTTAAAAAGTATGTAGCGTTTATTTTAGTTACCAAATACAGTTAAAAACTTAATACGCATAATTTTCAATTGTTCCCAAGTATAATTATTGTCACTTAGTTCTTTTTGCGCCACATCCAACGATGAAGTTTGGCAACCTTTAAAGTACTCAATAATGTCTTCTTGATCGTATTCGTCTAACCAATCGTCTATTGCATAATCTAGGTTTAACTTAGTACCACTTGCAACAATGGTTTCCATTTCTTCAAGTAGTTCGTTTAGCTTTAAATCTTTTGTTTTAGCAATGGTTTCAAGTGGTATTTTTTTATCCACGTTCTGTATAATGAAAATTTTATTGCTGGCCTTATTGGCTACGCTTTTCATTACAAAATCGTCTGGCTTTTCTATCTCATTTTCTTCTACATATTTGGCTATTAATTCTACAAATGGCTTACCATATTTAATAGCTTTACCCTTACTTACACCCTGGCATTTTTCTAGCTCTTCTAATGTGGTTGGGTACACGGTACACATGTCTTGCAAAGAGTTTTCTAAGAATATAACAAAAGGCGGTAAACCTTTCTTTTTACCTTCTTTTTGTCTTAGCTCTTTCAGCATGTCAAACAATCTTTCGTCTACCGCTGCGGCTGCAGAAACTGGTGCGGAAGATTCGTGGTCGTCATCTTCTTCGCCTTCTTCAAAAATATTGTTAAGTACAATTTTAAACGAGCTTGGTTTTTTTAAAAACTTCTCACCGTTTTCGGTTAATTTCAACAAGCCATATTCTTCAATGTCTTTCTTAATCAGGTTTTCAAGCAACATCTGTCTTATCAAGCTGTTCCACAAGTGGCTTTCTTTGTCTTTACCAATACCAAAAACAGGGAGCTTTTCGTGGCGATACATAGTAACCTGTGGGGTGGCTTTACCCATAATCACATTTACGGTATAGTCGGTTGTAAAGCGCTCATCTAAAGCCTTAATCGTTTTAATCACTTTTACCACTTCTTCTTTCGCTTCAAACTTCTCTTTAGGGTGTGTACAGTTATCGCAATTGCCACAGTTTTCTGTTTCCCAATTTTCACCAAAATAGTGAAGCAAAATTTTACGTCTACATACACTACTTTCTGCGTAAGCAACCGTTTCGTCTATCAATTGTGCACCTACTTCTCTTTCACTTAAAGGTTTATCACGCATTAAGTGTTCTAGCTTCGATACATCTTTATGAGAATAATACAATACGCAAATACCCTCTAAACCATCACGCCCACCTCTACCTGTTTCTTGGTAATAATTTTCTATCGATTTTGGTATATTATAATGTATTACAAAACGAATATCTGGCTTATCTATGCCCATACCAAACGCAATAGTAGCAACGATTACATGTACTTCTTCGTTTAAAAATTGGTCTTGTCTAGTGGCTCTTAATTTTTGATCTAAACCAGCATGATACGCAACCGCTTTAATGTTGTTTGCCATTAACAGCTCAGCTAATTCTTCGGTCGTTTTTCTATTAAGTGTGTAAATGATACCACTCTTACCTTTATGTTGTGATATAAATTTTACAATGCTTTTAACCGTTTGTTCTTTGGTTATTTTAGGCTGAATTTCGTAAAATAAGTTGGCTCTATTAAAGGATGATATAAAGATATTTGGGTTACGTAAGCCCAAGTTTTTAACAATATCACTCTGCACTTTTGGTGTGGCCGTTGCTGTTAAAGCCATCACGGGTATTTGCTTGTTAATAATATCCATCATTTCGCGTAAGCGTCTGTATTCTGGTCTAAAATCGTGACCCCACTCGCTAATACAGTGTGCTTCATCTACCGCAAAAAATGATATTTCTAAATCGCTAAAAAAGTCAAGGTTTTCTTGTTTGGTAAGTGTTTCTGGCGCTACGTAGAGCAACTTGGTTTTACCTGCCACTAAATCTTCTTTTACAGCGTTTATTTGCCCTTTATTTAAAGACGAATTTAAGAAATGCGCAATATTATCTTGCTCGCTATAACCCCGTACCAAGTCTACTTGGTTTTTCATCAAAGCAATTAATGGCGAAACTATAATGGCGCAGCCTGGTAATAATAAAGCTGGTAACTGGTAACACAAACTTTTACCACCACCAGTAGGCATTATCACAAATGTGTCGTGGCCATCCAGTAAGCTTTTAATGCTTTTTTCTTGTGTACCTTTAAACTCTTTAAATCCAAAATATTTTTGTAGGCCAGCATAAATGTCTGGTTCTGTGCCATCGATATTGGTAAGCTTTTTAATAACTATATCTTCTGTAGCAATTTGTTGTGGTGCTTTTCTAGCCTTCTTTACAGCAGGTGTCGTTGGTTTTCTGTTTGTTATTGCCATAGTAAATCTCTATTTCCACAATGATGTGTGGTTTTTATAAAAACAAAAGTTACGGCTTTTATTTAGAATTTTTATCACAAATTATTTAAGACCTAATTTTTATATTGAGGCTTCCTTTTTTTGAAAGGGTAGCGAAGTTAATAGATTGCTACGGCAAATACAATCGCTAACTGTTAATTTTTACTTAGCCGTTTAAAATGTTTAATTCCTACTAACAAGCGTTAGTTACTACATTTGCAGCCGTTTTCCATTTTAAAAGAACAACTATATGAGTAATTTGGTTTTAAGCAAATTGGCAGCTTCGCAACAAGGATCAGAAATTGTAAAACTTGGTAATGCCATTAGCGAGCGTATTAAAAACGGTGAAACAATTTTTAATTATACTATTGGCGATTTTGACCCATCTATCTTCCCAATTCCACAAGCTTTTGAAGACGCCATAATAGACGCTTACAAACAACATTATACCAATTACCCGGCAGCAGATGGTATTGTAGAGCTTCGCAAAAGTGTAAGCGCATTTTTGAAAGAATGGGAAGGCTTAGACTATGCACCCAACGAAATACAAATTGCTGCAGGTGGAAGACCATTAATTTACACCATTTTTAAAGTATTAGTTGATGCAGGTGATAAAGTAATTTACGCAGCACCATCATGGAATAACAACCACTACACCAACATGAACGATGCTAAGCATTGTGTAATAGAGACCACGATAGACAATAATTTTATGCCTACCGCAGACGATATAGCTAAGCATGTTAAGGGCGCTACTTTAATTTGCTTGTGTACACCTCAAAACCCCACTGGTACTACATTACAGAAAGAAGTTTTGGCAGAAATATGCGACCTAATTATTGCAGAAAA
The DNA here is from genome assembly GCF_042651445.1 of Parasediminibacterium paludis. Taxonomy (NCBI): domain Bacteria; kingdom Pseudomonadati; phylum Bacteroidota; class Chitinophagia; order Chitinophagales; family Chitinophagaceae; genus Parasediminibacterium; species Parasediminibacterium paludis. The sequence continues at coordinate 124,805 of NZ_JBHSDC010000019.1, forward strand.
CAATAGCCGTGGCGATGGTGAAAAAAAATGTTATTTAATGTTCGATCAAATGTATTGGACGCTTACCTACGGCGCAACTGAGCATTATAATCCTGTAACACTTAGGCCAGAAATGAAGGCTTACACCGTATTTGTTGATGGCATTTCTAAAGTACTAGCTGCAACAGGAGTGAGAGTTGGCTGGGCTTTTGGACCAGCAGATATTATGGCAAAAGTTAAAGCAATATTAAGCCACGTTGGTGCATGGGCGCCTATGGCTGAGCAAAAAGCATTAGCCAATTATTTACCACAAACGGAAAATATTAAGCAATATCTTATCCATTTTAAAGCTGCGATGGAAGAGCGATTGATGGCTATTTACAATGGTTTTATGGCATTAAAAGCCAAAGGTTTTGCCGTAAATGCAGTAGCACCACAAGCTGCAATTTATTTAACCATACAAATGGATTTAACCGGTAAAAAAACAGCTACAGGTAAAATATTGAGCCTACAAACCGATGTTACAGAATATATTTTAAGCGAAGCAAAACTGGCCGTTGTGCCATTTACAGCTTTTGGCGCAAGCCCAGATAGTAGCTGGTACAGATTAAGCGTAGGCACTTGTAAAACAAATGACATCCCCTTAATGCTTCAACAATTAGAAGGTGCTTTGGAAAAGTTAGTGTAATTATTTTGAGACAATCTGGTAAAAAGTTGGCGCAGTTTTTAAAAAAGAGATGGAAAATGTTTTCATCTCTTTTTTATAATTAATGATTTAACTAAACAGTTGGTACACCAACCAACTCATGCTATATGCCAAAATAGTCATGTATACAAATTGTATTGCTGGCCATTTCCAACTTTTGGTTTCTCTTTTTACTACTGCCAAAGTACTCATACATTGCATGGCTAATACATAAAACACCATGAGCGATAATGCTGCAGCTAACGTATAAACTTTGCTACCATCTGGATGTGTCGACGCTTGCATTTTATCTCTCAATGATGTATTGCTATCGTCTTCTTCTACACTGTACAAAGTGGCCATTGTGCCCACAAATACCTCTCTTGCTGCAAAGGAGGTGATAAGCGCAATGCCAATTTTCCAATCATAACCTAACGGTTTTATAATTGGTTCTATAGTTTTACCCAAAATGCCCGCATAAGAAACCTGCAACTTTTCTGAAGACAATTGTTTGTTTAGGACTTGTTGCTGTTGTGGCTGTTGCTGTTCTAAAATGGCATATTTGTCTTTTATTTTTTGCATAGTATCTCCTGGACCAAAACTGCTTAAAAACCACAATAACAAGCTAATTAGCATAATTACTTTACCAGCATCCGTTACAAATATTCTAGCTTTTTCTACCATGGTAATACCAGCATTTTTCCAACGAGGGCTTCGGTATACTGGTAACTCCAATATAAAAAAGCTTTTTTCTTGAATATGTATAAACCATTTAGCTACATAACTCACTATCAAAGCCATAAAAGTTCCTAGGAAGTACAGCCCCATCATTACTAAACCTTGCAAACTCAAAAAGCCGAAATAGTATTTATTATCAATTACCAATGCAATTAAAATAGTATACACAGGTAATCTTGCACTACAACTCATTAGCGGCGTAACCAATATGGTAAGTAAACGCTCTTTTTTATTTTCAATATTTCTAGCGCTCATAATAGCTGGAACAGCACACGCAAAGCCACTAATCATAGGCATGACGCTTTTACCATTTAACCCAACTTTGCGCATAATTCTATCGCTTAAAAAACTAATACGCGCCATATAACCTGTATCTTCTAACAAAGTAATAAGTCCAAACAGGATCATGATTTGTGGCACAAAAATGACGATTCCACCCAAACCCGCTATAAAACCATTAATTAACAGGTCGCTCCACCAAGTTTGTGGCAAGCTATTATTTAGCGAAGTGGTTATTTGTTGAAACGTCCACTCTATACCATCCATCGGAAACCTTGCTAACCAAAAAATACTTTGAAACAACAAAAACAAAACCGTTAGCAAAATAACATAGCCCCAAGTACGATGTAGTAAAATATTATCTAACTTTTCTGTAAAAAGCTTTTTCTCTAGTGGATCTGGCTCTATTACATTTTGTTGCATAATTATTTTTATGCGCTGGTAACGCTGCATTATTTCTTCTGCTTGCGTTTTTGTAGGATTGAATTTATGGTCAATTTCTATTTGCTCTATATCATGTTGTAATGCCTCGTTTAATGGGAAGCTTTCGTGATTAATGAGATAATGAATAGCTGCATAATCACTCAATTGCGGTTGTAATCTTTGCAAGGCATCTATTGATGAAGCGGCTAGTTGTTTGTTGTTTATGAAATCTCTTGGCTGTATTTTATTGGTCGATTTTCCGACTAAACTTAATGCTTTTTTTAGCTCGTTTAAACCTTTGTTTTTTCTCGGATTTACCAGTACAATTGGCACTCCCAGCTCTGTTTCTAACCCTGAAACATTGATTTGGATATCTTTTTTTTCGGCTAAATCATTCATCGTCAAAGCAACCACAATGGGAAGCTTTAAGTCAATCATTTGGCTACAAAATAATAAATTACGTTTAAGATTACTAGCATCTGCTACTAGTAATACCACATTAGGTTTTACTTCATCGGCATCCATCAATACTTTGTAACTTACCCACTCGTCGGCTCTACGTGGATACAAACTGTAAGTACCGGGCAAATCTATTAGTTCTGCATGTGTGCCATCATCTAGCGTGGTAAAGCCAGTTTTTTTATCTACTGTAACGCCAGGAAAATTACCTACTTTCTGGTTAAGACCTGTTAATGCATTGAATAGCGACGTTTTGCCGCTATTGGGGTTACCTACTAATGCGATATGTAGTTGCTGTGGCGCCAAAATATAATTATGCTAAATTACTATGCGGCAAAAGTAGGGGCTTACGAAATGTGAAACAGAAAATGCCGCATCGGGAAAAAGATAGAAACACCGATGGTGCTGATTGAACTAATTAAAGCTGATTTTATCAACTCTACCACCAATAAATGTTAACTATTTATCCGCATATATCGGTTTTATCGGTGTCATCAGTGTTGCTATCAATCTACGACATATTTTTACAACCAATTATTGGCTATGGCTACTACTCTTTGCTTCGACTTTGGAAATACAAGATTAAAATGCGCAGTATTTGTAAACGGACAAATGCAACACTTATTAGTATTACAAGATGATTCCATGGAAACCGTTTCTCAATTGGTAGTTGAATACCAACCAAACAAAAGCATTTTATCCTCTGTAGTTAACCACAATATAGCCATAGAAGAAGTGTTAGCAAGTACCACCAAATTTCATAAGCTTAACCACACTAGTAAATTGCCTATAACCACGCCAGTAGGTAAACCCGAAACCATAGGTGCAGATAGATTGGCGCTATGCGCAGCAGCGGTTCATTTATTTCCCAAAAGTCACAACCTTACCATTGGTTTGGGTAGTTGTATTACTTACAATTTTACTAATAACCAACACCAGTTTTTAGGCGGTAGTATTTCTCCTGGTATGCATATGCGTTTTAGGGCCATGCACGAACAAACAGCGTTATTACCCTTGATAAAAGCCGATCATAATTTTCCGTTAGTGGGCTACGATACCAAAACCAATCTTCAAAGCGGGGTTATTTTAGGTATGGCTAAAGAAATTGACGGCATTATTGAAGCATACCAAGAAAAATACAACCATCTTAACGTACAATTAACCGGTGGTGATATGGACTTTTTTATTCCACACCTCAAAAGCAAGATATTTGCTGATTCGAGCTTGTTGTACACTGGCTTGTATGCTATTTGCGAAGAGAACTCTTGAAAAAGTGAAACGTCTAAGGCGAAAAGTGACAAACGTACAATTCGTGTCATTAGTGAAATTGATCTTAATAATTCGTGTCATTGAAAATGAAAAAAAATTTACTTGCTTTAATATGCGCCTGCTGCTTGTTGTCATGTGAAAATGATGTACAAGAAGTAAAAGATTTGGGCAAACGCAATCCCGGTATTGAAGAAGGCAAAAAAATAGAAAGTTTTTTAAGCAACGATGGTAAAGTTAAAGCTAGGCTTGTTGCTCCTGTTTTATTTAGATACACCAACGATAGCGGTAAAATAGAATTTCCTAAAAGCCTACATGTTGATTTTTACGATTCGTTAGCTACCGTTGAAAGTCAGTTGAACGCTAAATATGGAAAATACTTTGAAAACGATAATAAGGTTTTTTTAAAAGATAGTGTTATCGTTTTTAATCGACACGGCGATACGCTTTGGTGCGATGAACTTTGGTGGAACCAGCTAACAGGCACTTTTTATACCGATAAGCCAGCGACTATTTACAAATATGGACAGCAAAAAATTAAAGGGCAATTGGGGCTTGTAGCCGATCAAAACTTTAAATGGTTTACACTAAATAAAGTTGGTAAAGTAAATACCGGCACTGATAATTTTATTAATGTGCCTGATAGTAGTTATTAACTAATTGCCACAGAATCTCAGAAATTTTATACTTTTTTTTGCACTGTGTTTCAGAGACTTTGTGGCAAACCTCTAAAATGTTACACCTAATTTCTTCTGCATCTTTTTATAGTAAGGGCAAATATCTGTTAAGCCACATTTATCACATTTAGGATTGCGAGCAATGCATGTATATCTACCATGTAATATCAACCAATGATGCGCTTTATGTACGAGTTCTTTTGGTATGTATTTAATCAATTGTTTTTCTGCGGCTAATGGCGTGGTTGCCTTTGTGGTTAAACCTAGTCTCGCGCTTACTCTAAATACATGTGTATCTACAGCCATATTGGGTTGTGCATCTATTACACTTGTCACTACATTGGCTGTTTTTCTGCCCACGCCCGGTAGCTGTACTAGTTCATCTACTGTCATTGGCACTTCGCCATTAAACTTATCAAGCAGCATATTGGCCATGCCAATTAAATGCTTGGTTTTATTATTCGGATACGAAATACTTCTGATTAATGGAAAAAGCTCATCAAATGTGGCTTTTGATAATTCAACTGGTGTGGGATATTGCTTAAAAATGGCCGGTGTGGTAAGATTTACACGCACGTCGGTACATTGAGCCGACAAAATAACCGCTACTAATAATTGGTAGGGGTTATCATATAGAAGTTCTGTTTCGGGATTAGCTATAGCGGTTTCAAAATATTGTAAAACCTGTTCGTAGCGTTGCTTTTTTGTCATGGTTAACCGTTGAAAGTGTAGTGGCAGTCAACGGGAGTTTGTGAAAAAACTACCATTGCTTTTCAAATATACCCAAAGTGTGGATATTGAAAAAAGGA
>NZ_JBHSDC010000020.1:0-5375 GCF_042651445.1 Parasediminibacterium paludis
TTAGAGCAGTAGTTAATAGCTGTTCTAATACGGTATATACCAATATTTATACTGTCAACGCTATTACCGGTACTGCACCCGTAGGTGGTACTGTGAGTAGTGCAAGCTACTGCGGTGGCAGCAATAATGGTAGTTTAAGTTTAACAGGGGCTACTGGTAATGTTTCTAAGTGGCAATACTCAATCGATGGGGGTGTTGTATGGACAGATATATCGAACACCACCACCACACTTAGCTATACAGGCATTACTGCAACAACAAGATATAGAGCGATATTAACCAATGGTGCCTGTGGTACTGCAATTAGTGCTGTAGGCATTATTACGGTGAATCCTGCATCGGTAGCGGGTACCGCAACTGGTACAGCTGCTGTATGTGCTGGTACCAATAGCACCACATTGAGCTTAAGTGGCTATACAGGTACCATTCAATGGCAATCATCTACCGACAACAATACGTTTATTAGTATCGCTGGTGCAACAAATTCAACTTATATTGCTGCAAACTTATCTACAACCACCTATTACAAAGCAGTGGTAACCAACGCTAGTTGCACAGCTGCTATCTCAAACACGGTAGTAGTTACTGTAAAGCAACCATCCACTTCGATTACTACAGCAAGCATCTGTGCAGGTGGTAGTTATAGCTTTAATGGTACTAATTACACGACAGGGGGTACTTATGTTGTTCATAAAACGAATGCAGTGGGTTGTGATAGTGCAGCGACATTAGTATTAACAGTAAATCCATTGCCACCTACACCAAACATCACATTAAGTGGTGCGGCTACTTTTTGTGCTGGTGGTTCTGTGACATTAACATCAGATGCTGCAAGCAGTTATGCATGGACAGGAGCAGTTGCTACTACACAAGCGATTACAGTGACAACAAGCGGTAATTACAGCGTAACTATTTCTGACGGTACTTGTACTACAACCTCGGCTCCTGTTACTGTAACAGTGAATCCGACTAATACAATTACCCTAACTTCAGTTGCTGCAACAACGTCACAAACTATTTATGCAAATACTGCCATCACAAATATTACCTATGCTACCACTAATGCTACCGGCGCGACATTTAGCGGTTTACCAAATGGCGTGACTGGCAACTGGAGCAACAATCTGGTAACTATAAGCGGTACACCTGCTGTAAGTGGTGTTTTTAATTACACCGTTACATTAAATGGTGGCTGTGGTACTATAACCGCAACTGGTACTATAACAGTTGCATCTGTAACTATTACATCTAGTGTGCCTACTAATACAATTTGTGCAGGTACATCAGTTACTTTTACGGCAACGCCTTCATTTGCAAATAATCCAACTTATCAATGGAAGAAAAATGGAGTGGCTATTACTGGTGCTACTAACAGTACTTATACAACTAATACGCTATCTAATAATGATGTTATTACTGTGGATATGACTGTTGCTAATGCAACTGGTGGTAAAGGATCGGTTGTTACTAGTGGATTAATACAAAACTTAGATGCTAATAAAACAGCAAGTTATGCTGGTACTGGAAGTACTTGGTACGATATAAGTGGTAACAATAATAATGGTACGCTTAATTCAGCAGTATTTGCCTCTAATAGTGGTTTTTCATATTTTAATTTAAGTAATACTTATATCAGTGCACCAGTTAGCAAAAATTCATCGATGACTTACAATGTATGGGCTAAAGCTAATAACTCGCTTACTAATACTAATGTGATGTTGTTTAATGCAGGCAATCCTGGCAGCGGTCCTGATTTGTTCTTTACATCATTAATTTCTTGGAATATTTGGGATTCTAACAATTCGCCATTTTTAGTTAATTCTCAAAGTGTATCTCCTTCAATTATAGATCAAAATTGGCATAATTATACAGTGGTAGTAGATGCAATAGCCAATAATGCCAAGTTGTATTTAGATGGGGTACTAAAAGGAACTGCGACATATCATATTTCATCTAGTAACAACTTGTTTATTGGTGGTGGTGGTGATGGTTCTTGGTCATGGAACGGTGCTGTATCTAGTTTTCAAACATATAATAGAGCATTATCTGCAAGTGAAGTAACTACTAATTATAATGCTTTGAATGGCGCGACATCACCATTAACATCAAATGCTATTACTACTATTGTAAATGCATTACCTACGCCTAGTTTTACAGCTCAAGCTGGTTCTAATGCTTGCATTAGTACAAACGTTACTTATACTACACAAGCCGGACAATCTAACTATATTTGGACTGTGCCAGGTGTAATGGGTACAGATTATTCAATAACTTCTGGCGGATTAACAAGTACAGATAATACGGTTACTTTACGATGGTTAACAGGTGGTAGCAAGGTTGTTGCTATTAATTATACAAATACTAGCGGCTGCAGTGCAGGGATTGCTACAAATTCTACTGCTACATTAGTTAGTCCAGCTTCTGTGGGAGGTACCGCAAGTGCGCCTAGTAGTAGTATCTGCTATGGTACTAATACTAGTGTTTCTGTTACTGGCTATACAGGTACGATACAATGGCAGCAATCTACTGACGGTTTAACCAACTGGACGAATGTAAGTGGCGGTAGTGGTAGTACGTCATCTACTTATACTACATCTAATTTGTCTGCTACAACTTATTATAGAGCTGCTGTTACAAGTGGTGCTTGTAGCACAGATTATAGTTCTACGGTAATGGTTCAAGTAAATCCAACTTCTGTAGGCGGAACTATTATTGGATCAGCTACGATATGTGCTGGTACAAATAATACAACACTTAGCTTAAGCGGTTATATTGGCAATGTTACAAAGTGGCAATCATCAACAAGTTCAAATTTCGCTAGTGCAACTGACATAAACAATACAACTGCAAGTTTAATCGCTACTAATCTGTCAACTACTACCTATTATAGAGCTTTAGTTACAAGTGGTGTTTGTTCTAGCACTTTTAGTGCGTTTGCCACTGTTACAGTAAATCCATTACCAACAGCTACTATTATTGGCACGAATGAAGTTTGTAAAAATACTAGTGCGCCAAATATCACATTTACAGGTGCAGCCGGCACAGCTCCCTATACTTTTACCTATACCATTAATAGTGGTACGCCACAAACAGTTGTTTCTACAGGCAATACAGCTACTATAGCTGCATCTACAGCTACAAATGGCATTTATACCTATAATTTATTAGGCGTGCAAGATGCAAGTACCTCAACTTGTTATCAATCACAAAACGGATCGGCAATTGTTACCATTGATACCTTGCCAACTGCCACTATTACAGCGGGGGGGCCTATTAGTTTTTGTGCGGGTGGTTCGGTAACTTTAAATGCCTCGCCAGGTATAAGCTATTTATGGAGCAATTCTGCAAATACTGCTACTACCACCATTTCTGCGGCTGGAAGCTATACCGTAACTGTTACTAACGGCAAGGGTTGTTCTGCAACCTCAATACCTACAGTAGTTACAGTATATGCCTTACCAGTAGTTGCAGGTTCATCACAACCTGGAGCATTTGGTAATGGTTTAAATTTTAATGGAATAAATAATAGCGTTGTAACCACTTTACCTTCTAATCTCGATGAAAATAATAAGGTCACAACAACTTGGGAAGCATGGATTTATCCGACATCAAATGATGGAAACTGGAGAATGATTATGAGTGTAGAAGATGGCGGATGGGATCGTTTTCTTGCTATGAATGGTGGTAAATTTTATCTTGGATACGGTTGCAACGGTTGGAATCCAACTACTATTGACTTAAATCAATGGCAACATGTTGCAGTTGTATATAATGAAGCGGCTAATCAGATTATATTCTATAAAAATGGTGTAGCTTATAATTTCACAATTCCCAATGGCTGTTCGCACACTTCTAATGTTAAATTTGGAATTGGCTGTTCACAACAAAGTGGGCCTACGCAATTCTTTAGCGGCACTATTGATGAAGTTAGGGTTTGGAATGTTGCGCGTACCCAATCGCAAATTCAAGCTGCTATGAATAGTGAGCTTTCTGGTACCGAGTCTGGATTACAGGCTTATTACAAATTTGATCAAGGTATTGCAGGCGGCAATAATGTTGGGTTAACTACTTTAAATGATAATTCAACAGGCGGTCATAATGGTACTTTAAACAATTTCGCATTAACGGGTCTAACATCCAACTGGATAGCAGGTGCTAATTCTACAGGAGGCGCTACAGCGTTAGGTAATGTATGTGTAAATAGTACTTTGCAATTAACTAATACCGCAACAGGGGGCGTATGGAGCAGTGCTAATGCAGCGATAGCTACAGTAGATAATACAGGCTTGGTTACTGGCATAAGTGCAGGTTCAACAATAATCAGCTACACTGTTACCAATAGTAATAATTGCAGTGTTACGGTTACTAATAATATTACAGTTAATCCGTTACCAACAGCCACTATAAGCGGTACTATTAGTGTTTGTCAAAATGCCACTAGTCCAAGTATAACGTTCACTGGTGCTAATGCAACGGCACCATATACTTTTAGCTATACCATTAATGGTGGTGCCATTCAAACGGTTACTACCACATCTGATAATTCTGTAACAGTTGCAGCCCCTACAGGTGTAGCAGGCACTTATACATATGCTTTAGTAAGTGTAAAAGATGCTAGTACCACTACATGTACCAATAGTGTCACTGGTACAGCTACTGTAACTGTTAATGCATTACCTACAGCAACAATTAGTGGAACAGCGGCGGTATGTCAAAATGCCACCAATCCAGTAATATCAGTAACAGGTGCTGGAGGTACACCGCCATATACAATTATTTATCGTATCAATAATGATTCAACACAAAGTATTGTCACAACTGGCAATACAGCAACAATATTAGCACCAACTAGTACGGCAGGTACGTTTACCTATACTTTGGTAAGTGTACAAGATGCAAGTACTACAGCCTGTACGAATAGCATTACTGGTTCAGCCACTATTACTGTTAATGCATTACCTACGGCTACTATTAGTGGTACCACAGCTGTTTGTTTAGATAATAATACGCCAAATATTACGTTTACAGGTGCTAACGGTACAGCGCCATACACCTTTAGTTATAAAGTAAATGGTGGGGCGATGCAAACTGTGGTATCTCTAGGTACTACAGCAACGGTAGGTGTACCAACATCGGCAGCAGGTATATTCACGTATACACTTGTATCAGTGCAAGATGCCAGCAGCACCTCATGTGTTAATGCGGCATCAGGCTCTGCTACAGTCATCGTCAACAGTCCAAGTGCTTCAACGACTGTGATTAAGGTACCATTTGGTGGTAGTTATTTGTTTAATGGTGTTACGTATAGTGCAACGGGTATTTATACGGCACATTTAGTCAATGCGGTAGGCTGTGATAGTATTGCTACCTTAAAC
>NZ_JBHSDC010000021.1:0-2726 GCF_042651445.1 Parasediminibacterium paludis
TTAGAGCAGTAGTTAATAGCTGTTCTAATACGGTATATACCAATATTTATACTGTCAACGCTATTACTGGTACAGCACCCGTAGGTGGTACTGTGAGTAGTGCAAGCTACTGCGGTGGCAGCAATAATGGTAGTTTAAGTTTAACAGGGGCTACTGGTAATGTTTCTAAGTGGCAATACTCAATCGACGGGGGTGTTGTATGGACAGATATATCGAACACCACCACCACACTTAGCTATACAGGCATTACTGCAACAACAAGATATAGAGCGATACTAACCAATGGTGCTTGTGGCACTGCAATTAGTGCTGTAGGCATTATTACGGTGAATCCTGCATCGGTAGCGGGTACCGCAACTGGTACAGCTGCTGTATGTGCTGGTACCAATAGCACCACATTGAGTTTAAGTGGCTATACAGGTACCATTCAATGGCAATCATCTACCGACAACAATACGTTTATTAGTATAGCTGGTGCAACAAATTCAACTTATATTGCTGCAAACCTATCTACAACCACCTATTACAAAGCAGTGGTAACCAACGCTAGTTGTACAGCTGCTATCTCAAACACGGTAGTAGTTACTATAAAGCAACCATCCACTTCGATTACTACAGCAAGCATCTGTGCAGGTGGAAGTTATAGCTTTAATGGTACTAATTACACGACAGCGGGTACTTATGTTGTTCATAAAACGAATGCAGTGGGTTGTGATAGTGCAGCGACATTAGTATTGACAGTAAATCCATTGCCACCTACACCAAACATCACATTAAGTGGTGCGACCACTTTTTGTGCTGGTGGTTCTGTGACATTAACATCAGATGCTGCGAGTAGTTATACATGGACAGGAGCAGTTGCTACTACACAAGCGATTACAGTAACAACAAGCGGTAATTACAGTGTGACTATTTCTGACGGTACTTGTACTGCAACCTCGGCTCCTGTTACTGTAACGGTGAATAGTTTGCCAACGGTAGGCGGTATTACTCAAGCTGGTCAGTTTGGTAATGGTTTAAATTTTGATGGTGTCAACGATTATGTCAATCTTACAAGAACAATTCAAGATGACTTTACGATAGAATTCTGGATGAAGACAACACAAATTGGCAATAACAGTTCGATGTGGTATGGCGGTATGGGAATAGTTGATGCAGAATATCCTGGCGTAACAAACGATTTTGGGGTCTCCTTAGTGGGTAATAAGATTGCTTTTGGGGTAGGTAATCCTGATTATACTATTTTTTCTACTTCAGCAGTAAATACAGGTAATTGGGTTCATGTTGCAGCCACCAGGAATAAATCAACTGGTTTGATGCAATTATATATTAATGGCGTATTAGAAAGTTCGTATACCCAATCGAATCATAATTCTTTAAATGTACCGAGCTATATATATTTAGGTAGAGACAATAATGGGACATATTTTAATGGAACATTAGATGAAGTACGTTTATGGAACACCGTGAGAACATCACAAGATATTAATACTAATATGAATGGTGAAATTGCTGGTGCGCCATCAGGTCTAGTTAATTATTATAAATTTAATCAAGGTATTGCCAATGGTAATAATACAGCAATAACAATTTTAAGTGATGCTGTTGGTTCTAATAGTAAAAGTCTACTCAATTTTGCCTTAACTGGTGCAACTTCCAACTTTGTAGCTGGGGCGGCTAGTACAAACGCGGCTGCACTAGGCAATGTATGTGTGGGTAGTACTTTACAATTGTCTAATGCTACAGCAGGTGGCGTTTGGACGAGTTCTAACACATCTGTAGCAACTGTAAGTACTGCGGGCTTAGTAACTGGTGTTACAAGTGGCACAGCGGTGATAAGCTATGCAGTAACCAATGCAAGTGGCTGTACTACAGTTGTAACGACAAATATTACCGTAAACGACAATCCTGTAGTGTCTGCTATAACAGGTAATACAACAATATGTGTAGGTTCAACAACAGCGTTAGCTGATGCTACTTTAGGAGGTGTATGGTCCTCAGCATCAACCAGTATTGCTACTGTCAATACAATTGGTGTGGTTACAGGTGTAGGCAGCGGTACTACAAATATTAATTATGCGGTAACTAATGCCAGTGGTTGTACTACCACTGTAAATACGACTTTAACCATAAATGCCTTACCTACAGTAGGAGCTATAAGTGGTACTTCAGCCGTATGTGTGGGTAAAACGGTTACTTATACTAATGCTACTACTGGTGGTGTATGGGCATCATTAAATGCAAGTGTTGCAAGTGTAGATGCCAATGGCGTAGTAACAGGTATTACTGCTGGTACTACAAATATTAGCTATACGGTTACTAATAGCAACGGTTGCGTAACAACTGTTACAAAATCTATTACAGTTAATGCGTTACCAGTAGTTACTATTTCAGCTAGCGGGTCTACAACATTGTGCTTAGGAGGTTCAGTAACATTAACTGCAAGTGCAGGTAGTAGTTATGCGTGGAGTAATGGTGCTACAACTATTGCCATTACAGTAAATACAGCGGGTGATTATAACGTAGTCGTTACAAATGCGAATGGTTGTTCTGCAGCATCGGCTAATACTACAGTCATCGTCAACAGTCCAAGTTCATCAACGACGGTGATTAAGGTACCATTTGGTGGTAGTTATTTGTTTAATGGTGTTACGTATAATGCAACGGGTATTTATACGGCACATTTAGTCAATGCGGTAGGCTGTGATAGTATTGCTACCTTAAAC
>NZ_JBHSDC010000022.1:0-377179 GCF_042651445.1 Parasediminibacterium paludis
TAACACACCTCCTCCCACGCCCTTCATCACTACACCACACTACACCAACACAAAATGCACCAATAAGCAGTGAGGCAATAAAATGTTATTAATTAAATATACAATTACTTCTTAGCGTGCGACAACAAAAACTTATCTAACGCGGATACCATGCTTGGTGCTTGAGGTTGAGGCGCTTTAATGGCTAAGTCTAACCCTAAATCTTCTAATGATTTGGTTGTATTTTGGCCAAAAGACCCGAGATAAACACCGTTTTGTTTGAATTCTGGATAATTATCAAACCAACTTTTAACACCGCTAGGTGTAAAAAAGCAAATTATATCAAATTTATTTTTTTCGACAATTGGCTTAATATCATTACTCACAGAGCGATACATGAATGCAAGTTTATAATCGCATTTGTGATTTTTAAACCAGTTTACAATATCGTTGTCTTGTTGATTCTCACTGCATACATATAAAAAACGTTCATTCTCTTTATGTTTGTTAATAACATCAAACATACTTTTGTTAGTACCGTCTGCGCCATAAAATACTTTACGCTTACGATATAATATAAATTTTTGTAAGTATAACGCCACTGCTTCTGTTATGCAGAAGTACTTAGTATCTTGATTAATAGTCACCTTCATTTCTTCACACATTCTGAAGAAATGATCAATAGCATTGCGGCTTGTAAATACCACAGCTGTAAAAGAAGTAATGTCAATTTTTTGTTTCCTAAATTCTTTAGCTATAATACCTTCTAATTTTATAAAAGGTAGAAATACTAACTCTACATTATGCTTTTTTTCTAGATCAAAGTACGGCGACTTTTCACTTTCTGGCTTAGGTTGAGAAATAAGTATTTTTTTTATTACTTTAGTTTCAGTTTCTAATGCTACTGCTACTTTTTTAGCCATGCGATAATTAAAATTTTGGCAAAATTAAATGCTTGTTCCTATATAATTGAAAGCCGCTTTATAAATGATTAATAATGGCAAGATTTCAATGGTGCAAAGGTATAGGAAAAAATGTAAGGGGTTAATACTCAAATCTTTCCTTACAGAACTTAAGGATACTAAATACCTGTATAATAGCATTCCTGCAATTAAAAAAATTGAAATAGTATATGTAATTTCAGCTATTTGACCGTTATTGAATGATAATAATATTAAGAAAGGTAATAAAGCAACAGCCATGATTTTATTACTCAAAAACACGATGAATGTATAGGTTTGTGCAGCTTCTTTTGTGTTAAATACCCAACCACTGAATTGCAGGAATAAATATTTAGTGGTATAGATAATTGCTAAAATTGCTGATGCATAGGCAATTAACCACCAGAAATCTACAGATACCCAACCTCTTAACTTTACCACAAGGGCAATATAAATGCCACCAGATGCGATAAACAGCATATTCATTAATAGTGATGCTAATTTATTTTGCAATAGTTGTTCTCGTGTTTGTTTTGAACGTAAAGTGGTTTGAAAAAATAAGCTAAACATATTATTGAAATACTTAGGAAATACAATTTTCACAAAACCTACTAACAGTAATGCTGTGGCAAGCATGTAAAATAATTCTTCTTTTTTATTGGCTTGATGGTCTTTCTGCAACTTAAATTCTACCTCTTTACCGAAAGGCAAATATTGTGTTGCTAAAATAGTAGCGAAAGTAGATGTGTCTATTTTAGGTAAGGAAGCTTTGGCAGTAACTCTTGCCAATGAATCTTTATATATTGAATCAATTAAAACCTTTGCTTCACTATTTGAATCCGACAACCTTATCGAGTCTTTTATTTTCGTAGAGTCGATCGTGGGTTTCTTTTTTAAACTGTCTGTTATAATTGGTTTTTTAGGTGTTAATACTTTGATTTTAATGCTTTTACTAGTGTCTATTTTAGAGGGTGTACTTGCAATTGTATCTATTTGCCCGTAGGCAAACGATAGAAAACATGAAAAAATTATGGTGAAAATTTGCTTCAATTGCGATACTGTTGAGCCGCAAAAATAGTGGATTAGATGGTGGTGATTCAAAGCACTTTTTTAAAATGGTACAGTAATTTTAAAAAATACTTACAAAACCTATGTGAATTTTACTTTCTCTAAAATTAAAAGGTAAATCGTTGCGTTTACCTCCGGCAAAACTAATATTAATAATGCCCTGTTTGGTTTCAAACGCTAGTCCAAAACCTGCACCAATATAACTATTACTGCTATTGGTCAATTTATTAGTCACTGCGCCTAAATCTATAAATCCATTAAAATAAGAATTAATGCCTATTAAATAGCGATATTCTAAGGTGCCAACTGCATAGCGATTTGCAACAATACTTTCCTCGTCAAAACCTCTAAGTAGTTTATAGCCGCCTATCTGAAACAGCTCGTTTCTAAAATAATTGGGGCTTTCGTACCAGCCAGCATTAATAGCAGTTTTAACCACCGATTGCTTGCCTGTGGTAAAATAATGCGCCAAACTTGTTTTTACTTTTAGTTGGTAGGTATTTTTTTGAATGGTATCGTAAAGGCTACTATAATCAAAGCCGGTACCCTTTAGCTGCGTGATGGTGTTATTGGCTTTAATGCTTTTATTCCCCGCACTAATGCCTATCTTCAATTCGTTGCCGTTACGTGGATTAAAACGATAATTGGTATTATTCAATTCGTATTCAAGTGCCAAATTGGTGGTGCTTACATCAATAATATCTGGTAGCTTTTGTGTAATAATTACGGTAGCAGTATCAACCGTTAATAAATTGGTTTTAAATGTTTCAAGAGAAATTTTACCTGATTGCTTCGCTGAAAGTATATATTGTACACCCAATTTTGCAGTTAGGTTTAAATAGGCAGAATCTTTTTTATACAACTCAAACCCAAAATCGATGCCAAACGCTGAGTTAAAGATATAGGGCTTTTGAAAACCTAAGTTTAGGCGAGGAGATGCAGATTGTAATTGCTGCCAATTAAACAAAATGGTTTCGCCGGTAGCGAACGCATTTTTTAGGTTCAAGTTGGCTTCACCAGTAAGCAATACGTTGCCGCCAACCTGTTGATTGGCTGGTAGAAAACCCACTATTACATTAATTTGATTGCTGCGTTTAGGTTGTAAATATAAATTAAGGCTGTATGATGTTGCCAACATATTTAAATTCCAAGCACTACTTTGTTGCAAGTAGGGTAGTTCTAGCAAGCGCTGATTAATGGCATTCAGTTTCTCCTTATTAAATACTTCACCTGGTTGAAGATTGAGATAATGGTATAAAAAAGTACTATTTATTTTAGCGCTACCTAGTATATGTAAACTATCGAATTTGTACATAATTCCTTTGTTTACATATAGGTGAGCTTTCACTTTATTGTTTACTATTTGCACACTATCAAAACCAATTTTTGCAAATGGATAACCTGCGTTATCAAAATAATCAAGTAGTTTTTCCTGCAGTTGGGTAATATTTTGTGGATTAATAGGCTTGGCTGTAAATGCTTCTTTTTTGATACCCAATTGCTCGAGTAAAGGTTGTTGTTGCGGTAAAATAGTAAGCGATTGCCAAATGTATTTATCACCCAAAAAAAGTAGAACGGTAGTTGTGGCCGAATCTTGGTAAAAACTATCTACCGATGCGGCTAAATAGCCTTTTGATTGCAACAAGCTTGGTAATTGATTGACGTAGGTTTTACATTGTAATTTATTAGCAAATTTGGTAGTAAGTTGTAAATGCTGCCATGCACTGTCCTTACATTGTACATGCAAATAGTGGGTTTGTGCAGTTACTTTTACTAAGCATCCACACAATAAAACCACTAAAAACAAACTGTATAACTGTACTTTCGCCATTAAATCATTACAAGTTTACACCGTTTTTTACCACATAGCCACAGTAGCCACCTAGTTTTTGTATTCTATAGCTAAATGATAGCGAAACTTAGGGTTTCTATGTGCCTACTGTGTCTATGTGGTGTTATTAAATTTTTTTCAATGGCAGGTATTTATATTCATATTCCTTTTTGTCGTAAAGCTTGCCATTACTGTAACTTTCATTTTTCTACCACGCACAGTTTGCTGGCGCAAATGATAGATGCTATTGTAGCAGAAGTAGCGCTACAGCAATTGTATTTACAAGAAAAGATTGATACCATTTATTTTGGTGGTGGTACGCCTAGCTTGTGTACCGCTGAGCAAATAGAACGTATTTTACAAGCCATAAAAGTTACTTTTTCGGTAAGTGATGGCGCAGAAATTACGCTAGAATCTAACCCTGATGATATTACAGCCGAACGCCTAATAGCTTGGCAGCAAATGGGTATCAATCGGTTAAGCATTGGGGTACAATCTTTTGTGGAAGATGATTTACGCTGGATGAACCGAGCACATTCGGCCACACAGGCTACCGATTGTATTCAATTAGCGCAGCAATATGGCTTTACTAATCTCACCATCGATTTAATATATGGCACACCTACTTTAAGCGATGAACAGTGGCAACAAAATGTACAAACTGCTATCGATTTGGGCGTCACCCATTTATCTTGTTATGCGCTTACCGTAGAGCCTAAAACGGCTTTGGACAAGATGATTCAGCTAGAAAAGATAGCCAATGTAGATATAGAACAACAAGCAAAACATTTTGAACTGCTTATGCAATGGCTGCAAGCCGCTGGTTTTGAACATTACGAAATTTCGAATTTTGCAAGGCCTGACCACAGAAGTAGGCATAATAGCAGTTATTGGCAGGGTAAAACGTATCTTGGTCTTGGCCCATCGGCACATTCATTTAATGGCTATAGCCGTCAATGGAATATTGCCAATAATGCTTTGTATATGGCAAGTATTGCAAAGGAAGTAGTGCCTTTTGAGGTAGAACATTTAACCCCAACACAACAACTGAACGAATACATTATGACAAGCCTTAGAACGATGGAAGGTTTATCATTACAGCATGTGCAACTGCGTTGGGGTAATGCCGCCCATACAGCTATTCTGCAAGCAGCGCATCTATATTTACATGATAATTACATGGTACAAAGTGACCAATACCTTCGATTAACAAATGCAGGTAGATTAATCGCAGATGGAATTGCGGCGGATTTATTTCAATAATATTTTAGTAAATGGGGATTAATTCCCTGAATGGGCATTTAAAAGGTAGTAAAAGACTACATAACCCCTATGATAGGGTGGTAAAATGCTAATGATATAATCGTTTAATATCTATATTTTCATGTTAATTGGTAATAAATTAGCACTTAAACTACCATAATAGGTTGGATAAATACCTATGATATGCCTATTAAAAGGCTATGAAATAGACATTCAACTACCATAGTATAACAGTTTAACGGTTTTATTGTGGTGATTATTCTACCTTAATGGGATAGTTTAAGGTCAGGATTGGATGGTCTTAGTCCTATACGAAGAAGATATATGAATATATATGTATGATAAATGTGTATATTAGCCTTAAAATTAATTATATGGAAGCACCACATATAGGCAATATGTTAAGGCTATTTATTACTAAGCATCGGTTATCTCAAAGTGCCTGGGCCAGAAATGCAGGCGTAACACCTAAAACAGTAGCGAGTTATCTAAAGCATCCTACTATGCGGATAGATACGTTGTTTACTGTTAGCCAAACACTAGCG
The DNA here is from genome assembly GCF_042651445.1 of Parasediminibacterium paludis. Classification (NCBI taxonomy): domain Bacteria; kingdom Pseudomonadati; phylum Bacteroidota; class Chitinophagia; order Chitinophagales; family Chitinophagaceae; genus Parasediminibacterium; species Parasediminibacterium paludis. Next base: position 5,628 of record NZ_JBHSDC010000022.1, read on the forward strand.
CACAATTTTATAAGAGAAGTGGCAGATATGCTGCCGCCAGATTTGGCGCCACAAAAACCTTTAGACCAAACTGAAACAGTAAAAGCGCTGCAAGCAGAAATAGAACACCTCAAAGTTCAAGTAGCAACTTTAGAAAAAGCCCTAAGCCTAATAGGTGGAAAATAAACTAGGACATTTCACCAAATAAAAAGCGACACCAAAGGATTGATGTCGCTTTTTTGTAGAAGTTGGTGGACGTAATTATTTCAAATCCTCAAGTTTTAAGCCTTGATTAATTTTTACGTCAGTAATATCAATATTAATTTTTAGTTGCCCTTGATCTAAAAGCATTTTAACTGGTATTTGTACACCATTAAAGGTTTTGTACTCGTTATAGTAAGTACTTACAGTTACTTTACCTTGAGGGCCAGCATCTTCTTGTTTTGATGATTTTAATCTTAAAAAAGTAGCGGTGCTGTAATAATTTGTAAGCTCACGACCTTTTGGCGTCTTAATAATTACAACATAAGCATCTTTACCATTTACTTGTTCTATACCTTTTAATGTAAATGAATAGCCTTTTTGGTTTAAATACACATTCTCGTACACTAAAGCTGCTTCTTCATCAAGTTCTTCCTTATCATCATCACCTACAGGCATGTTTTGTCCTTGCTGGGTTACAGTATACACACCGTTTTTAGCAGATTGTTTCATAATAGACATCGGCCCAGCAGACAAGTTTTGTACAAAAGAAGTAGGCACAATATACTTTTGAGAAAGATTTAAACTTTGCCCCATTATGCTTGCAGTGCCTACAGTTTCTACATCTTTAATAGTAGCAATGGCCTTGCCACCACTAGCGTCTAGACTTTTTTGCAACACACTCTCAGCTGTTACATCAGCGGCCACCGCTTTGGTAACTGGCGCAGCTACTTCGTTACCTTCAATATCGTAGTATTTTACAATGCCATATTTATCTAAACCTTTGGCTATTTCTTTAGCATTACCAACTATTACGATGGCCAAATTATTTGCTGGTATGTATTTATTGGCCATCATTTTTACTTTAGCAGCATCTACCGTAGCAAGGTTTTTTAAATAGTTTTGAAAATAATCTTTTGGTAAATTGTAACGTGCAATATTCAACGCAAAGCCAGCAATAGTAGCAGGATTTTCTAAGCTACGCGCAAATGCTCCATTGCGTTCATTTTTAATTAAGCTTACTTCATCTACACTAGCCACTTCGTTTCTAATGCGGTTAAATTCGTAAATAAACTGGCCAATGGCACTATCCGTTTTATCGTTGCGCACCGCAGCAGTAGCAGTAAAATTACCTACCAATTTATCTTCACTAATAGATGAATAAGCGCCATAAGTAAAGCCATATTTTTCTCTCAAATTTTTATACAATCTAGCAGAAGATCCCCCGCCTAAAATATTAGCCGTAATATCAGCAGCAATTGCATCTGGGCTGCCTGGCTGTAATTGTATAGGTGCCACCAAGCTAATATTGCTTTGCACGGCTGATGGTCTGTCTACAATAGCAATAAATGTTTTTGCAGGCGCAGCAGGCGCTTTATATACTGGTGCTGGTACCATACCTCTTGACCAACTGCCAAAATATTTTGTGGCGAGTTCTTTAGCTGCATCCACTGTGATATCGCCCACAAATACCAAGTACGCCACATTAGGTTTCCAGTAGGTAGTATAGTATTTTTTTACATCATCAACAGTTACGGCTTTAATAGTAGTTTCTGTTTCTATTTCGCCGTATGGATGATTTTTCCCATATACTAGTTTTGAAGTAACATTTCTAGCAATAGTAGCTGGGTCTTCTTTGCCTTGTGCCAATGCTGACAATGCTTGTGTACGAATTTTCTCAAGTTCATCCGCAGGAAAAGCAGGGCGTAACGCAATATCACTCATCAACTCTATTACTTTAGGAAAATTGCTACTCAACGAGCTGCCACTAACGCTAGTAGATGAAGTGCTAATATTGGCACCTAAATAATCGATGGCTTCATCTAGGTCAGCTTTTTTTAACTTACTAGTACCACGACGCAAGAGTTCACCTGCTATTGATGTTAAGCCTGCTTTATTTCCTTCAATAATCGATTCTCTATTGATGGTAAGCGTAGCAGAAACTCTAGGTAATTTGGTATTTTGTACCACAAATACTTTTAAGCCATTTGGTAAGGTAAAAATGGCAGGTTCGCTAATTTTTACAATGGGAGCAGGACCAGGTTTGGGTGCTTTGCTTCTGTCTACCTGAGCCATAACAGCCATTGGTAGCGCGAATAAGGTGTATAATAATATCTTCTTCATGTATTAATTTTTACTAGATGGTTTTAATCAAACTTTTAAACTGAATTACTACTTTTTACTGCCTTTTGGTACATAATACAACACCACACGGTTGTCTTTATTAAGATATTTTTTAGCAACGTTTAGTAGGTCTTCACGGGTTACTTTGTTAAACTTAGTGAGCTCTGTATTAATCAAATTAGCATCGCCAAAATACACCTCGTAGTTGGCTAAGGTTTCTGCGATGCCTTCCATGGTTGCATTGCGTGTTACAAATGCAGTGGTGGTTTGGTTCTTAACTTTTTGAAACTCTTTCTCGCCTACCAATGTTGTTTTTACAGCGTTAATAACAGAATCAATATTGGTTTCTAAAACTTCTGGTTTTACACCGGCATTGGCTATACCATAAGTAATAAATAAACCAGCATCTTCTAATGCATAGTTGAAGGCACCAGACGCCACCGCTAATTGTTTGTCATCAACAATGGTTTTGTTTAAACGAGAAGAACTGCCGCCAGATAAAATGGTACTTAGTACATTAAAAGCATAATATTCATCACTACCTTGTTTTGGGGCACGATAAGCTTGTATCACTGCTGGTAATTGAATATTATCTTCAATCACATCTCTTACTTCTTCACCTAGTGGCGGTTCTACAATATTTGGTCTTGGTATCTCTATCGTGCCTTTTGGAATAGTTGCAAAATAATCGTTGATTACTTTTTTAGTGGCTTCAATATCAATATCGCCTGCCACGCTTAAAACGCAGTTATTAGGCACATAGAAAGTAGCATAAAAATCTTTAAAGTCTTGCAGTTTGGCACGGCTTAAATGCTCCAAGCTGCCAATTGGCTGCCAACGGTAAGGATGCACTTTAAAGGCACGGCTAAATACGTTGCCAATGATAGTACCATAAGGTTGGTTATCTACACGTTGGCGTTTTTCTTCTTTTACTACTTCTTTTTGCGTATTCACGCCAATGTCTTCAATTTTCGCATGTAACATTCTTTCGCTCTCAAGCCATAGGCCAAGGGCAAATTGATTGCTTGGAAATAATTCAAAATAATAAGTTCTATCTTGCGTGGTGTTGGCATTGTTGTAACCACCAGCATTAGAAACATACTTGTCAAAATCGCCTCGCTTTACATACTCACTACCTTCAAACATTAAATGCTCAAAAAAGTGGGCAAAGCCAGTACGAGCCGTGTCTTCATTTTTGCTACCCACATGGTACAAAGCCGATACAGCTACTACTGGTGCTGATTTGTCTTGGTGTAAAATCACTTTTAAGCCATTGGGCAAAGTGTACTTTTCAAACTGAATTTGTTTGGTTTGTGCAAATGATACGCTGCCCATGCAGATACCAGCAGAAACCATCAATAGCCATTTTTTCATGTGTCTTTTTGATTTGTATTTAAGGATGGAATGATTGGTTTATTGGATAATTTTTGGCTTGCTATTAGACAGTAACATTGCTATTGCCGTTATAATAACAGTAAAGAATATACTTATAATAAAAATAGATTCTATCGCAACACCCAAGGCAATAAACATAGTTAATAAAAATATAAAACCAGTCACAAAGCCAAGTAGTAATGCGATCGTTTTTGTTGATGGAGATTTTTTCATTGGTATTAATTATGGCTCAAACATAGTAGCAATGCATTTTATAGGTTAAAATTTTATACCAACGCCTATTTGCTCTATGCTAAACCCATCTGTGCTAATAAAATTATTATTTCAGTTTGTAACGTTTTGTTATTGGTCAACCAGTATATCTCATCATCTTTTTTAAACCAAGTCATTTGTCTTTTAGCGTATTGTCTTGTATTTATTTTTATTTGGTTAATGGCAGTCGCTAAGTCACAAGAGCCTTGTAAATGGGCAAACAACTCTTTGTAGCCAACGGTTTGTAAAGCATTCAAATGTTGCACTTTTTCTAGGCTTTCTACCTCGTCTAATAAGCCTGCTTGCATCATTGCGTCTACCCGTAAATTGATGTTTTGTACAAGTTGCTCTCTTGGCATTTCTAGCCCTATTTTTATGATATTAAAAGGTCTTTCAACCGCCGTATTGCTTCGATAATTGGTAATGGATTTGCCTGTAGTTTCAAATACTTCCAATGCGCGCATTAAACGCTGTGGATTTTGTTTTTCGGCGGTTTCCCAAAAAATAGGATCTTTCGTTTGCAACTCCTGCTGTAACCATTCAAGACCATTTACCTGATATTGATTAATAATATATGTGCGAATTTCTGAAGGTATCGTTGGCATAATATCAATGCCTTCACAAAATGCTTTAATGTACAAGCCCGTGCCACCAACCATAATAGCAACATTGTTTTGGGTAAATATCTCATCGCAAGCATGTAATGCATATTGCTCGTACACACCTGCATTTACTTCATCGTTTACACTATGCGAATTGATAAAATAATGTTTGGCTTGCGCCAATTCTTCTTGCGAAGGTTTGGCTGTACCAATGCTCATTTCTTTAAAGCACTGCCTACTATCAGCCGAAATTATGGCGGTTTTAAAATGCTGTGCCAATAGCAATGATAGTGCTGTTTTGCCCACGGCTGTAGGCCCTGCAACAATGATGACAGTTTTGCTATGTGATAAATTGATGGTCATTAGTTGTGTAAAATGCTTCATTAAAACGCTCGCAGAAAACGCTGAAAGCGCAGAATATTCTGCGCGTTCTGTTGTTCCATCAAGCAAAATTATTATAACATAAATTTATAAAATACTTAGATTAGTTATTACAAATATGCTGCAATAAAAAATCCCTCTAGCAAAAAGCAAAGAGGGATTTTAATTAATTTATTTTACCATACTCATTTACACACTAAAAGATGTGCCGCAACCGCAAGTTTTACTTGCATTGGGGTTGCTAAAAGTAAAACCACGACTGTTAAGGCCGCCTTGCCAATCTACTTCCATACCAAATAAATATAATTGATGGCTAGGATTCATGACGTAGCTAATTCCGCCGCTTTCATACACTTCATCCTGTGCTGTAGCATCGTCAAAACCAAGCACATACGTCATGCCACTGCAGCCGCCGCCTTTTACACCTATACGTAATTTTTTTGATTGGTCAAAACCTTCCTCGTTCAATAAACGTTTTATCTCGTTGATAGCGCTTTCTGTAAGCTTTACCGGTGATGTTGTTATTGTTTCCATGCGCACTAATATTTATGCAAAGGTAAAAAATGCGGCTTTTAAACAATCGTTCTTATTATCGGTAAAAGGAAAATATATCTATGATTACATGATTGAAATGATGCTAATGATTACTGTAAATATCATACCATCAAGGAAACATAAAGCACAAATTGTAGTAGATATTAAATGATAGCAAGGCTGTTCTTTCCGTTATTTTTGTAAGATAAAATGGATATCAATGGATACTTTAACGATGATTGTGGGGGTTTGCTTTGCGGCAGTGGTATGTGGTATAGCTGCTAGATTAATGTATTTGCAACGCAAAGGCGCCGCAAAAGATGATAAAAATGAAGCGGCAGATAATAGCTCTAAAACCTTGCAACTACAGGCGTATGAAAGATTATTATTACTTACTAATCGTATGGCGTTGCCCAATGTTGTAAGCCGTGTAAATGTGCCTGAAGTTGGTGCTAGGGATATGCAATTATTGTTATTGCAAGCTATTAGAGAAGAATTTGATTACAATATCACGCAACAGATTTATGTGAGCCCAGCAGCTTGGGATGCCATTAAAAATCTGAAAGAGCAAAATATGCTTGCTGTAAATCAAATTGCTGCTAGCTTACCTGCCAATGCAACAGGATTAGATTTAAACAGACGTATATTAGAATATGTAATGACCGACCAACGTGGCAATTTACACGAATTGGTAGCAGAAGCTTTAAGTTTTGAAGCGAAGAAGCTGTTGTAAGCCCCCCGACCCCTTAGAAGGAGTATTTAAAAAAGCACTTTGAGTAAAACGCTTGCCATGAAAAAAATAGTGACTGATTCAGGTATTGACATTCAACCAATTTATACACCAGCAACTAGCAATCAGCAACCTGTAACAGAACTACCAGGGCAATTTCCATTTACCCGTGGTATTCAACCAGATATGTACCGTGGCAAGCTGTGGACGATGCGCCAGTACGCTGGTTTTTCCACGGCTGAAGAAAGTAATAAACGTTACCATTATTTGCTTAGCCAAGGTGTAAGTGGTTTAAGTGTGGCTTTCGATTTGCCCACACAAATTGGTTATGATAGCGACCATCCTTTGGCTGAAGGCGAAGTAGGAAAAGTAGGTGTGGCTATAGATAGTTTAGAAGATATGCAACGCTTATTTGCAGGTATCCAATTAGAAAATGTCAGTACATCGATGACCATTAATGCTACTGGCTTTATCTTACTAGCATTCTATGTTGCTTTGGCCAAGCAGCAAGGAGCTGATTTAGCCAAAATTACAGGCACAATTCAGAATGATATTTTAAAAGAATACGCTGCAAGGGGTACCTATATTTATCCGCCAAAGCCATCCATGCGCATTATTACGGATATTTTTGATTGGTGTGCAAAAGCTTTGCCTAAATGGAATACCATTTCCATTTCTGGTTATCATATTCGTGAGGCAGGAAGCACAGCCGTTCAAGAAATAGCTTTTACCTTAAGTAATGGTAAAGCCTACGTACGAGCTGCACAGGCAAAGGGTTTAGATATTAATGTGTTTGGTAAAAGGCTCTCTTTTTTCTTCAATGCACATAATAATTTATTTGAAGAAGTGGCAAAATTCAGAGCCGCGAGGCGCATTTGGGCCAACATGATGCGTGAACTTGGTGCAACAGATGAAAAAGCTATGATGTTGCGTTTTCACACACAAACGGGTGGTAGTACCTTAACCGCGCAGCAACCGCAAAATAATATTGCAAGAGTGACTGTACAAACATTGGCTGCGGTACTTGGCGGTACACAAAGTTTGCACACGAACGGATTTGATGAAGCATTGAGTTTACCTACAGAAGAGGCGGCAAGAATTGCGTTGCGAACCCAGCAAATTGTGGCTTTTGAAAGTGGTGTAGCCGATACGGTAGACCCGCTTGCAGGTAGTTATTTTGTAGAAAACTTAACGGCAGAAGTTGAACAGAAAGCATTAGTATTAATTTCTAAAATCGATGCTATGGGCGGTAGTGTGGCTGCTATCGAGCAAGGCTTTATGCAAGACGATATTGCTCGAAGTGCTTACGATTATCAACGCAAAATAGAAAGTAATGAGAAAATAATTGTTGGGGTAAATGCTTTTCAATCGGCAGCAACAACAGTTACGCCTGTATTTAAAATAGATGATAGCATTGGCAAGCAACAAGTAGAAAAATTGCAAAGCTTAAAGGCCAAACGTGATAATGCACAAGTAATTATTTGTTTAGAAAAAATAAAACAAGCGGCTATTGGTACAGATAATTTAATGCCACTGGTAATTGAAGCAGTAGAAAATCTCTGCACGCTTGGCGAAATAAGTAATGTATTGAGGGATGTTTTTGGTGAGCATAAATAATAATCTAGCCACAAAGCCACTACGACACAAAGGTTCATTAAAGAAAAAGCGATGATTTCAACTAAGAAACCATCGCTTTTTTTATGATCTTTCTATCAGTAAAATCATCTTAAATCACATATTATTAATCGTATCTGCCCATATCTTTCAAGAAACGCACATGTGCACCAATAGCTTTGCGCATGGTAGGATATTCAATATACTGTAATTGGTATTCCATACATACTGCACGAACAATATTGCTGATGGCAGGGTAGTGTACATGGGAGATTTTAGGAAATAAATGGTGCTCAATTTGAAAGTTCAAGCCGCCTACTAACCAACTGATTAGTCTGTTTTTAGTTGCAAAATTGGCTGTCGTTTTTATTTGATGAATGGCAAATTCATCGCCCATTGTATTACTATCCACATTGGCTGTAGGAAAAGCAGTATGTTCTACTGTGTGGGCCAACTGAAATACGATGCTTAAGGCAAAGCCTGCCACCATTGTCATTACTAAAAAGCCTATAAGCCATGATAACCAACCAACGGCGATAATTGGTAATATGATAAAAGCAACTGCATGGTATAATTTTACCCCCCAAAAAGTTATATGGTCTTTAACAGCCATTTTTTTTAGAGGCACGTTACCAATTTTTTGGGTAAAATATTTTTTATAATCTGTAAAAAATATCCAAAATACATATAATAGCATATATAAAAACCAAAAGTAAAAGTGCTGGAACTTATGCATCCTTAAGCGCTTTTGTGTTGGCGCCATGCGCATCAGCACGCCAATTTCGATATCATCATCAACACCATCAATATTGGTAAAGCTGTGGTGAATCATATTGTGTTTCATATTCCACATAAAATGGTCAGCACCAAGCATGTTAATACTTGTAGCTGCAATTTTATTCACTAATTTCTTTGTACTAAAGCTACCGTGGCTACCGTCATGCATCACATTAAAACCAATACCAGCTACCAGACCGCCCATTACCACACATTCAGCAATAGCTATATACCATATTGGGGTAAAAAACAAAAGATGCAAATACACGACAATTAGCGCTGCAATCATAACAATTGCTTTGGTAAATAAATTAGCTGTACCTGCTGATGTGATGCCCTTTTCATCAAAATAGGCTTGTACACGTTTTCTGAGTTCGGTGTGTAGTGGCGCTTTTACCACAGGGAATTTAGGGATACATGTTTGAGCCATTAGAAACTAATTAAAATAATAAAGATGCAAGATATAGGGTAAAGGGATGCAGCGTGTACAATTTATTAAACCTATCTAATTATTAACAATCGCTTGGTGTGATTATACTAGTAAGTTGTAGGTGATTATAATATATTTGATATTTAGTTACTTTTTTTAGTATTGATAATAAATTAATTATCTTTTAAATGGCGATTTTAAAGTTGCTACATATCGGTAATTTACTCTTTGAAAATAGGTATAGAAAAACATTTTCCCCAAGAGTAGAATAAGTAAAAATACACACCAACATAATTTTTAAGTTAGTTTGAACGTTGGAAGAATTGTAAAAGATGCTAATTTTTTTAAAACCAATTTCAACAATAAATTTCCGTCTGCTATGCAACAAACTAAAGAACTTAATGCATTATTTACTTTAATAGACGATCCAGATGTTGAAGTGTATTCGCATGTATCTGAACGTATTGTTGACTTTGGAAAAGCCATTATTCCAAACCTAGAAAACCTGTGGGAAAATACGCTAAGTGAAGAAGTGCAAGATCGCATCGCTAATTTGATCCATCGCCTGCATTTTACCGATTTAAAACATGATTTGATAGAATGGCGAGATAGTGGTCAGCACGATTTATTATTTGGCGCCTTATTAATAGCCAAATACCAATATCCCGATTTGCAAACCACTCCCGTATTGCAGGAAATAGAGAAAATTAGACGTAATGTTTGGTTAGAACTTAATAGCTATTTGACCCCATTAGAGCAAGCTAATGTGTTAAGTAGTATTATGTATAATTATTATAGTTTAAAAGGTGGTGAGGTATCGTATAATAAACCAGATGAGTTTTTTGTAAATAAAGTGCTTGCTACCAAACAAGGCAATGCGATTACCAATGGTATTATTTACCAAGTGATGTGTGAATTGCTAGACATAAATGCTAGAGTAATTAATATTCCTAAGCAGTTTATTGTGGCTTTTTTTCAAGATGATTACGATGAATCTACCTACATTGGACATCCTCAAAACAAAATATTGTTTTTTGTAGATGCTACAACAGGACAAGCGCATTCTCACAACGATATAGAAAATTATTTTAAACGCATTGGCGCAACACCGATAAAAGCACACTATAAGCCTATTTCACACAAACGTTCATTACAAATTTTATTGGAGGAATTGAGTAAGTGCTATCATCTGCCAAGTAATGAAACAATGCGTAACGAACTTCAAGAATTGGTAGAATTATTGGATGCGTAGTTGCAACAATGTTACCTAAAAAGTCATAAGAAATTATCCAAACTCGGATATTGAATTACATGCAATGCATCTAAATGGCATCGCATAAACAATGATTTTTCTTAACTCATTTTCATTCAACGAAAATAAAAAAGCCACAATAAAATTGTGGCTTTGAGTAGAGCGTACGGGAATCGAACCCGTGATTCCTCCGTGAAAGGGAGGTGTCTTAACCCCTTGACCAACGCTCCGTTTGTTTTTGGGAGTGCAAATATAGAAGCCATAAAATTACTAGCCAAAAAAAATTAAAACTCTTTTGCTTTTATTTTTAGGCTGTAAAATCAGATAGTTATGCCAATAAGAATGGTAGATGATCCCAACGATCAACAAGACAATAGTGATGACAACAGTGGTATTGGCGGTAGCGCAAACAGTGGTGGCGGTGGCAATATTTTGTTTCAGTTTTTACCAATGATAGTAGGCTTACTTATTCGAAAGCCAATACTATTGATGGTACTTTTAGCTATAGGTGGGGTCTTTTATTTTAAAGGCGGCTGCCATGGCATGGGAAGCACTACTAGTAACACTAATCAAGCAACATTATCGACCGGTGGTGTACTAGATCCTAAACAATTTGACAAGGCAGAAGTGTATGAAGGTTTGGATGAAAGTAAAACCGATTTACCAGAATATGTGTCGCTGTTAAAATTTGCACCAGACAGATTAAACCAAGGTCAGCAAGGTAGCTGTGTGGCATGGAGCAGTGCGTATGGCGCAAGAACCGTTCTTGAAGCGATTAGTACTGGCGAAAACCCTAATAAGTTGGCATTTAGTCCTTCGTTTTTGTACAATCAAATTAAATTAGATGGTTGCCAAGGGAGCTATATTATTCGTGCGATGGAAACAATGACCAAAGTAGGTGCAGTGCCATTTAACGATTTTCCTTATGATGATAGAGACTGTGATAGGCAGCCAAATGGGCAACTGATACAAGAGGCATCTGACTTTAAAATGCTTGGTTTTACAAGGCTTACAACTACAGAAAGTACCAATGGTGTTAATATCCATGCAGTAAAAGAGCATTTGGCAGAAGATGTGCCTGTAGTAATAGGGATGATGGTGGGTGGTAGTTTTATGCAAGATATGGCTGGTAAAGATATTTGGCATCCTACTGATGATGATTATCGGATGATGGGTTTTGGTGGTCACGCTTTGTGCGTGATTGGCTACGACGATAGAAAAGAAGGTGGTGCATTTGAAATCATGAATAGTTGGGGTAAGGAATGGGGTAATAATGGTGTTGCTTATGTAAAGTACAATGACTTTAAACATTTTGTACGTGAGGCTTATGGCATTAATCCTGCACCCAAAAAGGGCGCTGCTGATGTACAAAATTTGGCTTGTAATATTGGCTTGGTAGAAGCGAAAACTAAACGTTATTTACCACTACAATTAACGGAAGCTAATATTTTTAAAACCACCCAACCAATTGCAAAAGGAACAACTTTTAAAATAGAAGTGAAAAATAATAGCGCTTGCTATGTATATGTGTTGGGTAAAGAAACCGATGGTAGCAGTTATGTGTTGTTTCCTTATCCTTCAAAAACAGATGCTACTGAAACCAAATTTTCGCCTTATTGTGGTATTACAGGCTATCGTTTATTTCCTAGTGGTATGAGTCTGCAGGCAGATAATGTAGGCAATCAAGACTTTATAGCGGTGGTTTTTAGTAAAGACCCCTTGAATGTGTTTGAACTAAATGCTGCGGTAAATGCTAATAAAACCAATGGTTTTGACAATGCTGTCAATGCTGCCGTAAAAAGATTATCTGTAAAAGGTGTTCAATTTACTAGTGCTAGTAATGGTACCATTGGTTTTGAAACGCTAACTGGCGACAAAAATATGGTGGCTTGTATCGTGGCTATTGATAAGCAATAATTTTTACCCATAAAACATGCTAATATTTACGCATATTAGGTAAGAGTGCCTAATACAACTATATGGAGATTCGCCTACTTGCTTGTATTCTTATTGTGCTTTGCGTAAGTTATTTAATACACACCCATGCCTTTGCAATCGCAATTAGTATCGGTACTAATGCCTAGCAGTTTGGCAAAATACTTGTAAAAGCCAATACGTTCGTTTCGGTTTTCAATAAACGCTTTGTCAGTGGTATTACATTCAAGGCCACCGTTAATTATTAAAATCGTCATCCCAAAACCAGGCACTCTTTTTTGTATACTGTCTTCTGCGTTGGCTTGCCATTTACCACACATAACATCGTGACAACTAGGTTTTGGTTTTTGGGCTTTCATCCAAAACCAAAGTGCGGTTTTAAAAGCTATTATACCATTGCTTGCAACTAATTCGGGCTGTTGTAGTAATGGTAATTGTAGTTCATCGCCTGCCAAACCATAATTGTAGGCATAAGATATTTGTATTGGCCCACGGCCAAAATAATTTTTACCAGCAGCAGGTGTGTATTTGCTCAAGCCACCAGTATTGTATACAGGACAGGGTTTATTTACACAGGCTTGTTCTTCTTTAAATACCAAGCCCCACGCATATGGGCCGCCCTTTGCACCTTGCCAGCCGTTGGTAGTTTCGTGCGCAATATTGGCAAAAAAAGCAGCAAGTTCTTGCTTGTTTTGCAATGTGTTGCCCTCATTGGCAAATGAAGGAAAACCATTTGCGGCAGCGATAAAATTTTCATAACTATAAATGGTATCGTGATGCGGAAAGAGTTGTTGGTATTGTTTTTTAGAAATTAAATGTCGTAAAGTGCTGCTAGTATTTTGGCAAAAATTTTGTGTAAAAATCAGCAATGCGATAACCAATGATGTTGCTTTCATATGTTACAAAATAAAATATTATCAAATATAATCTAATGCAGCAATAGCTATTTCTGTATTAAGAAAGTTTTATGATTTCGGTTTGTAAGCAAAGTGAGTTGTTCTCGTATATACATCAAACAAATAAAGTTGCTGTTTGTAAATAGATAGTAACTAGTAATTACCAACAAATACAAATTATGAAACATTTAATTCGCTCGATCACTTTTATCGCTTTGGGTTTGGTAATATTAGGTCAAAGTAGTTGTGCCAAAGCACAAGGCGTGTACAAGGTAAATTTAACAGCGCCTAAAGGCAAAGCTATTGCAGCATTTGCTGAAGGTTGCTTTTGGTGTTCGCCACATATTTTTGATGCAGTGCCTGGTATTGATAGTGCAGTAGCAGGTTATGCTGGTGGACATACAGTCAACCCAAGTTACAGAGAGGTATGTACCGAAACTACCGGTCATGCCGAAACCATTTTAGTGTATTACGATCCTAAAATAATTAGTTATGATGCACTGTTAGATGTGTTTTTTACTTCACATGACCCTACTACCAAAGACCAGCAAGGGCCTGATAGAGGTTCATCTTATCGCTCAGTTATATTTTACCAAACACCTGCAGAAAAAGCAATGGCAATAAACGCGATTGCGCAATACAATAAATCAGGGATGTTTAAAAAACCAATAGTTACTGAAGTAACACCGTTAACGGCTTTTTATAGAGCAGAAGAATACCACCAAAAATTTGTTCAAAAAAATCCAGATAATGGTTACATCCAAGCTGTGTCATTACCAAGATTTGAAAGATTCAAAAATACTTACAAGGGTAAGTTAAAAAATTAGTTTGTGTTGTTAGTTTAGGTTGTTGTAGGCAGCCAATCCTTTGAGGGTTGGCTGTTTTATTTTATTAAAGTACTACTTGTATTTTAAATACTACATTAGTGGTGTAATAAACAATAACGGCTAAAATGGCAACACCCACCGCCCATGTAAAACGTATAGAGTCAATAGATATACTGAGGGGTTTAGTGATGATCATCATGGCGCTCGATCATCTGAGAGATTATCTGCATATTGATGCGAATTTGCACGATCCTTTAGATTTACTAGCAACGACACCTATTTTATTTTTCACAAGGTGGATCACGCATTTCTGTGCCCCAGTTTTTGTGTTTTTGTCAGGTGCGTCTATTTATTTACAAAGTCTTCGTAAAACTAAAAAGGAACTCAGTATTTTTCTACTAAAAAGAGGCCTTTGGCTTGTGTTTGCAGAAATATTTATTGTGTCGTTTGGTGTTACTTTTATTCCTTTTTACAATTTTCTTTTTCTACAAGTTATATGGGCTATTGGTATCAGTATGATAGTATTGGGTTTGGTAGTGCATTTACGTTTTGAAGTAATCTTAGGTATTGGGTTAGCCATCGTTTTAGGACATAATTTATTAGATTTTCCAGAAGCAGCAGTAGGTTTTAAACCCAATTTATTATGGGAATTTTTGCACAAAGGGGGGATAGAAAAAATATTTGGAATTACTGTTTTCATGTTCTACCCATTTGTGCCTTGGCTTGGTTTAATGATGCTTGGCTATTGCACAGGTATCTTTTTTACGTCAAAATTTTCTGTAGAACAACGAAAAAAGATATTATTGCAACTAGGATTTGGTTTAATAGCAACCTTTGTAATTGTGAGATTTATAAATGTTTACGGTGACCCTTTGCCTTGGGCAAAACAACAACAACCATTTTACACTTTCTTGTCTTTTATTAAAGTACAAAAATATCCTCCATCACTTTTGTACATGTGTATTACTATAGGGCCAGCTTTATTGTTTTTGGCAAGCATTGAAAAGGTACAAAACGGCGTTACCGATGTTTTGCGTACTTATGGTAGAACTGCTTTCTTCTATTATTTACTCCATTTTTATTTAGCACATATTATTTGTGGTGTTGCGTTTTTCCTAAGAGGCCATACATGGCATCAAGCTTTTGAGGCAGCAAAAGCATTCCCTTTTTTGTTTCAGATAGGCGGAGAAGGATATAGCCTTACGGTAGTTTACATTGTGTGGATTTGCTTAGTAGCTAGTTTATATCCATTGTGCAAATGGTATGATGGCTATAAAACTAGTCACAAAGAAAAACGGTGGTTGAGTTATTTGTAAATAAAATTGGTGAATTACTGCAACTTGTAACTTGCAACTTGAAACTTGTTACACCATGCCACACGAAGCCATTTCTGTATTTGATATGTTTAAAATAGGCGTTGGGCCTAGTAGTTCTCATACACTTGGCCCTTGGCGGGCTGCCATGCGCTGTATAAATACTATAAAAGCAGAATTTGGCTTAAGTGCAGTTGCTAGTGTAACCGTATTGCTATATGGTTCGCTAGCCAAAACTGGTAAAGGACACGGTACTGATGTGGCTAGTATTTTAGGCTTGTGCAATGAAGATCCAGTAACGATAGATGTAAACAGTATTACACCCAAACTTAATCATATTAATGCTTCTAAGCAGTTGCTACTTGGTGGCGAGGCTATGATTCCGTTTGATCCAAGTATTAATGTTCAGTTTTTATTTAGCGAAGCGTTGCCTTTTCACCCCAATGGTATGACATTTTTAATGACGCTGATCAATGGTCATCAGTTTAGCCAAACGTATTACTCAATAGGTGGTGGTTTTGTGGTAATGGAAGGTGAAGCTGCCAATAGTAAGCAATGTGTTGATTTGCCTTTTCCTATTAATACATCAGAAGATTTACTGCATTGGTGCATGAAAACAGGCATGGGTATTCATGAGGTGGTAATGGAAAATGAACTTACATGGCGTACTGAGAGCGAAACAAAAGAGGGGGTATTACAAATATGGCGCATTATGCGGGATTGTATTTATAGAGGTTGCCACACGCAAGGCGAACTGCCAGGCGGCTTGCAAGTGCAACGCAGAGCTTACGCATTAAACAAAAAATTAACTGCCAATCTCGGTCACTATACAAATTTTCAGGATTGGTTGATAACGATTAAAGAGAGTGGCCAAAGCTTTAAAAATGTATTAGATTGGGTAAGTTGTTTTGCCCTAGCCGTGAATGAAGAAAATGCCAGTTTTGGTAGAGTAGTTACCGCACCTACTAATGGTGCTGCGGGTGTAATACCAGCTGTATTGCTGTATTTTATTGCCTTTTGTGATGGCAATAGCGAAGAGAAGATCATAAAATTTCTACTCACTGCTTCAGAAGTTGGTAGTATTTTCAAAAAAGGAGCTACAATTTCAGCAGCCATGGGTGGTTGTCAAGCAGAAATTGGTGTGTCATCAGCAATGGCTGCTGCTGCACTCACAGAAAGTCTCGGTGGTACCCAAAAACAAGCGCTAATGGCTGCTGAAATTGCCATGGAGCATCATTTGGGTTTAACCTGCGACCCTATTGGTGGCCTAGTACAAGTGCCTTGCATAGAACGCAACACCATGGGCGCTATTAAAGCCATCACCGCATCGCAGTTAGCTTTGCAAAGTATGCCAGACTACGCAAGGGTAAGCTTAGATAAAGTAATTAAAACCATGTGGGATACTGCACTAGATATGAACAGCAAATACAAAGAAACCTCTGATGGTGGCTTGGCCATTCATATACCTATTAGCCTCAGCGAATGTTAGTTTTTACCACAAAGTCACAGAGGCACAATAGTTTCATTAAATAATTCAATGTGAATTATCAATAATCAATTTTCAATGCTTTCTTTTCTTACATTTTGAGATTCTTTGTGCCTATGTGTCTATGTGGTGAGATTTTCTTTACTCAAAATCTGGATACAACAAATACTTTTTTCTAATTTTTTTGAAAGCTTGTAATTTGGGTTGCCAGCTTTTACGAATCTCAGCTTCTGATTTGCCAGCTCTTATTTGCGCCATCAACTCACTATTGCCAGCAAGTTTGTTAAAGAAATAGTCGGTTGGTTTTTTACTTTTGGGTTGCAAAAAGAAACTGTCTTTTTCAGGAAATAAACGATAGGCTTCTAGCAAATACTTCAACTGAATTTGATTGTTTATTTGGTGTAATACTTGCTCATTAGTGCCATATAAATTCCAGCCATAACATTTACTGCCGTTTAATTTGGGGCTACTTGCTCCCGGTGTTGGCATTGGTGTAAAACTGAATAATGTATCGGGCAAACTAGGGTGGCCAAATATGCAGAAGGGATGTTCTGTACCTCTGCCTTCACATAAAATTGTGCCTTCAAATAAACAATTACTTGCATACCAATAAATACTTGCCATATCTGGCAAATTAGGAGAAGGTTTTATAGGTAAAATGTATTTGCTTTTGTGCGTGTAATTTTTACAAGTAATAACGGTCAATTTAAAATTGTCTCGCTCTTTTTCAAAACCCAGAATTTCTCCTAACGAATTAATATGATCTTGCATGCGGATATATTTCCAATCTAGCATTTGTTCGCCAATGAGCATTTTAGCGTATTCTCCTATTGTCATCCCGTACACGGTAGGTATGGGTTGCATGCCTATAAAACTTGTATAACTAGAATCAAGCACGGGGCCATCAACATAAAAACCATTTGGGTTTGGTCGGTCCAAAATAATCAGCGGTTTGTTAAACTCAATAGCGCTTTCTAAAAATTCTTGAAGTGAAGAAATGAATGTGTAAAAACGGGTACCAACGTCTTGAATGTCAAATAACATCACATCTACATCAGCAAGGTCTAGCGCTGTGGGCTTGCGCTTTTTACCATATAAAGAAATAACGGGAATACCTGTGGCAGAATCGATATAATTATCAACTTTCTGTCCTGCATCGGCTGTGCCTCTAAAACCATGTTCTGGCCCAAAGGCTTTGATAATGGTAATGCCCAATTTTTGCAACGTATCTACTAAATGTGTATTGCCTACAGTTGCTGTATGATTAGCAAAAATGCCCACACGCTTACCTTTTAGTAATGGCAAATATTCATTCATGGTATTGGCTGCAGGTAAAATCACTTTTGCTGGTAAAAGGGCTTTACTGGTAGGCTTATTGGTAATTTTTTTAGGCTGTGCTAATACAACAGTAGCTAAAAATAGGGTGCAAATAATGGTGGCAAAATACCTCATATAGTGGTTTTAAAAGTTGGAAATTAAATAAATTAGTTGTGATGAGAAGCATTGGGCTGTACTTTCGTTTTTTGAATGAACCATTAATGCTTCAATGTGTTCCCTCAGAAACTATTTTATACATTTAAAAAATACAAATGGCACAAGTAAAAAAAGGTGATACTGTAAAAGTGCATTATCATGGTACATTAACCGATGGTTCTATTTTCGATTCTTCTACGGGTCGCGAACCACTTGAGTTTGAAGTGGGTAGCGGTATGGTAATACCTGGCTTTGATGAAGGCGTAACAGGTATGGCTGTTGGTGAAAAAAGAACGGTAACCATTCCTGCAGACCAAGCTTATGGCGCAGTGCAAGAAGAAATGATTTTAGATTTTCCTAGAACACAGTTTCCGCCAGATATGACCCCTGAAGTGGGTATGCAATTAAGCATGAGCAATAACGAAGGTCAGCAATTTCCTGTAACCATTGTTGACGTAAAAGAAGATGTGGTTGTATTGGATGCTAACCATCCTTTGGCTGGTAAAGACCTAACTTTTGCGTTAGAATTAGTAGATATTACACCAAAATCGATGATAATAATGCCGTAATAAGCATTGTTATTTATTGCATAATGATACTTTTAAAAGCCGAGACAAGTTGTTTCGGCTTTTTTGTGATTAAGCTACGCTTTGATAGAAGCTAAATATAAATAAAAAAGCACATGCCGATAGCTATCGGTAGTGCGCACAGTAACTAAATAGTAGTACAAAAGCTGGCGACCAAAAAATTACTCATTATTGATATTGGCATTTTAACACCATACCCTTACTTTTGCAGCCAATTTAAAAACCTTACTATATTATGGCGTCGGTAGGTAAAATCAAACAAATTATTGGAGCGGTTGTGGATGTGCATTTTGCAAATGATAATGCATTGCCCGATATTTATAATGCTTTGGAGTTAACCAAAGAAGATGGTAGCAAGTTGGTGCTTGAAGTACAGCAACATCTTGGTGAAGACAGTGTACGTACCATAGCAATGGAAGGTACTGAAGGTTTGGTACGTGGTATGGCAGTAACTGATACTGGTAAGCCAATTGCAATGCCTGTGGGTGCGGGCATCAATGGTCGTTTATTCAACGTAACTGGCGATGCTATTGATGGTTTGCCTCAATTAAGTAAAGAAGGTGGCCGCCCTATTCACAATAAACCTCCAAAATTTGAAGACTTAAGTACTGCAACAGAAATTCTGTTTACAGGTATTAAAGTAATTGACTTAATTGAGCCATATGCAAAAGGTGGTAAAATTGGTTTGTTTGGTGGTGCTGGTGTAGGTAAAACCGTATTGATTCAAGAATTAATTAATAATATCGCTAAAGGTCACGGTGGTTTATCTGTATTTGCTGGTGTGGGTGAAAGAACACGTGAGGGTAATGACTTGTTGCGTGAGATGATTGAAGCAGGTATTATGAACTATGGTGATGCATTTAAGCATAGCATGGAAGAAGGTGGCTGGGATTTAAGTAAAGTAGATTTAGAAGGCTTGAAAGAATCGAAAGCAACTTTCGTATTTGGTCAAATGAACGAACCGCCAGGTGCACGTGCTCGTGTGGCATTGTCTGGTTTAACAGTTGCTGAATATTTCCGTGATGGTGATGGTACAGGAAAAGGTAAAGACATCTTATTCTTCGTTGACAATATCTTCCGTTTCACACAAGCTGGTTCTGAAGTATCTGCATTGCTAGGGCGTATGCCTTCAGCGGTAGGTTACCAACCAACGTTGGCAACTGAAATGGGTTTAATGCAAGAGCGTATCACCTCTACTAAAAATGGTTCAATTACCTCTGTGCAAGCGGTATATGTACCTGCGGATGACTTAACCGATCCAGCGCCTGCAACTACTTTCGCGCACTTAGACGCTACCACAGTATTAAGCCGTAAAATTGCCGATTTAGGTATCTATCCTGCGGTAGATCCATTAGATTCTACTTCTAGAATTTTGACACCTGCGGTAGTTGGTGATCAACATTATGATTGTGCGAATCGTGTAAAATTAATTTTACAACGCTATAAAGAATTACAAGATATTATCGCTATACTTGGTATGGACGAGTTGAGCGATGAAGATAAATTAACGGTTTCTCGTGCACGTCGTGTACAACGTTTCTTGTCTCAACCTTTCCATGTTGCTGAACAATTTACCGGTTTAAAAGGTGTATTTGTAAGCATTGAAGATACCATTAGAGGCTTTAACGCTATTATGGATGGTGAAGTGGATGAGTATCCAGAAGCAGCATTTAACTTGGTTGGTACATTGGAAGATGCTATTGAGAAAGGTAAGAAAATGCAAGCTCAGGCAAAAGCCTAAAACCCCCATCCCCTAAAGGGGTGAGGCAAAATTGTGGTGACGAGCTTTAGTTTTTCAATGAAACATCGTTGCGTCGCACACTTCAAAGGCTTGTTCTTTATTCAACATCTAACATTAAATTTCCCCTTTAGGGGCTAGGGGTATGACTTTAGAAATATTAACACCAGAAAAAAAATTATATAGTGGCAGTGTTTATGGTATTCAATTGCCAGGCGAAGAAGGTTTATTTGAAATATTAGATAAACACGCACCTATAGTAAGTGCCTTAAAACAAGGTAAAGTGAAGATTTTGAAAGATAAATCTACTTTTCAGTACTACAATATTCAAGGTGGTTTTGTAGAAATGCTAAACAATAAGGCAACTGTATTGGTAGAAGGTGCAGAACAAGCGTAAAACTGTATTATAAATTTGGTGAAAGAAAAACCATCCGTTATTGCGGATGGTTTTTTTATTTTTATAGCTTTTGCAAAATGTAATTTGTATTGTTGATGGATGATAATAGTTGAAGCATTTTTTAGTTATAATCTAAAGTGCCACCAATTTTTTGTATCAGATAAAAGCACAATCTTGCAGTTTGTATTATTTTGTTGTACTTTAGAATTACTATGGAATTTAATTTTATATTACCAAATAACAAGCAATTTCGCTCATCATTAATACTGTTGCTCATTTTTGTAGAGACGCAGTTGATTATTTATGAAATGGGCGAGTTTACTGATGCAGGCTTGTCAGAAATAACCACACTTGACGAGGTTAAGGAACTGATTGTTACTATTAGAGAATCGAATGAGCATGTAGATGAAGATTGTATATTAGATAGTACAACGCTCTTGAAATTTTATGCATTTGCAATTATCGTAAATAAGCTACTTGTAAGTGAATTGGATGATATTGTTATTGCATTATTTAAATCTAAACTGCCTGAGACTTACAGTTATTTAGATTTTGCTTTAGTAAGAAAAGCAGTATTACTATGTAACAATACTATTTTAGAAGTGATAAAAGAGCAGTCACACTTATTGACTGGTTTCAATGAATTAAATGATTGGCTTAATGAGATAGAGATTTAATGTCCGTTATCTATCAAACTCAATTTTTTTACTCCACATTTTCTTAAGTATCAATAATACTGTGGGCAAACTTATAAGCAGCCACACATAATAAATAATATTCCCAAGTTGCACACCCTTGTCAAAAAAGGCATAGCCAAACATAATACCAACAGTAGAATTAATGCCTAACCACGCAAGCGCAATGCCAATTGTGGTTAATATGCGTTTTAAAAAAGCGGCTACTTCTGGTTCCAATGTTGTTATTTTTTTCAAATTACAATTTTAAAGCACAATAGTTTACTTGCAATTTGTTGTATTTAAATCTACTGTGGCTATTGTGCCTATGTGGTAATCAACTACTAGTCAAAACTTTGGTTGCTACTGCTAGCAAGTTTTAATAGCCTATCAAATTGTGCAGGACTAATATCGTTGTAGAAATAATAAACAGGATCTATTGGTTTGCCATTTTTATGTACCTCGTAATGGCAATGTGGGCCAGTGCTTTTGCCCGTACTACCCACATAACCAATGGTTTCGCCACGTTTTACCGTTTGTCCGGCTCTCGCTTTTACACGTACCATGTGGCCATACACCGTTTCGTAACCGTACCCATGGTTAATCACTACCTCATTACCATAACCACCGCTATTAAAGCCTGCTTCTTTTACTGTGCCATCGGCCGTGGCATAAATAGGTGTGCCCTGCGGTGCTGTAAAATCTAGCCCCGCATGAAACTTGGTTACTTTATACACAGGATCTACCCTGTAGCCAAACCCACTTGCAATACGGGTTAAATTTTTATTACTTACCGGTTGAATAGCAGGTATGGCAGCCAATAATTTTAGTTTATTTTTTATCATATTGCCTATTTCAGCATAGCTTTTTTCCATAAAAGCGGTGCGTAGCGATAGGTTGTTTAACTGATCGCCCATACTTTTCACCAAATCGTTTTCGCTGAGTTTTTCTATTAAAATCACTTCTTTGGTTTTCTCCATTTCAGTAATTCTGGCGCTATCTGGTATGGGTGTGGCTTCAAAAATAGAGCGGTACACATTGTTGTCTCTATTCTCTAGTTCATCCATTTGTAATTCTAGTTGCTTTACCCTGTCTTGCAAAACGGCATAATCATCTTTTAAATTAGCGTTTTGTTCTTGCAGCAACTTTTCATTTGCCGAAGGAAAATATTTGTAAGCAATACTCACTATTATAAAAGCAGTAACCAATGCGGTAGCTATAAACGCAAATATGCGTAGCAGTTGTACACGCAAGGGCACTTCAAATTTTTCGTAGCGTAGCGTATGTGTGTTAAAAAAGTATTTAATCTTTGTCATGCTTGTTGTGTTTTTTCTGTCTGAACCTAGACCCGATAGCTATCGGGTTTGTATGATTAAATGGATTTGTAGGATGTGATTAAGGTATGCACATGTGTTACGCTAATCCTAAAATCGCTGAAATCATCGTTCAGACAACTTACCTTTACCGCCCTTTAAAGCAAACAAAGATAATTTTTATCAACAGTTAATCATCTTATAAAAATATTTCTCAAACCCATGTCTACTGCCGAGCAAATAGTGCCTACAGAATCGCTAAAAAGTGTTCCTACTTCGGGCGAAATACGCCAACAGTTTTTAGATTTTTTTAAGTCTAAAGGGCATCAAATTGTGCCTTCTGCACCTATCGTTATTAAAAACGACCCTACCTTATTGTTTACCAATGCAGGTATGAACCAGTTTAAAGATTATTTTCTAGGCAACCGTGTACCTACTTCACCTCGAGTGGCCGATACACAAAAATGTTTGCGGGTAAGTGGTAAGCACAACGACCTTGAAGAAGTGGGTGTAGATACCTATCACCATACCATGTTTGAGATGCTTGGCAACTGGAGTTTTGGCGATTATTTTAAAAAAGAAGCCATTGCTTGGAGCTGGGAATTATTAACAGAAGTCTACCAACTAGATAAAGACCGGTTGTATGTAACCATATTTCAAGGAGATGAAAAAGAAAGCTTGGCAAAAGATGAAGAAGCGTACAATGAGTGGAAAAAAGTAATTGCTGAAGACCGCATTTTACTCGGTAATAAAAAAGATAATTTCTGGGAAATGGGCGATACTGGCCCATGTGGTCCATGTAGCGAAATACATTATGATTGTAGACCAGAAGCCAATAACGATGGGCACAGTTTGGTAAATAATGATCACCCGCAAGTGATTGAAATTTGGAACAATGTATTTATGCAGTACAACCGTTTAAAAGACGGTAGCCTACAACCCTTGCCCGCAAAGCACGTAGATACAGGTATGGGCTTTGAGCGTTTGGTACGTGTTATTCAAAGTAAACAAAGCAACTACGATACGGATATTTTTATGCCTACCATTCAAGCAATTGAGAAAATAGTTGGCAAAAAATATCAGGCAGATAACTCCCCTTTAGGGGCTGGGGGTAAACAGTCCATTGCTTTTCGTGTGTTGGCAGACCATATACGTACCATTGCCTTTACGATTGCTGATGGACAACTGCCTAGCAACAACGGTGCAGGCTATGTAATACGTAGAATTTTACGCCGTGCTGTGCGTTACTACTATTCGTATTTAGACTATAAGCAACCCTTATTATTTCAATTAATGCCATTGCTAGCAAAGCAATTTGAACATGTGTTTCCTGAATTAAAGGCACAATTGGATTTTGTAAGTAAAGTGACTAAAGAAGAAGAAGAGGCATTTTTGAGGACGTTGGGTAAAGGGATAGAACTTTTTGAAAGCTATATTAGTAAAGTTACTAAAGTTAATAATGAGACTAGTTCTAAGAGTATAATTAGGCCTACAACTTTAAACGATGAAAATAAATTACGTGATTTTGACGCTAAGTCAGGGATAATTAATGGTGCTTTTGCTTTTGAACTTAATGATACTTACGGCTTCCCAATTGATTTAACGCAATTAATGGCAAGTGAAATTGGTTGGACAGTTGATATGCAAGGTTTTGAAGAAGCTTTGCAACAACAAAAAAATCGTTCTCGTGCTGCATCTGTAATAGATACAGAAGATTGGGTAACGGTTAATGATGTTGCTTCAAGCTTTGTTGGTTATACTAGCCTTGAAACCCAAACGCAAATTGTAAAATATCGTAAAGTAAAAGCGAAGGGTAAAGAGGGCTACCAAATTGTGCTAGCTGAAACACCGTTTTATGCTGAAAGTGGTGGGCAAGTGGGTGACAGAGGACAGTTGACGCTTGACAGTTGTGAGTTGACAGTGAGCGATACCAAAAAGGAAAATAATTTAATCATCCATTTTGTAGAAACCCTACCAGAAGCTATTGATATGGCTGCTGAAGTAGTAGCTAAGGTTGATGCGAGTAAGCGTCAAGATACGTCTTCCAATCACTCGGCTACACACTTATTGCACGCTGCTTTGCGCCAAGTATTGGGTACTCATGTAGCTCAAAAAGGTAGCTTGGTAAATGATGAACAATTGCGTTTTGACTTCTCGCATTTTAGTAAAGTCACCAACGAAGAGATAGCACAAATAGAAGCTATTGTAAATCAAAAGATACGTGAAAATGTACCTGTGGTAATTAAAGAAATGAGCAAGGACGAGGCTGTGGCTTTAGGCGCAATGGCATTATTTGGCGAAAAATATGGTGATGTGGTACGTGTGGTAATGATGGATCCTAATTATTCCATAGAGCTATGCGGTGGTACCCATGTAGGCCATACAGGTGAGCTTGGTTATTTTAAAATTAAAAGCGAAAGCGCTGTAGCGGCAGGTGTGCGTAGGATAGAGGCAGTTAGTGGCAAAGCAGCGGCTGCACATATTGAAGAAGCGTTTAGCACCATAGAAGCCATTAAAGGCTTGTTTAATAATCCGAAAGAATTGCTACGTGTAATTGAAAATTCGGTGGCAGATAATAAAGAGCAGAAAAAGAAAATAGAAAGCTTAGAAGCCAAGCAATTAGTAGCCATTAAAGCGGAGTTATTAACCCAAGTAGAAACTGTAAATGGTGCTTCATTTATCGGTAAAGTGCTAGAAATAAGCAATGCTGATAATTTAAAAAAGTTAGCTAACGATTTAGTGGCTTCAATCACCCCTTTAGGGGCAGAGGGCCTTGTGGTATTAGCAGCTAATATTGGCGGAAAAGCATCGGTAGCCATTGCAGTGGCTGAAGCGTTGGTAGCTAAAGGCATTGAAGCGCCAAAACTGATAAAAGAACACATCACACCCATTATTAAAGGTGGCGGTGGTGGCCAAAAAACATTGGCAACAGCAGGTGGGCAAGATGCTAGTAATTTAAACAAAGTGATAGAAGTGGTGAAAGGGTTGTTGTAAAATTTGTTTTTATAGACTTTCCAATTTTTTAAAACTTGGAATGTTTAAGTCGGCGATTCTGAATTATATTTTTAGTCCCGTCAAGTTGTAAAAACTTGACGGGACTTTATTTTTTTGTAGCTTTCAACTATCAAACCACCACCATGAAAGCACCTGCCTATTACAACTCTCTAATGCCTTACATGATTGTACCTAAGGCACATGATTTTGCTAACTTTCTTAAAGCAGTTTTTAACGCTGAAGAACAATTAATAGTACCTCGACAGGGAGGCGGCATCATGCATGCAGAGTTTACCATTGGCGAAGCCTGTATTATGTTTTGCGATGCCACGGAAGACTATTTACCTTTTGCCTGCAGTCTGTTTATATTGGTAGATGATGTGACATCCGTGTATCAAAAAGCTTTGGCACATGGGGCAGCGTCTTTACAAGACATAGCCGAAAGAGATTATGGTAAAAGTGCCGGTATTAAAGACACTTTTGGTAATGTATGGTGGCTAACAGAGATGTCGAAATAATAAAATATTGCTTGTTACTAGCCTTTACAGATTGTACTATCAGTAAGGGCTTTTTATCGGCCATTTGTTAATAGCTGGTACCACCTTTCTATAATGATGCGATGTAAAGTTGCTTTGCGGCGGCGGCGCGCAACTTTAACTTTGCAACGACCAACTGCCACTTTGTAGCGACCAACGTCAACTTTAGGGCGCGCAATGGTAACTTTAGTGCGACGGGCTGCCACTTTGGCGCAACCATAGGCAACTTTATACCGATTGACTTTGACTTTGTAGCGTACAGCTGTAACGGGAGGTCGCAGTAAGGCTACTATAAGATTTCCAATAGCTGTCAGTGTATAATTGACTGGAGAATACCACTATTTCTTTACCCTAGCCTCGTTCTTGGCTATAAAATCGTCCCAACCTTTAAAACCTTTACTAGTGGCAGCCGCTAATGGCGATGATTGTTGGTAATAATGGCACAATGCAACTGCTAAGGCATCGGTAGCATCAAAATATTGTGGTTGTTCGGCAATGTTTAGGGTACGTTGCAACATTTTCCATACTTGGTCCTTATCGGCGTTGCCATTGCCAGTGATAGATTGCTTTACTTTTTTAGGGCTATATTCTGTTACTAAAATACCAGCTTGCATAGCGGCAGCAATTGCCACGCCTTGCGCCCTGCCAAGTTTGAGCATACTTTGTACATTTTTACCAAAAAATGGTGCTTCAATGGCAAATGTAGTGGGGCGATACAAGCGTATGAGTTCGCATACCTTGGTATGAATTTTCTCTAAGCGCTCGTAAATATCTTGATAGCTAGCCAATTTTAATACATCCATAAGTAATACCTGCGGCTGCCCATTACTTACCTTTATTAATGCGTAGCCCATAATGGTAGAACCTGGGTCGATGCCTAAAATAATATTGCTTGGCTGCTGCATGAAGTTTATTAAATGCGATTAATTAAAGCAGTGAAATTAGTTATTCGCTATCATATTATGTCTATTTCATCAATTTTACACGTTTCTTTGTAGCTACTTAAACGCATTTTTCTGAAGCAAACGGTTAAAATATTCATCAGCTATGTTGTAGGACCAATTTTATTTGTGTGGCTAAGTTGGTCAATCTATCATCAAATACAGCAACAGAAAGGCTTACAACAATCGTGGCAAACTATTGTAGCCGCATTGAAAGGTAGCGGTCAGTGGCGCTTGTATGCGGCATTTGCGTTAATGTTTTGCAATTGGGGGCTTGAAGCCAAAAAGTGGCAAGTATTAATGCAAGCCATTCAGCCGCTTAGTTATGGGCGCAGTTTTAGAGCCATTTTTAGTGGTCAAGCCTTGGCTTCTAGTACGCCCAATAGGGTAGGTGAATTTGTGGGTAGAATTGTATACCTAAACGATGGCAATCGGCTTAGGGCGTTGTCATTATCGGCGGTGGGTAGCTTTGCCCAAATCATTATCACGTTTGTAATGGGGCTACTAGGTTTATTACTAGTATATCCAAGCATTACCGACAAATTACAATCAACATTTTCGCTAAGTACTTTTTGGATTAATTGGTTAGTATACGCGGTAAGTCTTACAGTAATGGTGCAATTGGTTTGCTTTTATAATTTATCTTGGATAACCAACTTGATAGAAAAAATACCATTCGTAAGTAAGTATCGCTTTTATATTCAGAAGTTGGAAGACCTTCATAACAAACAATTAACAAATATTCTCTTTCTTTCGTTTATCAGATACGTTGTATACATGGTGCAGTACCTACTCTTGTTTCAGTTGTTTCAAATAGAAATAAGTTGGTGGGTAATTTGTAGTTTGGTATGTGTGCAACTAATGGTTATGGCGGTAGTGCCAAGTATAGCTTTGGCAGAATTGGGGGTACGTGGTCAGGTAAGTATTGCCTTGTTTGGATTGTTTAGTAGTAACACAATTGGCATCATTGCTGCAGTGTCAGGTATTTGGTTAATTAATTTAATTGTGCCCGCATTAGCAGGTAGTTTGCTGATATTAGGCATTAAAATATTTAGAAAATAGGATTGAATATGAAGAAAGTTGTTAGCGCATTATTATTATTTACTGCATTAGCTTGGCAATCACCTACACCCGCAAACGAGTTTTGCGGTAGTATCCGTAACAGAGCTTTTCAAGATGATGAGCGTATAGATTACATTGTTTTTTACAGTGTAATAGGCATTTACATTAATGCCGGCAATGCAAGTTTTACGGCTAAAATTGAGCAGTTAAATAACAAACCTGTCTACCATATTGTAGGTACTGGTAGCAGTAATACTAGCTACGATTGGATTTTTAAAGTGCGTGACAAATATGAAAGTTATATTGATACGGCTACTTTACAACCTCAAAAATTTATCAGAAATGTAGATGAGGGCGGCTACAAAACCTACGAAAATATTACGTTTAACAACCGAGAAAACACAGCAGTTACTACCAAGGGTTTATACAAAGTGCCCAATTGTGTGCAAGATGTATTAAGTTCTATTTACTATGCTAGAAATATAGATTTTAGTAAGTATAAAGTAGATGACAAAATACCATTCTCGATGTTTTTAGACAATGAGGTATATAACTTATATATCAAGTATTTGGGCAAAGAAACCATTAAAACCAAGTATGGTAAGTTTGATGCCATTAAGTTTAAACCCTTGCTAGTAAAGGGAACTATTTTTGAAGGCGGCGAGAAAATGACTGTTTGGGTAAGTAATGATGCCAACCATGTTCCTTTAAGAATTGAGAGCCCCATAGCAGTAGGCTCTGTAAAAGTAGATATGATGGGCTACAGAAATTTACGGTCACCTTTTACCTCGCAAAAGAACTTTAGATAATGTACTGAAAAAAGGCACAATAGCTATTGCTTGATAACTATTGTGCCTTTTTGCTTTATGTATGGGACATGCTAAATTATCCCTGCCAATTCAAGACTTCTTTTCTTCAGTTTTATAATATCCATATCCTCAATTATTGGGTCTGGCATTAGAATTAGAGACGTGTTATTATCTTTCCACCAAGTAGCTTCTTGCAAATAGTTGACGTTTATTACTGCTACCAAATACTTGCGTTCTGCATCAGCGTGCCATTCTTCTATCCACTCAAATTTTTCACGCGGAATAAATTTCCAATCGTCAAAGCTCACATACACTTTTACAAAGTATTCGTTACTTAATTGGTGAGGCTGGTGATGGTATAATTTTTTGTACTCGTAACGGTAATTGTAGCGTAAGGCACTTAAATCGCTCAGCACCGCCGATGCCGTAGGAAAGCTACCTGCACCTTTACCGTAAAAGAATTGTTTATCTGCAAAGCCGCTTTCTATTACCGCTCCATTGTATTCATTTTTCACAAATGATAGTGGGTCGTCTTGTTTTACAAATTGTGGCAGGACAAACGTGGCTACTCTCCCATTTTTCAGCTTTTTAGCTTGCGCTACTAGCTTCACTTCAAAGTTTTTTTCTTTGGCTACCAAAGCATCGCTTAATTGTATATTTTGAATACCATTGAACAGCAAATTGTCAGGATGTTCAACAATACCATACGCATGATTCAATAAAATACTTAATTTATTTACAGCGTCAAACCCTTCCACGTCTAGCTTAGGATTACTTTCTGCAAAGCCCAATTGTTGCGCCAAAATCAAGGCATCAGCAAAGCTCAATTTGTCTTCAAACATTCTCGTTAATATGAAGTTGGTAGAGCCGTTTACTATGGCTTTTATGGCGTGTAATAAATCGTTATCATAGTATTCTTCTAAGTTACGTATTACAGGTATTGATGCGCAAGCAGCGGCTTCATACAATACCGACAAGCCCGTTTGTTTTTGAAGGTCCAGTATCTCTGGTAAATGCTCGGCTAGCATTTTTTTACTGGCACTTACCACATGTTTACCATTCAGCAAGGCGGTTTTTACAATCACAAAGGCGGCATCGGCATCGTCAATTACTTCAACAATCACGTTAATGTTTGTATCGTTGAGTAAGTCATCTTTTTCGGTAGTAAAAAGCGCAGCAGGGGCGTCTCTTTTTTTACCAGGATTTTTAATACAAACCTTTACAATGCTGGCTTTCAGCGATGGTGTTTGTTGTAATACTTTGTACAAACCTTCACCCACCACCCCAAAACCAAACAGCCCAATATTCAATTGCTTATGCGTATCCATTATCTACTTGTGATTTAAATGATTGTAATGATATCATGATTGCGTTTTGAAGTCTGTAACTTCTTATCGATTTAATGCTTTTCTTTTTTGTTTACTAGCTTTTGCAGTGCTATGTAGTTTTTTCTTTTGTTGCTATGCGAAGTCTCAGACTTCGCATGCTATATGTTCTTTAGAGTCTTAGACTCTTTACATAGCAATTACGAAGTCAGAGACTTCGTAAAGCATCCTGCTTATAACTGACTTCGCATGCTGTATGTTCTTTAGAGTCTTAGACTCTTTACATAGCAATTACGAAGTCAGAGACTTCGTAAAGCATCCTGCTTATAACTGACTTCGTCTGCTATATGTTCTTTAGAGTCTCAGACTCTTTGCATAGCTATTACGAAGTCTCTGACTTCGTAAAGCATCCTGCTTATAACCTCTTACTCTAAATTCAAGTTCTGACGAAGCAGTTGTTCTATTATCTCAAACTCTAATAAAAATCCATCGTGTCCATATAAAGATTCGATGGCTGCAAAAGTTGCGTTTGGTATATGTTGCGCTAAAAACTGCTGCTCACTCAATGGAAACAAAATATCTGTGGTTACACCTATCACCAATGTTTTTGCAGTAATACTTGCTAGTGCTGCTTCCACTGAAGCTCTGTTTCGGCCTACATGATGGCTATCCATGGCTTTGCTTAATGCATAATAACTAAAAGCATTAAATCGTTTTGCCAATTTTTCACCTTGGTAGCGCTGATAACTTTCTGCATTAAATACTTGCTCGTCTATAGGTAAGTTGGCCGTTTGTTGTGTAAAGCCAGTTTGTTTTACGCCATACGTATTATGGTTTCTATACGATAATAAGGCGATACTTCTTGCAGCTTTCATCCCGTTCATACCAGCATGGTCATTGTCCTCTTTCCAAGTTGGGTCATGCTCTATACACATGCGCTGGGAAGCATTAAATGCAATGCCCCAAGCCGAATGAAATGCATTGGTAGCAATCGGTACAATATTTTCAAACAAGTTGGGTTCTTCAATAGCCCATTCTAGTAATTGTTGCCCACCCATAGAACCGCCAATACCAATATGAATTTTAGTAATGCCTAGTGCTTGTTTTAAAAACTGGTAAGCCCTAATCATATCTCTTGTGGTAAACCAAGGAAATGTGTGATAGTAAGGCTTACCAGTAGTAGGATTGGTACTGAATGCGTTGATACTACCGTAATGACTGCCAGGCATATTTGCACATACAATATAATATTTTTCTGGTGTAAATAAACAGCCTTCACCCACCAAACCATGCCACCATTCCATCGGGTTGCTATTACCTGTAAGGGCGTGAAACACCCAAACAACATTATCGCCAGCAGCGTTTAAAGTGCCAAAGGTGTTGTAAGCCAAATGTAGTTCTGGTAATACTTTGCCGCTCTCGAGTGTAAATGATTGTTGGTGTTTAAAAATCTCTGTCATCTTGTGTTAGAGTTTCACGTAAAGCAACTAAGGATACTATGCCCACAACGTAACCTGTAAATCTTCGTGCACGTCGTCTTCTTTGTAGCCTTGCGTGAAATAATCTTTGTGTGAAATACTATGCAAAAACCTTATCAAATGCCTGCTGAATATCAGCTTTAATATCTTCTATATGCTCTATGCCTACACTTATGCGTACCTGATTTGGTGCTACACCAGCAGCTAATTGTTCTGCCTCGCTCAATTGCTCGTGTGTGGTAGATGCGGGGTGAATGGCTAATGTTTTGGCATCACCTACATTGGCTAAGTGGCTAATTAATTGTAAGCTGTCAATAAATTTCTCTGCGTTGGCTCTGCCGCCTTTTAAGCCCACTTGCAATACACCACCAAAGCCGTTTTTCAAATACTTTTTAGCTAGCTCGTGGTAAGCATTGCTTGGTAGGCCTGGGTACAATACAAATTCAACTGCTTCGTGTTGCTCTAGCCATTGCGCTAGTGCTAATGCGTTTTGCACATGACGTTCTACACGCAAACTAAGGGTTTCCAAACCCTGGATTAGTAAAAATGCATTGAAAGGACTTTGGGATGGTCCAAAATCACGTAAGCCTTCAACTCTTGCTCTAATAGCAAACGCAATATTTGGTAAACCTAAAGGATTATTGACACCAAAAATATCTGAGAAAACAAGTCCGTGATAGCCCTCGCTTGGTTGTGAAAACTGCGGGAATTTTCCATTGCCCCAATTGTAATTACCGCCATCAATAACCACACCACCTACACTAGTACCATGGCCACCAATCCACTTGGTAGCGCTCTCTACCACAATATTAGCGCCGTGTTCTAATGGTTTAAATAAATAACCGCCAGCAGCAAATGTGTTATCTACCACCAATGGTAGATCGTGCTTTTTAGCCAATGCTGCAAAGGCTTCAAAGTCAGGAATATTCAACCTTGGGTTACCGATTGTTTCTAGGTAAATGGCTTTTGTATTGTCGTCTATCAAAGCTTCAAAACTAGCAACATCATCGCCATTAGCGAAGCGAACATCAACACCTAAACGTTTAAAAGCTACTTTAAATTGGTTGTGTGTACCGCCGTACAAGTAAGAGGTACTTACGAAATTATCGCCTGCTTGTAAAATATTGTTGAGTGCCAAAAACTGTGCAGCCTGCCCACTGCTAGTAGCGACAGCGGCTACACCACCTTCTAAAGCCGCAATACGTTGCTCAAATACATCGGTGGTAGGGTTCATTAATCTGGTGTAAATGTTGCCAAATGCTTTTAGGCCAAATAAGTTGGCAGCATGTGCCGCATCGTTAAATACATAAGATGTGGTTTGGTAAATGGGTACTGCACGTGCGTTTGTTGCCGCATCTGGTTTTTGACCCGCATGTAGTTGTAAAGTCTCGAAATGTAAATTGCTCATAATAATTAAATTTTTATGGTTTTGAAAATTAGAAAATGCTTTGTAAAAGAGTTGGTTGCAGCGGTAAAAGCCCAAGTAGAATAATATAAACTGTGTAATGCCTTAAGGCATACAACAACAAACAGCAAATGGTATTGCACCATTTAATCGTAGTAATATGTTTGTTGTAGTTGTCACGTTATTTTCTACAAATTTAGTAGGGTTTTGCTTGTTTCAACCAAAATTTTATTTGCCCTAAGGCAAAATGCATACGTAATTTTCAAAAAAGTACTTATCAATCAAGTAATTATGTGGGCAAATGGGCATAAAAAAGCCCATCTGATGAAGTCAGATGGGCTTGAAATATGTATAACTGCTGGTAACTAGCAATTTGTAATCAAACTTAACTCTGACTTATCTCTTCCTACACATGTGGTAGGATGGAGTTGGCACCTTCAAACAAGTGAGTAACTTGCTTGGGTTGCCAAGGCTTCATTGGGCCAATTCCCTCTGCCTTTCTTGATAAGTGATTTAAAGAACTGGTGCAAATGTATAAGTAGCAAATTTAAAATGCCAAATAAATTTTTGCGATTGTGATGCGACAAGCTGTTAATTTCATTTTTTAAGCGAGTAAATATGCATGTATTAATAGTAAATAATACCATCATTCCTGCCTTAAAATATGGTGGTACAGAGCGGGTAATTTGGTGGCTAGGTAAAGAACTGGTAAAGCGTGGGCATAAGGTGACCTATATGGTAGCAAAAGGGTCAAACTGCCCATTTGCCAATGTGCTAGAATTAAATACAGACAAGCCTTTTAACGAATTGGTGCCTGCAGATGTAGACATGATTCATTTGAATCATGCGGTGAATGAAACGCCTTTAAAACCATATATTATTACGCTTCATGGTAATCTCAATCACCAACAACCATTAGATAAAAATACAGTGTTTGTTAGCGCCAATCATGCAGCAAGATTTGGTAGCGATATTTTTGTACACAATGGTATTGACCCAGAAGATTATGGCAAGCCAATTTTGAATAATAGGCGTAAGTATATCCATTTTTTAGGTGATGCGGCGTGGCGTGTAAAGAATATAAGAGGCGCTATAACAATAGCAGCTAAAGTTAAATTTCCCTTACATGTAATAGGGGGTGTGCGCTTTAACTTTAACCAAGGTTTACGCTTAACTTTCGATAGAAATGTCATATTTCATGGCATGAAAGGTGGTGCAGAAAAAAATCAAATCCTCAATCAATCTAAAGCCATGCTGTTTCCTGTATTGTGGCACGAGCCTTTTGGTATTGCCATAATAGAAAGCTTGTATTTTGGCTGTCCTGTATTTGGTACACCCTACGGTTCTTTGCCAGAAATTGTGAATGATGATGTGGGTTATTTGTCTAATAAGGCAAGTGAACTTGTTATTGGTCTTCAAAATATTGACATATATGGTAGGCAAGATTGTCACGATTATGTGATGGCAAATTTTACCTCGGTGCAAATGACAACTAAGTATTTGCATTTTTATGAACAGGTGTTAAATGGAAATAGCTTGAATAAAACGCATCCACAACTGCAAAAAGTACAGGTTGAAAAGTTCTTGCCTTTTGTGTAAGTGCTAATTATTAAACTAAAAAAATTAACAAAACAACTACCTTGTTGTTTTATTAACAGTATGAGCAAAATTGATACACCAAACGAGTTTATAGAAGTATTTGGCGCAAAAGAGCACAATCTTAAAAATATTGATATTTCGATACCTAAAAACAAGCTAGTAGTGTTTACTGGCGTTAGCGGTAGCGGTAAATCTTCGTTGGCTTTTGATACTATTTACAATGAGGGGCAAAGACGCTACATGGAAAGCTTTAGCGCTTATGCCAGGCAGTTTATGGGCGATATGGAAAGGCCTGATGTAGATAAAATTACAGGCCTTAGTCCAGTGATTTCTATTGAGCAAAAAACTACCAACAAAAACCCAAGGAGTACTGTAGGCACTGTAACAGAAGTATACGATTTTTTGCGTTTATTATATGCAAGAATAAGTGAAGCCTATAGTTACAATACGGGTAAAAAGATGCTTAAGTTTAGCGAAGAAGAGATAGTAGAAAATATTTTTGAAAAATTTAAAGGCAAAAAAATATCAGTATTAGCGCCACTGATTCGTGGTAGAAAGGGACATTATAGAGAGCTGTTTGAAGATATCCGTAAGAAGGGCTTTTTAAAAGTACGCGTAGATAGTGAGGTATTGGATTTAAAAGAGCGCATGCAAGTAGACCGCTATAAAATTCACGATATCGAAGTGGTAATAGATAGATTGGCAGTTACCGATGATATGAAAGTAAGGGTGAGCCAAAGTGTGCAGCAGGCATTGAAAATGGGTAAAGATTTGATGTTTCTGTTGGTAAATGATACCAATGCCATAGTACAATATTCCAAACAATTAATGTGTGTAGATACGGGTATCAGTTATGAAGAACCGTCTCCTAATGCGTTTTCTTTTAACTCGCCTTATGGTGCCTGCCCTACTTGTAAAGGGCTTGGCAATGTGTACACGGTAAGTATGGAAGCGATTTTGCCCGATATGTCTAAAAGCATTAAAGAGGGCGGTATTGCACCTTTGGGTGAGCAACGCGAAGCATCCATGTTTAAAAGCGTAGAAGCATTGGCAAAACGCAATAAGTTTAGCATTGATAAACCAATAAAAGATTTACCACAAACAGCTTTAAATATGTTGTTATATGGTAATACTGAAGGCATTAGCGAAGATATTTTAGACTTTGAAAATCTACCAGAACACGATCCTTATGGTGGCGAATTTGAAGGGATTATTCCAATGCTGAAACGTTGGTTTGGTAGTACAAGTAGCACCGAAACCATGCGTGAATGGACAGAGAAATACATGGAGCTAAAACGCTGCCCTAGCTGTGAAGGGGCAAGGTTGAGAAAGGAAAGTTTGTGGTTTAAAATTGATGAAAAAAATATTGCTGAATTAAGTAATCTTAATTTAGATAAACTACAACTATGGTTTACTGACCTTGAAACAAGAATGAATAATAAGCAGAATGTTATTGCTAAAGATATTCTGAAAGAAATTAGAGAAAGATTACAATTCTTGTTGGATGTTGGCTTAACCTATTTAACCCTAAATAGACCATCACGTACATTAAGTGGTGGTGAAAGTCAGCGTATTCGATTGGCTACGCAAATAGGTAGTCAGTTACAAGGGATCACTTATATTTTAGATGAGCCAAGTATTGGTTTACACCAGAGAGATAACCATCGTTTAATCACTGCGCTGCAAAACTTAAGAGATATTGGTAACAGTGTTTTGGTGGTAGAGCATGATAAAGACATAATGCTAGCTGCTGATTATTTAATAGACATTGGTCCTAAAGCTGGTCGCTTTGGCGGTAATATTGTGGCCCAAGGCACACCCCAAGAAGTGCTAAAAAGTGGTAGCGAAACTGCAGGTTATTTAAATGGTACAAAAGGCTTAGAAGTGCCCAAAACAAGGCGCACTGGCAATGGTAAAACGCTTGAATTAAAAGGTGTTGTAGGCAATAATTTAAAAGGTGTAAGCGTGAGTTTTCCTTTGGGAAAATTGATTGTGGTAACAGGTGTTAGCGGTAGTGGCAAATCTACCTTAATCAATGAAACGTTGTACCCAATTTTATCAAAGCATGCATACAATAGTCGTACACAGCCAATGGAGTTTTCGTCTGTTACGGGCTTGGAAGCGATTGATAAAGTAATAGAAATAGATCAAAGCCCAATTGGTAGAACACCACGCAGCAATGCCGCTACTTATTGTGGCTTTTTTACAGATATTAGAACCATGTTTGCTGCCGTACCTGAAGCTAAAATTCGTGGTTACAATGCAGGTCGTTTTTCATTTAATGTAAAAGGTGGCAGGTGCGATGTGTGTGAAGGTGGTGGTATGCGTGTGATAGAGATGAACTTCTTACCAGACGTTTACGTGCCTTGCGAAAAATGTAATGGTAAACGGTACAATCGGGAAACTTTAGAAATTCGTTACAAAGGTAAATCTATCAGTGATGTGCTAAACATGACGGTAGATGAAGCAGTAGAATTTTTTCAAGCTGTGCCTTGGATGTACCGTAAAATTAAAGTGCTGCAAGATGTTGGTTTAGGTTATATCACACTTGGCCAATCGGCTACAACCCTTAGTGGGGGCGAGGCACAGCGTGTAAAGCTAAGTACTGAACTTGGAAAAAAAGATACCGGCAAAACCTTTTATATTTTAGATGAACCAACTACTGGCTTACATTTTCAAGATATTAAATTACTAATGGATGTCGTGAATAAATTGGTTGATAGAGGCAATTCTGTGCTGATAATTGAACACAATTTAGATGTGATAAAAATGGCTGATCACATTATAGACCTCGGTCCTGAAGGTGGCGATGGTGGCGGTAAAATATTATTTGAAGGCACACCAGAACAAATGATTAAAAACAAAGTAAGCCATACTGCTAAGTTTTTGAAAATAGAAATGGGTTTATAAGATTGAAACGCTAATGGCGCTGAATACAGCGGATAAATCGGATTATTCTTTAGCCATAAAATCATTGTCTTAATAAATAGCAAGTGCTACCTAGTATCAATATTGTTTGGTTTAAAAAAGACTTGCGCTTGCAAGATCATTTGCCGTTGGCGAAAGCCATTGCTGTTAAATCACCAACTTTGTTGCTTTATGTTTTTGAGCCATCTATCATGCAAGCAAGCGATGCAGATGACAGACACTACAGATTTATATATCAAAGCATCATGCAGTTGCAACAGGCCTTACAGTCTGTAAGCGCCAATATCGTCATCGCACATTGCGAGGTGCTCGAGGCACTGCAAATATTGCAACAACAATATCATATTGATACAATTTTTAGCCATGAAGAAACTGGTAATGCCATCAGCTTTGCAAGAGATAAAGCAGTGGCTAAATTTTGCAAAGCACAACCAATCACTTGGAAAGAATATCCTACAAATGGTGTTATCAGGCGATTAAAACGTAGAACAGATTGGAATAAAAAGTGGCTTGCCACAATGGAACAACCGCAAGCGGTGGTAGATATTTCTCAGCTTATTCCTGTAACCATTACACAAAAAATAACCGACATATTATTCCAAAACCCTTTGCCTGAAAGTATTACAAGTGCTAATACTCATTTTCAGCCGGGTGGTTTTTTGTATGCAGAAAAGTATTTGCAAAGCTTTTTGTATAACAGAAAAGGCAACTACATGAAAGTCATTAGCAAGCCGCTAGAAAGCCGAAAAGCTTGTAGCCGTTTGTCGCCTTATTTAACGTATGGTAATTTAAGTATGCGACAAATATACCAAGCTGCACAGCAGGCAAAGCAAGCAACAGGCGATAAACGTAACATTAATTTTTTTACTAGTCGGCTTATTTGGCATTGCCATTTTATACAAAAATTTGAGAGCGAATGTTCGATGGAATTTTATAACCTTAATAAGGGTTTTAATATCATAAGAACAAACGTTGATGAAGCTAAATTATTGGCTTGGCAGCAAGGTAATACTGGCATTCCTTTGGTAGATGCTTGTATGCGTTGTTTACAGCAAACAGGCTATCTCAATTTTAGAATGAGAAGTATGCTCGTAAGTTTTGCCACACATCATTTATGGTTGCCTTGGCAAGCGATAGCACCACATTTGGCTAAGTTGTTTTTAGATTACGAACCTGGGATTCATTACCCACAAATTCAAATGCAAGCAGGCACCACTGGCATTAATACGATACGAATGTATAACCCTATTAAACAAGGACAAGACCATGATCCTAAAGGTATTTTCATTAAGCAATGGTTGCCACAGCTAGCTAAATTGCCCGAAACTTTAATCCACGAACCTTGGAAAATGAGTTCGCTGGAACTGCAACTACTCGGCTTTCAATTAGGGGTTGATTATCCTTTGCCAATTATATCGGTAGAAGAAGCTGCCAGATATGCTCGTAATGAACTTTGGCGGGTAAAAAATAGTAGTACAACCAAGCAGTTAAACGGCGCCATACTTAAAAAACATACCCAACGTAATAGCGAAAAAGAAGAAATGTTGCGTTTGCCGGGTGCAGATTTTAATAGCTGATTTTATTTATTACATAAATTTATACAAACTAAAAAAACAATGGATTTAAGTGCGCTTGATATTTTACCTGATTGGGACGATGAACGCTTTAAAAGAGATAGTAGTAGCGAAGGCGACAAATGGAAAACTGATGAAGCTGATGCTATTGCAAAAAACATGTATTTGCAATAGCGCGAAGTGTTCAACTTGGTGTATGCATATGCTGATAATTTGAGTACGGATGAAGAAGATGAATTAACCAACGGAACTACCGTTAAACAGCTCATTTATCAAAATATTATGCTGATTGCACCGAAGATTTTAAGCGCTGCGCGTATGGATAGCTATGTGCTTAAAATGGAAAATGCGGCTGTTATTAGGCATAATTGCAAAGAAATGATGGATCAAGTGAGTGTGGCTGTAATGCTTGGTATTGCAGATGAACAGCATGAAGCTGTGATTGAAGAAGCAGTTGCGGTGTTTAGAGAGCTATTTAAGCATTGGGTTGCTACTTTTAAAAAAGATGATTATGAAGATGAATGGGGTTTATTTTTATAAAAAGATTAGTAATGCTAGTTGCCTATCTTTTTCTATTAGTTGCGACAAACTGACTTGTAAAAACATAACTGGACGTCTGGAAAATACAACTGGGCATCCGGAAAAAGTAACTGGGCGCCCGAAAAGTTTAACTGGACACTTGTTTTTGACAACTTGACGCTAGTTCTAAATAATTGGGTATTGGAAAAACCTAGCTAGCTGCACAATAACCATAACTAATTTCATTTACATTAAATCTATAATTCTTCCATCTTCAACTCGGTATGGACCGTTTAATTCTGGGTTTTCTCTCATGGCTATTTCCATGTCTAAAAAGCAATTGTAAAAATGTTGCGCCAATAATTCCTCGTCTCCTGTTTCCCAAAATTCGCCTTCATCGATTACCTGTAAGTCAATAAAGCAATCTTGAATTTGTTGCAGCAGTTGTACAATTTTAACGTGTGTAACCGTATCAGCAAATTGTGTTTTGCAATATTCTTGCAAGTAGTTATGCTCGTCAAATTCTAGTAATAAAGGGTCAGAAAATTCGTGCGGCTGAATAGTAATGCCTCGTGTAGCGCCTACATAATCCCAATCTTCATCCTCTTTTACACGTTGCAATAGTTTGTCTGTTGCTTCAAAAAATGAGAATGGCATAGCATTGCTTTCAGCAAAAGTTTTTGCCGTCATCATCACTTTGTCATATGCTGCGTTAGACTTTAATTGCCCTTCAAAATGTATGGTTACGCCCATGTTTTTTATTATAAGTTTCTCAAAAAGAAACTAAGGTTTAATTAGTGGTGATTTTTGTTTCTTGGTCTTCTTTGCTTCCCTTGTGTAAATTCTCTATGCAGCTTTCTTAATCATCTCAATATGGTCAATGCCATCTTCATCATATACGTCGCTCGTTTGCACAAAACCAAAGCTTTCATAAAACGCTTTTAAATACAGTTGCGCGCCTATTTTAATATCTCCATTACCAAATAATTGGTAACATGCTTTTATGGCTTCTTGCATCAAAGCTCTGCCTGCCCCTGTGCCTCTGTAAGCAGGGCTACTCACCACACGGCCAATGCTTATTTGCACATAAGCAGTATTTGGGGCTAATAATCTTGCAGAACTAACCAAGTTATCACCATCGTAACCAAGCAAGTGATGACAGTTTTGGTCTTTATTATCCATATCTAAAAACACACAATTTTGTTCTACAACAAAAACCTCGCTGCGTAGGCGTAGCAAGGCATAGAGCTGTATATTGGTAAGATTATTAAAGTGAAGGCATTGCCATTGGAGTTGCATAAATACTTGCTATATTATTGATCAAAAAGCAACAAAGCTATTGTGCAAATTGTTAGCTGCATTGCAGTACGGGTTTTATTTTGCATTTTTGCCCACATTTTTGAGCGAAGGACAGCAATACTGACGACACAGATTAGATAGATTGAAATGGATTCTTATAATTTAAGCCTTTACATCTTTCTAAATCGAGGTTCAGACAAACAAAAAACAAAACATGCAAAAAAAAGTAGCCATCATTGGCGCAGGACCTGCCGGGTTAACAGCGGCTTATTTATTGGGTAAGGCAAACGAAAGTGTGGTGGTATTTGAAAAAGATCCAACTTATGTAGGTGGTATTTCACGTACAGAAACTTACAAAGGTTACAGTTTTGACATAGGTGGACACCGATTTTTTAGCAAAAGCAAAGAAGTAGAAGATTTTTGGACAGAAATTCTAGGCGATGAAATGCTAGAGCGCCCTAGAAGTAGCCGTATTTACTACAATAAAAAGTTTTTCTCTTATCCTTTGGTGGCGATGGAGGCATTGCAAAAGTTGGGCATTTGGGAAAGTGGTTTGTGCGTGTTGAGTTATTTGCAAGCCAAAATGAATCCCGTAAAAAATCCAACCAATTTTGAAGATTGGGTGGTAAATCAATTTGGCCGACGCTTGTTCAATATATTTTTTAAAACCTACACCGAGAAGGTTTGGGGTATTCCGTGTAACGAAATTTCGGCAGATTGGGCAGCACAACGCATTAAAGGGTTAAGCCTTAGTAGTGCCATTATGAATGCGGTTTTTAAACCTAAAAAATCGGCTAGTGGCGATAAAGACAAAGTAATTAAAACATTAATAGACAGTTTTAGATACCCGAAAAAAGGCCCAGGTATGATGTGGGAAGTTTGTGCTGAAAAGTGCAAAAACATGGGTGTAACCATTGAAATGAACTGTGGTGTAATTGATGCAAAACTAGCTGATGGCAAATGGAGTGTTACTACTACCGATGGCAGAACATTTGATGGTTTTGATAATGTAGTATCTACCACACCAATGCGTGAATTAATTGGATTTACCAAGCCTACTTTGCCAAGCGATGCCTTGAAAGCTGCTAATAATTTGGGTTACAGAGATTTTATAACTGTAGTATTAATTTGCAAAGATGAAGATGCGTTTAACGACAATTGGATTTACATCCACGACCCTAATGTGAAAGTAGGCCGTATTCAAAACTTTAAAAGTTGGAGCCCTTATATGGTGCCAAATCCCGAAATGGCTTGCTATGGCTTGGAATATTTCTGCTTTGAAGGCGATGGTATGTGGACGAGCAAAGACGAAGATTTAATTACATTAGCCAAAAAAGAAATAGAACAAATTGGCTTAACCAAACAATCTGCTGTGGTAGATGGCTATGTGGTGCGTCAGCCAAAAGCATACCCGGTGTACGACCATACTTACAAAGAAAATGTGGACGAAATTAGAGAAGCGCTAAAAGCATACCCTGGTTTGTATTTAGTGGGTAGAAATGGTATGCACAAGTACAATAACCAAGACCATAGCATGATGACTGCTATGTTGGCGGCTAAAAATATTATTGCAGGTGAAGATTTATTTGATGTATGGGATGTAAATGAAGATGCCGAATACCACGAAAGTGGCGATAGGGGTGCAGTAGATGACCATGCATATGATAAAGCTGGTATTATTGGTAGAATGGTACCGAAGAAAGTGAACTAATAACCGCTGATTATCTTGATTTAAATGATTGGCTATGATATTTGAACAGGCTGCCTCGATTTTCGAGGCAGCCTGTTTAAGTAAATCCATTTAAAAAAACTAGTTGAGTTGCGGGTCTAGTGGATAGTTAGGCATTAATTCATACTCACCACCTAAACCTTTAAGCGCATCTTTCCATATTTGCGTGGGTTTTGTACAAAAAACTAGTTCCTTACTGCCTTCGCGAATAATCCAACTTTTCTCCACAATTTCATCTTCAAGTTGACCAGTGCCCCAGCCGCTATAGCCTATGAAAAATCGAATATCTTTTTCGGTTAGGCTATCGGTTTTAAGCAAAGCCCTTACTTGCTCAAAATTGCCGCCCCAATAGATACCGTTGCCAATATCAGTGCCTTCATCTATAAAATCGGGGCGAGTATGTATAAAATGAATACTATTTTTTTGAACGGGTCCGCCCTCATATACTGAAAAATTTATACCTTCTAAACCTTCTACTAAATCGCCAATGCCAAGTTCGAATTGTTTGTTAAAAACAAAGCCCACACTACCTTCAGAATTGTATTCGCAAATAATGACTGCAGTTCTTAAAAAATTCGGGTCTTTTAAAAAAGGGTCCGAAATGAGAATAACGCCTGTTGTTAATGCTTCAATCATGCAAGAAAAATAATAAATTTTGCTACACGAAGACAATTTTTTAACGCATTCCCTTGGGTTTTAAGTTTTTTTTGATAGTAAAGTGTTGAATACCAATATTGGCAAGTGTTTGGCAATTATCTA
The DNA here is from genome assembly GCF_042651445.1 of Parasediminibacterium paludis. NCBI lineage: Bacteria > Pseudomonadati > Bacteroidota > Chitinophagia > Chitinophagales > Chitinophagaceae > Parasediminibacterium > Parasediminibacterium paludis. The sequence goes on from NZ_JBHSDC010000022.1 coordinate 49,495, forward strand.
TACCAAAGTTTTAACACTGGTTAGAATTATATTTGCCAAGATGAAAAGAGCTTTACCCCTTATAGTTGTATTAACATCGTTGTCTTTTTTAGGCCTCATCTTGTTGCAGGCGTCTTGGCTGAAGAACTTATTGGAAGTTCGCGAAGCCCAATTATTTTCAAGAATTTATAGTGCCAGCACAGAAGTAGCTGTAGACTTGGCCAAAGGCAATGGAAGCGCACCGCTTATTAAAACACCGAAACGCATGGGTTTTGGTAGGTTCAATCCAGACATCTCAAGATTAATAAAGCCGCCTACTGTTGAGGAACGCTACTCTACAACAGATGTGTATAATAAGCTTAAAAACATATACGACGGTAGCGAACTGAAGAACTTGCACTTTGAATTTGCTGTTATTAATGGCTCGGCAGATTTAGAAATGCACTCAAATAATTTTGAAACAGAATATTATGATACCCTGCACAATAAGCGACTCTTTATCGCTATTGCGCCAGAAAGTGCTAGCGATTTAGAAAGTATTGGACCATTTGAACACCTCATCGTAATAGTACCCAATTTTAAAAATCAAGTTTGGGGTTCTTTGCGCTGGATTATTGCTGGTGGTGCAGGCTTTATGTTGGTAATTTTTGCTGCATTTTTTGTAACTCTTCGAACATTGTTTAACCAAAAGAAATTAAGTGAAATAAAAAGTGATTTTATTAATAATATGACGCATGAGTTTAAAACACCCATTGCCACCATATCGCTGGCCGTAGATGCTATTAAAAACGAAAAGGTGCAGAATGACAAGGATAAGCTCGCTTATTTCACAGGTATTATTAAGGAAGAAAATAAGCGCATGAATAAACATGTAGAAACCATCCTGCAAGCGGCTTTACTAGAAAAACAGGAGTTACAATTGCAATTGGTTGATCTGCCGATTCATGACACGTTGCATCATATTTTAGATAATTATGTATTGCAATTGGAAGATAAAAATGGCAAGGTGGACTTATATCTCAATGCTAAAAAAGATATTATTCAAGCCGATGAAGTACATTTTACGAACTTAATATCTAACCTAGTAGACAATGCTATCAAATACAGTAATGATAATGTACATATAATAATTACCACGCATAGTACTAATAAGTATTTTGTAATGAGTGTTCAAGATAATGGTATTGGTATGAGTAAGGAAAGTGTGAAACGTGTTTTTGAGAAATTTTACCGTGCACATACAGGTAATGTACACAATGTAAAAGGCTTTGGCTTGGGCATGAGTTATGTAAAAACTGTAATAGATGCGCATAAAGGGAAAGTGAAAATAGACAGTGCAATAGGTAAAGGCACTACGTTTACTGTTGAAGTGCCTTTTCGCCAATCGTAACAATGATGGAATGCAGAGGTGTAACGTAAAAAGTGAGGTATTTCAAATTGTCACCTTTGGCGTTCATCGTTTCCTCTATCACATTACCCCTTCATCAATAAGCAGCCATCACCATAGCTTAAAAAGCGATAATCCTTATTGAGCGCATGGTTGTAAATCATTTTCCAATCATCTCCAACAATGGCAGCGATTAATAATAACAAAGTAGATTGTGGCTGATGAAAATTAGTAATTAAGCCTTGCGCAACTCGCAATTGGTAGCCTGGTGCAATGATAATTTGGGTTTTAGTAATCAATCGCTCAAGTTGATTGCTTTTCATCCAATTTGTCAAAGCTGTTAATGCAGCTTCTAAAGATATATTTTGTGGTAAATCGTAAGCATCCCATTGTGATAAACTGGGTACTTTTTCATTTATTTTCGCCTGCTCAGTACTCATCAATACACCGAGCCAATACAAACTTTCAATCGTTCTTAATGATGTGGTTCCTACTGCAATAATTGGCTTAGGCTGATGCTGTAATAAATGTTCAATTAATTTAATATGAGAATCAATAAACTCGGTATGCATCTCGTGTTCATCCATCGTAGCAGCTTTTACTGGCTTAAAAGTGCCTGCGCCTACATGTAGCGTTACAAAATCTCTTTTAATGTTTTTATCATCTAGTTTTTTAAATAATTCCTCTGTAAAATGCAGGCCCGCAGTAGGCGCTGCTACGCTACCATCATACTTGGCATAAATGGTTTGGTAGGTATGTTTATCTGCTTCTTCTGCGTCTCTATTGAGATATGGTGGTAATGGTATTAAACCTGCAATATGTAATATTTCTGCGAATGTTAAGTCTGCGTTGTTCCAGCTTAATTCAATGATAAAGCAATCTGTCTTCTGTTCTATCTTTTTTGCCTCAATAATTACATCAAATTTATCATGCTGAATAAATTTAGCCAATGGTTCTTCTTTCCATTTTTTGGCGCCACCCACCAAACATTTCCACAGCACTTTACCTTTTTGCAGCATCGCCGTGGTAATGTCAGCATATTGGTCGTGCGGTTCTAGACAAAATATTTCTATTTGCCCGCCTGTTGGTTTTGTAAAAATGAGTCTTGCTTCTACTACTTTGGTATTATTAAAAATAAGCAAGCTTTCTTCAGGCAAATACACATCTAAGTGTTTGTACTGACTTTCTGAAATTTTCCCACTTTTAAACACCAAAAGCTTGCTTTCGTCTCTTTTTGCTAGTGGATGCTTCGCAATTTTTTCATCTGGTAAATGGTAGCTAAAGTCGTTTATTGACAGTTTTTTCGGATGAATCATCTTTGTTCAATCTTTTTAAATAATAGATTTTCAATTTTATTTACCTTTTAAACACCGTAAAATCACAGTTACGCACATGCTATTCACATGAAAAAGTGAAAATATGGTGACAATTGCCCTGTAATGCAATACTGGATTGCATTACAGGGCATAAAATACTGTGGATAAATACAAACTCTTAGAATTCGTATTTCCAGTGGGAAATTGTGTTATTTTGTGTTAAGAAATGGTAAATCTTAAACAAATACTCTAACATGGTAGGTTTTCACGGTGAATATGAAGCAACAGTCGACGCGAAGGGTCGCTTCTTGCTGCCTAGTGCCCTGAAAAAACAATTGCCAGAAGGGGAAAATCGTTTCATCCTTTCAAGAGGATTTGAAAACTGTTTAACCCTTTATCCCATGAAAACATGGGAGGCCATTTTAGAGAAGTTTAAAAAATTAAACCAATTCGACCCAAAGGTAAGACAGTTCACTCGTCAGTTTTTGAACGGTGCCACTGAAATTGAATTGGATAGCGCAGGCAGAATGATGTTGTCAGCATCATTTAAAGCTTATGCAAGTATTACAAAAGATGTGGTGATAGCTGCTACGCTAGACAAATTTGAAATATGGGATGCTGTTAAATATAACGAGGCAATTAGCAAGTTGTCGGCAGAAGACTTTAGCAATTTGGCAAACGAAGTAATGTCTGACGATAAAATGTAAGAAACATGAGCGATTTGCAGAATATAGAACCACAGCCTTCGCATTTAGAGTACCACGTGCCAGTGTTGTACGCAGAAACGCTTGATGGTTTAAATATTCAAGCAGATGGTGTATATGTTGATTGCACATTTGGGGGAGGCGGACATGGCAGAGGTATTTTGAAAAATTTAGGCGAAGCTGGTAGACTAATAGCGTTTGATCAAGATGCAGATGCCGTAAAAAATATACCAGAAGATAGTAGGGTAACATTTGTGCCACAGAACTTTCGCCATTTACAACGCTTTTTGCGCTTGCATAAGGTGAGTAAAGTAAATGGTGTTTTGGCAGATTTGGGTGTAAGCAGTCATCAGTTTGACGAAGGTGAACGAGGATTCTCAATTCGCTTTGATGGTCCGCTTGATATGCGAATGGATCAGCGACAAAGTTTAACGGCTGCAACTATCGTAGCTACTTATTCTGAGCTGCAGCTGCATAAAATGTTTGAGCATTTTGGTGAAGTGAGTAATTCTAAAACATTGGCCAAGCATATTGTAGAGGCGAGAAAGCAAATGCAGGTACAAACCATTTTACAGTTTAGGGCAATGATTAGCTCTGTTGTAAAAGGTAATCCTAATAAATATTTGGCGCAGGTGTTTCAGGCTTTGCGCATAGAAGTGAATGCAGAAATGGAGGCACTAAAAGAAATGTTGTTGCAGTTGAATGATGTGGTAGAAGTGGGTGGAAGAGTTGCTATTATTACGTTTCACTCGCTTGAAGATAGATTAGTAAAGTTGTTTTTAAAGAACGGCGGTTTTGATGATGAGGTGGATGATAACCCATTTGTACAACATACAAAAGTGCCACGTTGGAAATTGGTAACAAAGAAACCCATTACAGCCACGGCCGATGAGTTGAAAAAAAATACAAGAAGTAGAAGTGCCAAGTTGCGCGTGGCAGAACGAGTGTAACGGGCGATTAGCGATGATGAAGCGGATTAGCTATGATTTTAAAACTTAAAATTAAAGTGGAAGAAAAGCAAGACAATAGTCAACAAGTAAAAGAAAAGAAAACGGCTTTTAAAGCCGTCAGAGACAATATTGTGGGCGGCAAATGGATTGCAAAAAACTTGAATTTCTTTTTGTTTGTATCGGTGTTGGCTATCGTGTATATCGCCAATGGGCATATGGCCGATAGGGCAATACGAGATATTAGCAAAACACAGAAAGAGATAAAGGAATTGCAATATGAATACAAGACGATAAAGAGCGAGGTTATGTTTAAAAGTGAAGAGGTGCAAGTGTTGAAGGCGGCAGAGCCATTGGGGTTAAAGATTAGTAAAGAAGTGCCGCAACGTTTGGTAAGTGAAAAATAAGATTGCTTAATTGTTATTATAAATGGACGTAAAAAAAGACATACTATGGCGGGTGTATTTAAGCTACATCGTAATGGTGATAATTTGTCTTGCCGTTTTTGCAAAAGCATTTTACATACAACAGGTACAAGGTGCAAGCTGGCGTAGCATGAGCGATAGTTTGCACCAAAAAATTGAAGAAGTAGATGCAGAAAGAGGCACGATTTATAGTGAAGATGGGCAAATGTTAAGCACTAGCGTTCCCAAATTTAATATCTACATAGACTTTGCTGCTGATGGTTTAAGGGAGAAAAGTGGTGTACGCTTTAGAGAAAACTTAGATAGCTTATCTTTTTGTTTGGCTAATTTATTTAACGATAAATCTGTAAGTGATTATAAGCATTTGTTGCAGCAAGGTTTTAAAAATCGTGACAGATATTTCTTGTTGCAAAAAGGAATTTCTTATCGTCAATACGAGTCTTTGAAGCAGTTTCCTTTGGTCCGCTTGGGTAAAAATAAAAGTGGTTTTATAGTAGATGAGCAAACGATTCGTTTAAATCCTTATAAACTTTTGGCTTACAGAACGATAGGTTTAGATAGAGAAAATGCACAAAAAATTGGCTTAGAAAAAACCTATGACACATTACTGAAAGGTACAACGGGTAGGCGTTTGGTGCGATATATAGCAGGGGGTGTAAGCATACCTGTTGATGATGAACAAATAGAGCCAGAAAACGGAAAAGATATTGTAACAACGTTGGATGTATTTATACAAGAAGTTACAGAAAATGCTTTAATGAAGATGATGGTAGGTAATGAGGCGGTTCATGGTTGCGCTATTGTCATGGAAACAAAAACAGGTAAAGTAAAGGCGATTGCCAATTTGGGTAGAAGGCAAGATGGTACTTATTCAGAAGATTATAATTATGCAATAAGTCCTTCAGAGCCAGGCTCAACTTTTAAGTTGGCTACTATGATGAGTTTACTTGAAGATAAAAAAATTACACTGAATAGTGTGGTGAATTTGAATGGTGGTTCATGGCAAATTAACGGTCAAACGGTTTTTGATTCTGAGCAACATGGCAAGTTTGATGTAACGGTAAAAGATGCATTTGCATTGAGTAGTAATGTGGGTATGGCAAAACTGGCATTAGCTAGTTATGGTAATAATCCTAGGCGTTTTATTCAACATTTACATGAAATGCATTTAGATACTTTAACAGGTATTGATATTACAGGTGAACGCAACGCAGTAATACCTAAGCCAGGCACTAGAAATTGGAGTTCTATTTCATTGCCTTGGATGGCATTTGGGTATAATATAGAGGTAACGCCTTTGCAAACAGCTACATTTTATAATGCAGTTGCTAATAATGGTAAAATGATGAAACCTTACTTATTAAGCGCTGTGAAAGAAGAAGGCGAAGTGGTAAATGTAAATGAGCCAAAAGTGTTGATTGAAAAGATTTGTAGTGAAGCTACCATACAAGACTTGAAAACATGTTTAGAAGCAGTGTGTGCAGGTGGAACCGCAAAGGAACTCTTTAAAAATTCTACATACAAAGTGGCTGGAAAAACTGGTACTGCATTAGTTGCTGATGGTAATAGGGGCTATGCAGATCAAATTTATCAAACATCGTTTGCTGGTTATTTCCCTGCAAATGACCCACAATATACGATAGTAGTGGTCATAAAAAATAAGCCTCAAGCTGTATTACATTACGGCGCAACGGTTGCAGGGCCTGTGTTTAAAGAGATTGCTGATAGATTATACACAAATTATGTAAGGCAAGTAAACTATATGAGTACTAATAAAAAGATAGATAGTACTGCTACTTTTTACTATACCGGCTCTAGGCAAGATTTAAAGCAATTGGCGAGCCGATTAGAATGTGGGCAGAAAGAGATTGATAGTGCAACAGATGAATGGTTAGATGTGCGCATACATAAAGGTGCTGTTAGTTTTCTAGCTAAGCCAGTAGATGTCAGAACAATGCCTCAGTTGAGAGGTATGGGATTAAAAGATGTAGTGGTGTTGTGTGAAAATATTGGCTTGAAAGTAAATGCTAAAGGAAAAGGGCGGGTATTAACACAGTCGATACTGCCTGGTCAGTCATATGCAAAAGGACAAATTTTAAATATAGAACTTAACTGATGCTAACATTACAAGATATATTATACAAAGTGCATTTGCTACAAGTGCAAGGTGCTACTAATATTCATGTGTCAGCTATTGTTATTGATAGCCGTAAAGTAATTGCAGGTTCAGTATTTGTTGCTATTAAGGGCTTACAGAGCGATGGTCATGCTTATATAGATAAAGCAGTAAGCCTAGGTGCGGTCGCAATCGTTTGTGAAATAATGCCCGACAAATTGGTGGACGGCATCACCTATATACAGGTGAAAAATAGTAATGAAGCGGTGGCTTTTATGGCTAATAATTTTTACAACGAGCCATCATTGCATACAAAGCTTGTAGGTGTTACGGGTACAAATGGTAAAACAACTATAGCTACGGTACTTTTTAAATTATTTACACAACTAGGTTATAAATGCGGGTTGATAAGTACCGTGCAAAATCAAATTGCAAATGAAGTAATACCAGCAACACATACAACGCCAGATGCGGTCAGCTTAAATGCCTTGTTGCGTGAGATGGTAGATGAAGGTTGTTCGCATGTGTTTATGGAGTGTAGTAGCCATGCTATTCATCAGCATCGTATTACTGGCCTACATTTTACAGGGGGCTTATTTAGTAATATCACACACGACCATTTAGACTATCATAAAACCTTTGATGAATACATTAAGGTGAAGAAAAAGTTCTTTGATGACTTGCCCTCAAATGCTTTTGCAATAAGCAATGCAGATGATAAGCGTGGCGAAGTGATGTTACAAAATACCCATGCGAAAAAATATTTCTACAGCCTTAAAACGATGGCTGATTTTAAGGGTAAAATACTGGATAATGCATTAACTGGTTTGCAAATGACCGTTAATGAAATGGAAGTGCATTTTAGATTAATTGGCGAGTTTAATGCTTATAACTTATTAGCAGTATATGGTGCGGCAGTATGCTTAGGTGAAGATAAATATGAAGTACTTACTGCATTGAGTATGCTCACGGGTGCAGAAGGGCGTTTTGATTATGTTATCAGTAAGCAATTAATCATTGGCATTGTTGATTATGCCCATACACCCGATGCATTGGAAAATGTGTTGGTTACGATTAAAAAACTTAGAAAAGGGCACGAACAAATAATTACAGTAGTTGGCTGTGGTGGCGATAGAGATAAAACCAAGCGACCAATAATGGCACAAGCTGCTTGTGCATTAAGTGACAAAGTGATTTTAACAAGCGATAATCCTAGAACAGAAGATGCTGCTGCTATTTTAGCCGACATGGAACAAGGTTTAGATAGCGCAGGTAGAAGAAAATCGCTTACAATAAGCGATAGGCGAGAAGCCATCAAAACGGCTGTGAGCTTGGCAAGAGGAGAAGATATTATTCTAATAGCAGGCAAAGGGCATGAGAAGTACCAAGATATTAATGGCATAAAACATCCTTTTGATGATAAACAAGTGTTGAGAGAGATGTTTGAATTACTTGAAAAATAAGATGATAGATATAAGATGTTAGTTAACAGAATGGAAGTGTATTACTGTCAACTAACAACAATCAACTAACAACTATTATTATGTTATACCATTTATTTACATGGCTAGATAAGCATTTTGAAATTCCTGGCGCAGGACTATTTCAATTCTTAACATTTCGCATTGCGATGGCTGTTTTATTGTCTTTAATCATAGCAACGGTATATGGTAAACGCATTATTTTATTGCTACAAAAAAAGCAAATTGGTGAAAGTGTTAGAGACTTGGGTTTAGAGGGACAAGCACAAAAGAAAGGTACGCCTACCATGGGCGGAATTATTATTCTATTGAGCATTCTAATTCCAACCTTGTTGTTTGCTAATCTAGATAAAGTGTACATCCGATTAATGGTTTTATGTACTGTTTGGCTAGGTGTAATCGGTTTTTTAGACGATTTGTTTAAAATACGTGCTAGGCAAGCTGCGAAAGCAAAAGGTGAAACATATAAGAAAAAAGATAGTGACGGATTAGCTGGTATTTCTAAAATTATTGGTCAGGTGGGTTTGGGTATAATCATTGGCACAACGCTGTATTTTAGTAATGCTGTAACTGTTGAAAGAGAAGTGTTTACATCGCCACAGGCACAATTGCAAAGAGGGGAAAAATTAGCAAAAGATTCTAATATTATTATTAGAAAAATTAATGGAATACAGAAACGATTTGTAAAAGTAAAAACACCAATTACAACAATTCCTTTTATAAAAAACCACGAGTTTAATTATAGTAAACTAATTACTTGGATGGGTAAAGGTGCAGAAGATTATACTTGGACAGTTTATATCATCATTGTGACTTTGATTATTACGGCAGTATCAAACGGCGCTAACTTAACAGATGGTCTAGATGGCTTGGCAGCAGGTGTTAGTGCTATCATAGGTATTGGTATTGGGGTATTTGTATATGTAAGTGGTAACTACATTTTTGCAGATTACTTCAATGTGATGTATATCCCAAACCTTGGTGAACTATCCATTTTTGTAGGTGCGTTTGTCGGTGCTTGTATAGGGTTTTTATGGTATAATGCTTATCCAGCGCAGGTTTTCATGGGCGATACGGGTAGCCTAGCACTTGGAGGCATTATCGCTTCGCTTTCTATTATAGTACGTAAAGAATGGTTGATACCTATTTTCTGTGGTGTGTTTTTGGTAGAGAATTTAAGTGTGATCATTCAAGTAAGCTACTTTAAATATACAAAGAAAAAATATGGTGAAGGTAGAAGGGTTTTCTTAATGAGCCCGTTGCACCATCACTATCAAAAGAAAGGTTTTCATGAGAATAAAATTTCTATCAGATTTTGGATTATTACTGTATTGCTTGTAGTAGCGAGCATTGTAACACTTAAGATTAGGTAAGCAAAGCTCAAGAAAGAATAAGGCCTTGAAGTGTCCGCCTAAGGCGGAACGAAGTAAAATAGAAATATAAAAGCTGGTTAACAAAGAAAAAATGAAACACAAATTAGTAATACTTGGCGGGGGCGAAAGCGGTATTGGTGCTGCATTGCTTGGCAAGCAGCAAGGTTACGATGTGTTTTTGAGTGATGGCGGATTGTTGAAAGCTGCTTATAAGCAAGAGTTGGTAGCCAATGGCATTGCCTTTGAAGAAGGACAACACACGGCTGATATAGTATTAGGTGCTGATGAAATTGTAAAAAGTCCTGGCATACCTGAGAAGAATGATATGATGAAAGCGATTAGAGCCAAAGGCATTAAGGTGATTAGCGAAATCGAACTGGCTTACAGGTTTAAAGGTGATGCAACAATTATTGCAATTACTGGCAGTAATGGTAAAAGCACCACAACGGCTTTAACGCATCATATCTGTATAAAAGCAGGGTTAGATGCAGCATTGGTTGGCAATATTGGTTATTCGTTTGCCAAGCAAGTGGCAGAGAATCCAAAGCCTTATTATGTAGCAGAAATCAGTTCTTTTCAGCTAGACGATATAGACACATTTAAACCAGATGTGGCAATATTATTAAATATTACAGAAGATCATTTGGATAGATATGATTACAAGTTTGAGAATTATATCAATAGCAAGTTTAGAATCATAGAAAATCAAACAGCAGACGATTACTTTATTTATTGCGATGACGATGAAGTAATACAAAATAAACTAAATACACTAACTATTAATACTAACCCACTACCATTCTCAATGAAACACGAAATCAAAAAAGGCGGCTACATTAAAGGCGATCAAATGATGCTACGTATACAAGAAGAACGCGTAAGCATGAGCATCTATGACTTCGCTTTAAAAGGTAAGCACAACAATTACAACACAATGGCAGCAGGCATTGCAGCAACTACAATTGGTATAAGAAAAGAGAAAATTAGAGAAGCTGTTGCCGATTTTCAAAGTTTAGAACATCGTAATGAATTTGTAGCATCGGTACGTGGTGTAGCATTTATTAACGATAGTAAAGCTACCAATGTAAACAGTACTTGGTTTGCGCTTGAGAGTATGAACAAGCCTACCATTTTAATATTGGGTGGTATAGATAAAGGCAATGATTATGGCCTTATTGCTGACCTCGTAAAGGAAAAGGTAAAAGCAATTGTGTGCTTGGGTAAAGACAATAAAAAAATTATAGCTGCCTTTAAAAATATTGTGCCATCAATTATTGAAACAGACAATGCACAAGACTGTGTGAAAGCTTGTTTTAAAGTTGCTACAAAAGGTGACGCAGTGTTGTTAAGTCCTGCTTGTGCAAGTTTTGATTTGTTTAAGAATTATGAAGACAGAGGTAACCAGTTTAAAGACGCTGTAAAGGAATTATAAACAGTTTGAGATTTGAGGTTTGAGATTTATAGTTCATCTCAAATTTCAAATTATAAATTATAAATTAACAATGGCTTTTAACGATACATTATTTTCTCAAATGCCTTCTGTACAAGGAATGCGAAGCCAACTGGCCTTACGTACTCGTGGCGATAAGTTTATTTGGGGAATAGTAATTTTATTAGCCTTGATTTCAGTGTTGGTAGTGTATAGTGCCACTGGTTCTTTGGCGTATAAAATGAATAAAGGCAACAATGAAGTGTATCTGTTTAAGCAAGTTGCTTTTATGATGATTGGCTTGGCATTAATTTATTTCATGCACCGAGTAAATTATACCATTTACAGTAAAGTAGCATGGATGTTTTTTCTCATAGCAATACCGCTATTACTTTACACATTGTTCTTTGGCACAGAAATTAATAAGGGTAGCAGATGGATACGTTTGCCTATTATCAATATGACGTTTCAAACGAGTGATTTTGCTAAGTTGGCTTTGTTTATGTATCTATCTAGAACCTTAAGTAAAAAGCAAGAAGTAATAAAAGATTTTAAAAAAGGCTTTTTGCCAGTCGTAATTCCAGTTGCAATTATTTGCGCTTTAATTATGCCCGCAAACTTATCTAATGCTTTATTAACTGGTGCTACCTGTTTGTTGTTGATGTTTATTGGTCGTGTAAGTACCAAGCATATTATCTTAACGGTTGGTATAGCCGCTATTCCAGTAGCATTAATTATCGGTATAGCAATGCTTACGCACAGTGGTAAGCAAAAGACACAGCAAATTTCGGAAGCAACGACTGAAAATAATAAGTTGTTCAAACGTTTTGATACTTGGGTAAAGCGTGTACAAGATTTTATGTACGCTAAAAATGAAGAAGTACCTTATCAGGTGCAGCAGGCAAAAATTGCCATTGCCAATGGCGGTATTTTGGTGGGTTTAGGACCAGGCAATAGTCGTCAACGTAACTTTTTACCACAAGCTTATAACGATTTTATTTATTCAATTATTATAGAAGAATACGGCTTACTTGGGGCAGCTTTTATTATATTAATTTACTTGGTGTTTTTATTTCGAGGCATCAGGGTTTTTAAAAAATGTCCTTACGCTTTTGGTGCTTTTTTAGCGCTGGCATTAAGTTTTACTTTAGTTATTCAGGCAATTGCTAATATGGCAGTAAATGTAAATCTGGTACCAGTTACAGGGGTTACGTTACCGCTGGTTAGTATGGGTGGCAGTTCTTTTTTATTTACCTGTGCAGCCATTGGTATTATATTAAGTGTAGCAAGAAATGTGGAGATAATGGAAGGTAAAGAGCCTGTACCACACACAGATTATTTACAGCCGCAAGTGGCAACCTCTAGTCCCGAAGGGGAAGAAATAAATAAAGTATAAATGAGTGTACTAAATGAAAATATAAAGAAGTCTCACAGCACTCCTTTAGGGGCGGGGAGGCGTATCATTATTGCGGGCGGCGGTACCGGCGGGCATATTTTTCCTGCTATCGCTATTGCCAATGCGATCAAGCAATTGCAGCCAGATGCTGATATTTTATTTGTAGGTGCAAAAGGTAAAATGGAAATGGAAAAAGTACCACAGGCAGGTTATCCCATCAAAGGACTAACCATTGCAGGCTTTAATAGAAGTTCTTTAATTAAAAATATTGGCTTGCCACCTAAAATAATTAAAAGCTTTTTTCAAGTTCGTGCCATTATCAAGCAGTTTAAACCTACAGCTGTTATTGGTGTGGGCGGCTATTCAAGTTTTCCTGTGTTACGTGTTGCTCAAAGTAAAGGCATACCAACCTTTATTCACGAGAGTAACTCATTTGCTGGTAAAGCTAATATGCTTCTTGGCAAAAAAGCGACGAAAATTTTTGTGGCTACGGATGGTATGGGGCAATTTTTTCCTGCCGAAAAGATAGTGGTCACGGGTAATCCTGTTCGTGCAAGTATTGCACATAGCAAGGTTACACAAGCTGAAGCTTTATCATTTTTTGGCTTACAAAGTAATATCAAAACGGTATTGGTAGTAGGTGGAAGCTTAGGAGCTAAAAGTATTAACGATGCTATTGCTAATCATATAGAAACCTTCGCAGAACAAGGATTGCAATTGATTTGGCAAACAGGTAAAACCAATGCGGCACATTACAAAGCAATAGCAATTGGTAAAGCAAATGTATGGGTGAGTGATTTTATTACACAAATGGACATGGGTTATGCAGCTGCAGACATCGTAATCAGTAGGGCAGGTGCAATGGCGGTAACAGAGTTATGTGTAGCTGGTAAACCTTCCATATTTGTGCCTTATCCATTTGCCTCAGAAGACCATCAAACGGCTAATGCAATGGCATTGGTAAATAAAAAAGCTGGGTTACTCGTTAAAGATAGTGATGTAAATGAAGCGTTGATAAATACTGTCTTAGAACTCAGTAACAATGAATTATCGCAGCAGGTGTTGCAACAAAATATTAGTGCATTGGCTATTAAAAATGCCGATGAAATAATTGCTCAACAAATTTTATCAAGCATTTAATTATGAGCCGTATCAATCAAATACAGAAGATATATTTCATTGGCATCGGTGGCATAGGCATGAGTGCTTTGGCAAGATATTTTCATTCGAAAAATGTAGTGGTTAGTGGCTATGATAAAACGCAAACGCAATTAACCAAAGCTTTAGAAGATAGCGGTATTGCCATTCATTATCATGAAGATGTGGATAGCATACCTAAAGATGTAGATGCAGTAGTGTACACCCCTGCAATGCCTGCTAATCATGCAGAACTAATGTATTATCAAACCAATGGCTATACAGTGGTAAAACGTAGCGATGTGTTGCAATGGATAAGCGAGAGTTCTTTTAATATCTGCATTGCTGGTACACATGGTAAAACCACTACCACCTCAATGATAGCGCATATTCTAAGGCATACGGGCTATGGTTGTAATGCATTTTTAGGTGGCATCGCTGCTAATTATAATACCAATTTTTGGAGCAGTGAGAATAATGTGGTGGTGGTGGAAGCGGATGAATATGATAGAAGTTTTTTGAAATTGAGCCCAGATATAGCCATTATTACCTCTATGGATGCAGACCATTTGGATATTTATGGTACTGCTGAAGAAGTAGAAAACGCATTCATTCAGTTTTCACAAAAAGTAAAACCTGGTGGTTGCTTAATTACAAAATACGGGCTTGCTAGGGCAAGTGAATTTGAAGTACCTGACCATTGTACATATAGCTTGAATGATAGCCTTGCTGATGTACATGTTTCCAACTTAATAGTGGTAAATGGTAGCTATCAATTTGATGTTATGAACCAATATTGGAAAGTTGATAATGTGGTGTTACACATGGGTGGGCTACACAATATTGAAAATGCGATTGTAGCCATTAGTGTAGCTAAGTATTTGAAAATTGACAACGAAAAAATTAAAGCTGCTGTAGCAGATTTTAAAGGTGTAAAGCGCAGGTTTGAATACTTGTTGAAGACTGAAAAGCATGTATTGATTGATGACTATGCGCATCATCCTACAGAGCTAGAAGCATTGATAAGTGGTGTGAGAAGTTTGTTTGCAGGTAAAAAATTGACACTTGTTTTTCAGCCGCATTTATTTAGTAGAACCAACGATTTGGCTGATGAATTTGCTGTAAGCTTAAGCAAGGCTGATGAGGTGATATTATTACCAATTTATCCTGCGAGAGAATTACCAATGGCAGGTGTTACAAGTGAATTGATTTTGAATAAAATGACATTGGTTGATAAGCAAGTGCTTGCTAAAGAAGCCATGCTAGAATGGATACAAGTAAATAAACCAGAACTTGTGGTAATGGCTGGTGCAGGCGATATTGATACCTTATTACAACCTGTTAAAAAAATATTGACAACTGATTAATGAACTGGAAAAAACGACTGGTACAAGTATTATGGCTGCTAGCTGGCATTGGAACAATCGTATTGTTTGGCGCTGCTATGCAACAGAAAAACCATAAAACTTGTGTAGGCGTTAAAGTAGAAATTACAGGTGTAGAAGACCATTTGTTTATTGATGAAAACGATATCTTGGCTATTATCAATAGTAAATCGATTGTTAGTAACCAAGCAACAAGTAAGATAGATTTAAGAGCGATTGAAATGGCATTAGAAGGAACTGCTTGGGTAAAAAAAGCGGAACTGTTCTTTGATAACAAACAAGTGCTGCAAGTAAAAATTGTAGAACGTCAGCCGGTGGCAAGAGTGTTTACTGCTGAAGGTACTTCGTTTTATGTAGATAGTAATGGCTTACGACTACCGCTAAGCGAAAAGTTGAGTGCAAGAGTACCGATGTTTACCAATTTTCCAAGTGATAGACCCGTACTGGCAAAACCAGATAGTTTACTGCTTGAAAGTGTAGTAGCACTTGGTAAATACATAGTAGCAGATAGTTTTTGGATGGCGCAGACAGCACAGATAGCAATTACACCACAAGCAACATTTGAGATAATACCAACGCTTGGTGACCAAATCATTGTTTTTGGTACAGCAGATGATTATGCAGCTAAGTTTAATAGGTTGTATACTTTTTACAAAAAAGCGTGGTTGCAAAATGGCATTAATACCTATGAAAAATTAGACGTACAGTTCAATAACCAAGTAGTAGCAGTAAAAAGAGGTACGGCGCAAATAGCAGTTGATTCTGCAAAGGCGAAAGCGATGTTGCAAATGAATTTGGATGCTTTGGTTACTGATTCAGTAAGAAATATGCCCATCCCTACAGTAAAAATAGATTCGTTAAAACTTAAAAAGCAAATAGTTAGCATAAATGAGAAAAAAAAGTTAGCCGATAATAAAATTAAGAATAATAAAAAGAACGTAAATCCGTTATCAATTGTGAAGAAGCCTGCTTTGGCTAAACCAAAAGCAGAAATGAAGAAGTTTGGTGGGTGATAAAAGTTGATAAAAGGACAAAGCGCTGCAGTGTGCGACGCAACAGAAGCTCAATAAAGAACAATAGGCTGACACAATAAATAAAGATATTTTATGACTAACAACGAGGCACCGATTATTGTAGGATTGGACATTGGAACTACCAAAATTGCAGCAATTGCTGGCCGCAAAAATGAGTATGGTAAATTAGAGATATTGGGCTTTGGACGTGCCAATAGTAATGGTGTACAACATGGTCAAGTATTAAATATCGACCAAACGATTAAAGCGATTCATCAGGCATTGCAAAACTGTTATGATAGTAATCCTGAATTAGAAATAACGGAAGTGTATGTAGGTATTGCAGGGCATCATATAAAAAGCTTGCAAACACGTGGCGATATGGTAAGGCAAGATGCTGAAACAGAAATTCAGCGTTTTGAAATTGAGCAATTAATCAGCAATCAACGTAAAACTTTTATTCCTGCTGGCGATGAAATTATTGAAGTGATACCACAAGAGTTTCATGTAGATAATATTCAGAATATTAAAGATCCTGTAGGTTATAACGGTGTAAAAGTTGGGGCGAATTTTCACATCATTACTGGCGATAGAAATGCGATTAAAAATATTAGACGCGCTGTAAATAGAAGTTCTTTAACCACTAAAGATTTGGTATTGCAACCACTTGCTAGCGCTAGTGCTGTAATGAGCGATATTGATATGGAAGCAGGTGTTGCCATTTTAGATATTGGTGGCGGTACAAGTGACCTTGCAGTGTTTTATGAAGGTATTTTAAAGCATACAGCCGTTATACCTTTTGGTGGCGAAAACATTACCAACGATATCCGATTGGGTTTAGGTGTATTAAAAAGCCAAGCCGAAGCCATGAAAGTTCAGTTTGGTAGCGCCTTGGCAGATGAAGCAAAAGCCAATGCATTTATAACCATACCTGGCTTAAAAGGGATGCCTGCAAAAGAAATTAGTGTTAAAAACTTAGCACAAATTATTCAAGCTCGCATGAGTGAAATATTAGATTTTGTAAGCTATCATTTAAAACAAATTGGGTTAGACCAGCGCACTTTAAATGGTGGTGTTATTTTAACAGGCGGTGGCTCTCAATTGAAGCATTTAATTCAATTAACGGAGTACACAACTGGTTTAAATGCACGTATTGGTTTGCCAAACGAACATTTAGCACCAAACCACATTGATGAGTTGAAGAAGCCAATGTATGCAACTTGTATTGGTTTAATACTGAAAGGCTATAGCGATTACGAGCATCAATACAAACAGTTTACCGAGACCTTTAAAAGAGTAGAAATACCAAAGGTGTTAAAAACCGAAGCTACTGTAGAAACGCCACAAGAAAAAGTCGAACTGCCAGCAGAAAAGGAAATGATAAAAGAAAGAACAAAGCTAAAATTCTGGGATAAGTTTAAAGATAATTTGATAGACTTATTTAAAGAAGAAGAAGACCAAAAGATAAAATAAAATTATTAGTTACAAGTTTCAGGTTACCAGTAACAAGAAACAAGTGACCAGCAACCAAACAAGACCCTTAAAGAACGAGAGAGATATTTACTTTACTAATCCGTAATTCCGAAGACATGATTCAATTTGATTTGCCTAAACAAAAGTCATCTATCATCAAAGTAATTGGTGTAGGTGGTGGCGGTAGCAACGCCGTAAACTTTATGTTTAATCAAGACGTAGAGGGCGTAGACTTTATTGTTTGTAATACCGATGCTAAAGCGATAGAGCAAAGCAGAGTACCTAATAAAATACAACTAGGGCCATACCTTACACAAGGTTTAGGCGCTGGCGCTAACCCAGAAGTGGGTAAAAAAGCGACTGAAGAAAGCTTAGAAGAAATTAAAAAGATACTTGAGGTTAATACCAAAATGGCCTTTATTACTGTAGGTATGGGCGGCGGTACAGGTACTGGTGGTGCACCTATTATTGCACAAATTTGTAAAGAGCTTGGTATATTAACTGTTGGTATTGTTACCACGCCTTTTGGCTTTGAAGGCCCACGTCGATTAGCACAAGCTGAAGAAGGTATTAAGCAATTGAAACCACATGTAGATACTTTGCTAGTTATTAGCAACGATAAACTACGGATGCAATATGGCAACCTTAAAATGAAGGAAGCGTTTGGTAAAGCAGACAATGTTTTGGCTACCGCTGCTAAATGTATTACAGATATTATTAATAGTCGTGGTCATATCATTGTTGATTTTGCTGATGTATGCACCGTAATGAAAAATGGTGGTGTGGCAATACTTGGTAAAGCAGAAGTAGAAGGTGAAGACCGCGCTCAACGGGCCATTGAAGAAGCTTTGTCTTCTCCATTGCTTAATGATAACGATATTAAAGGTGCTAAATGGATACTTATCAATATTAATAGTGCTGAAGGTGATGATGAATGTACCATGGATGAACTGGAAGTGATTAATAGCTATTTGCGCATGCAAGCTGGGGAAGATGCGGATGTAATTGTAGGTATGGGTTACGATAACTCATTGGATAAAAAAATTGGTATCACCCTAGTAGCTACAGGCTTTGATGCTAAAAATCCTTTTAGCAAACCAGCAAAACCAGCAGCACCACAACCTGAAAAAATTGTAATGACTTTGGGCTTAGAAGGTGAAGAGAAAAAACTAACGCAGCCTGCACCATTGCCACAATCAAGCATTCCTTTTGTAGAAGTGGATCCTTTTGCACCTCGCTTACAAGATGAAGTAGCAGAAGCGCCAACTGTATACACCATGGAAGCAACAGAAACATTGGTAGAAAGCCATGACGATAATGAAGTGCTACACTTTGAATTAAGTACTACTATTTCTGATGATTTTGTAGCGCCAAAACCAGTTGTAGAAGAAGCGCCTAAAGCCCCAATAATAGATGAAACATTGCAGTTTGTGATGACTGAGCGTAATCCTAGTATTTTAAACAAACCAGCCAATATTTACGCCGAGCAAAAGCCATTCAAATCTTGGTTACAAGAAGAAACAAAAGCGCCTGAAACACCCGCTGAAACACCAACGCCTGCGCCTACTTATAGAGGGCCAGTGTTTGAGTTTGAGAAAGAGGAGGAGGAAGTGCCAGCACCATTTGAGTTACACGAAAAACCAGCAGCGCCAGTACAAGCCATTGCTGGCGGTGTGGGTGGTTTTGATGACTTTGATGAAGCTGAAGAACAACGCAGAAGAGCACAAGAGCGCATACAAAAACTACGCAACCTTAGCTTTAATATGAACAGTGCAGATGCGAATAGCGATTTTGAAACTGTTCCAGCCTACATCCGTCAGAAGATGGATTTATATGGTAATGCATTTACTAGCGCAGAAAACTTTTACAGCAAGTACACGGTAGGTAAAGATGAGAATAACAATACCAATATTTCTAGCATCAATACCTTTTTAGATGGTAAAAGACCAGACTAGTTACTGGTTGCAAGTTGCTTGTTACTAGTAAAGCATACAGTATTTAAAAAATCCCGAAGCGTTTGTTTCGGGATTTTTTATGATGATTTGTTGCAATTGATATCAAAATACCTACGCTACAATAAAGCTCCAAAAAGTGCAGAACGTACAACTGTGCGACGCAACAAAAGCTATATTGTAGCAAAGGTGCTGAGGAATAAATTTGAAAATAAATATTTCAGGTTAGTTTATTGAGTAAATGTAGGTTTACCTTATTTTTAGAGAGTTTTTCAATATTTGACCCTATGGAAAAGAAATACTTAATCTACGCGCTTCTGGTTTCTATATTATTACAAGGATGCAAAAAAGCAACTGATACAACGGCTGCTTATCCTTACCATTTGAATGTTAGTATTAACAAAGTAAATTTTACTACCAACTCTGTTGCACGTTTTGGTTTGTCGAATGAGGCGGGCTGTGTAGCTAATAAGAGCTTTGAGGTAACAAATGCTGGGCAAATAGACGTAGATGCTTATTTTTTAGATTGTTATTTTAAGCACTTTACAAATAATATTGATTTTAAAAATACAAAAACTGGTAGCTATAAAATTTTTGATGGTGGCGACTTATTGAAGGCTAATCAATGCAATGGAGATTTGATTATCGGGTTAACTGACAATAGTATTAATAATTTATATTCTACTGCCATTTTACAGCCCACAAATATTGTACATAAAATAACTAATATTAGTATTGTAGATACCACTGCCGCAACAACAATTACCTATTCTGTATCAGGTAACTTTTCTTGCAATTTTAAAAACGCCAATAATGTGATTATCCCAATTACTGGGGATTATGTATTACCTATTAAAATTATAAAATAACTTCTCTAATAGTTGCTTGAATATTAGTTTTTAGTTTATATAATCAATTGTGGGTTGCTAAAAATTAGTATTTCTTTACATCCTAATAAAATATTGCAACTCCCATTTTGTTGCTGGTACAACTATCCCTGTGCATCTTTGTTGATATAACAAAACTGATAGTAATGGCAACGGTGTTAATAACAGGCGGTACTGGTATGGTGGGGCAACATTTAATGGAATTGTTGGTGGTGAAGGGTTACGATGTAATTATTGTGAGCCGCGGGCCTAGTAAAATGCGCCCTCATGCTAAGGTGAGCCATGCGCAATGGAATATTGATACGCAGGAAATAGATGCGGAAGCATTGGCAAAAGCTGACCATATTATCCACTTGGCTGGTGCTGGTGTGGCAGATAAACGCTGGACAACTGAACGAAAGCAAGAGATTGTAGATAGTCGTACTAAAAGCAGTGCTACGTTGGTAACGGCTTTGGCAAAATTGCCTAATAAAGTTCAAACGGTGGTAAGTGCATCGGCAATCGGCTGGTATGGTGCCGATACTGCTGAAAGCTTGATTAATGGCTTTACAGAAGATGCGCCTGCTGATACTGAGTTTTTGGGTGAAACCTGCAGACTTTGGGAAAAAAGTATAGCACCAGTAATACAACTAGGTAAACGTTTAGTAAAACTGCGTATAGGTATTGTACTTAGTAATACAGGCGGTGCACTAGTAGAATTTAAAAAGCCATTGCAGTTTGGTATTGCGGGCATACTAGGTAACGGTAAGCAAATGATTAGTTGGATACATGTTGAAGACCTATGCAAACTATTTGTGTATGCCATAGAACAGCCCCAAATGCAGGGCGCCTACAATGCGGTGGCAAGCAAACCTGTAACTAATAAGGAATTAACAATAACCCTTGCTAAAATGCTGAAGAAAAGCTTATTTATACCATTGTATATTCCAGCATTTGTGCTTAAAGTAATGCTTGGTGAAATGAGTATTGAAGTGCTTAAAAGTACTAACGTTAGTAATAAAAAGCTGTTATCAACTGGGTTTAAGTATGATTTTGCAACAATAGAAGCGGCTTTAGAAAACTTAAAATAGTAATTGTAAATTAATTTTGAACAAAGCATTCCAATATTATCTTCATTCAAATAAAACAATAACAGCTATGAAAAAATTAATGCTATTAGTAATGCTTGTATTGGGCTTTGCTGTAACTAGCCTTGCACAACAGCAAGACACCACATTAGCACAATATGTAGGTAAGTACGTGTTTCCAGCAGGTAGCGTAGTACCAGATGTAACCGTAACATTAGAGAACGGTGCCTTGGTAATGAGTTCTTCAGCAGGTTCTTCAGCCTTAGATAAAGAAAGTGAGGATGTGTATGTAATAGTCGCTTTTCAAGGTAAGGCCATGTTTAAAAGAGATACCAATAAGAAGATAGTTGGTATTAGTATTAATGCCATGGGTTACCAACTAGAAGGTACCAAAGAAAATGGTATTGTGATAGCAACAAATCATATAATAAGATAACACGCTAATTGAGATTAATACAATAAAAAAGCTATCCAAAAGGATAGCTTTTTTATTGTAAATATGCTTGTAATTAAAAACCTTTTTTAGCAACACCATCTGCTATAGCTTGTAGGGCTTTTGCTTCGCCTAAAATAGCTGCCATTTTGTTGCCTTTACCATCATGACCACCAGCCATATAACCACCTTTTGCAGTTCTGGTAATAACAGCATCTTGCATTGGTACATTTTTTTCTTTAGTCTTTAAGCAATATGCTTTAATCATTTTACTTGTATCCATTTTGTTTCAATTTTAACGCCTGTAACGTGTAGGCATTGGTTAGTGAATAAATTAGTAGCACAAACTACAGGTTTATTTGAGAATATGGCAAAAATGTGTCTAAAAACTAATCCACATTTTTATATCATACAATGTGACTAAATTTTATGTTTAGCTAAAATTGGTAAAAAAGCTTTATACCAATAAAAGCAGCATTTTTTAAATCTACATAACTTGAAAATTGCGCATCTAATTTTACAGTTGAAGATGTATATGATGCGGCTATTTTAAATTTACCTGTTGTATAAGCAATTTGCGGGCTATAGGTAAAACTGATTCCTGTGGTATCACTAATAACATTATACGTATTACCTTCATTTTTAAAATTGTAGATGCCCACACCAGCAGCTATACCCAATGAGAAGTTACCAATAGTATAACGTGGTCCCCCAAGAATTGGGATATAGCCAATTTTAGGAGATGTATAATCAAAATTGAAAGGAATACCACCGTAATTAACGCTATATGTATTTTTTTTGCCAGTAAAAACATAGTAGCCACTAGTTACATACCAACTAAATTTTTCATTAAATAAATAACTAATTTCAGCTTCGCCACCATAACCTGTATTGTAATAATTGCTAAATTTTCCACTTGGCAAAGATGCAGAAGCACCTACTGAAAATTGCCATTTTCTGTTACTTTGCTGCGCCACTACCACTACTACACCTAAGCATAAAAAACAAGCAAGCGTTATTTTTTTCATACCGTAACTATTTTGGTAATAATCAGCAATAATACTAAGTGTTTATTGTAAAATTACTTTTAATACAGTTAAATTATAAGGGTGGTAGATTATCATAGTAATAAAAAAATTATTAGAGGGTTGTATTTTTATTTATTCATTAAATGAGGATAGTTATTTCAACTATTCATATATTTTTTAATAATATTTTAGATGGTCTGTCAAACTTTTTTCCCATCTGTCTCGCCTAGCAATACCATGCTACACACCATAAACTTTATCAAATAGAGATAGCTTTCCATTTGTTACTGTTTCAGATGTTGTAATAATATATCTATCTCTTTTTGTTATAGCGATTTGGTGTCTACCATAAAAGACACCACATTGGTAAAAGAACCTTCAAAATAATTTGCTACAATGTTGGCAATGCCATTTTTAGAATAATCTGCCTTTGAGACGATTGGAAAATAGTAATGATTTCTACCATGTACTTCATGCAATGCCAATGCCTTCTCAATTAATATTTGGGGAAGCGTGTTTTTGTATTATTGTGTGGCTTAGGTGCTGGCATCTCTTCAATAATATCTTTTAGGTATGCTTTCTCTAATTTCTAAAGAACCTGCATTATTTGTTCTTCTGATTCTGTGAGTTGTCTTATATTATACCTAATGTCTTAGGTATATTTTTAAAAATTTACCCCCCCCCCAATATTTATCGGTACTTATTTTAATGAAAAACCCCCTTGAAAGTCTAACGTTTCAAGAGGGGTTTCATTATTCATTGTTACCATTTTCGAATACTAAACGTCAATCTTCGCATATTTTGCATGCGTTTCAATAAAGTTTCTTCTAGGTCCTACTTCGTCGCCCATCAACATACTGAATACACGGTCTGCTTCTGCGGCGCTTTCAATGCTTACACGTTTTAAAGTTCTACGTGCAGGATCCATGGTTGTTTCCCAAAGTTGGCTCGCGTTCATTTCACCCAAACCTTTATAGCGTTGGATGCCTACCGCATTATCATTACCATGCCCTAATTTTTCTACCAATGCCTTGCGTTGCTCTTCACTGTAAGCATATTCTTGTTCCTTACCTTTTTTAACCAAGTATAAAGGTGGCTGTGCTACATACACATTACCTTGTTCTACCAAGGCCTTCATATAGCGGAAAATAAAGGTTAAAATCAAGGTTGCAATGTGGCTACCATCCACATCCGCATCTGTCATAATAATTAGTTTATGATAACGCAGTTTGGTGGTATTTAAGGCTTTAGGATCTTCAGGTGTGCCAATCGTTACACCCATCGCAGTGAAGATATTTCTAATTTCTTCACTTTCATAAATTTTATGCTCCATGGCTTTTTCTACGTTCAATATTTTACCACGTAGCGGCAAAATAGCTTGATAGCTTCTATCTCTACCTTGCTTGGCTGTGCCACCTGCCGAATCACCTTCCACTAAGTAGAGCTCACATCTTTCAGGATTACGTTCACTACAATCGGCCAATTTACCTGGTAAGCCACCACCACTTAATACCGTTTTACGTTGTACTAAGTCACGGGCTTTTTTAGCAGCCATTCTTGCCTGGGCGGCTAAAACAACTTTGCTGATGATATTCTTAGCCTCACGTGGATTTTCCTCTAAAAACGCTTGTAATACGCGGCTAACGGTACTATCTACCACGCCACTCACTTCGCTATTACCAAGCTTGGTTTTGGTTTGGCCTTCAAACTGTGGCTCAGGTACTTTTACCGAGATAATAGCGCTTAAACCTTCTCTAAAGTCATCACCTTCAATTTCTACTTTGGCTTTTTCAAATAAACCTTCTTTATCGCCATAGCTTTTAAATACACGGGTTAAAGCACGTCTAAAACCTGTAACGTGTGTACCGCCTTCAATGGTGTTAATATTATTAACGTAGCTGTAAATATTCTCCTTGAAATCGTTATTGTAGGTCAATGCCACATCTACCGTTACATTGCTTGGCTCATCATAACCTTCTACATATAATGTATTGGTTAATAACGGCTGGCGATTGGCAGTTCTATCTAGCATTTCTACAAACTCAACAATACCGCCTTCACTATAAAATTCCATGGTATAGTCAGAGCCATCTTCATTTTTCTCTCTTAGGTCGGTTAAAGTAATTCTAATTTTTTTATTTAAATACCCCAATTCACGTAAGCGACCTTCTAAAATTTCTTTTTTGTACACCAAATCTTGAAAAATACTACCATCTGGCCAAAACCTAACAGTAGTGCCGGTTCTATCACTGGTGCCTATTTCTCTCACAGGGTAGGCAGGTATACCACAATGGTATTCTTGCTCAAACATTTTGCCTTCGCGCTCTACCGTTACGTGCAGCGTCGTACTTAATGCGTTTACACAACTTACACCCACACCATGCAAACCACCACTCACTTTATAACTACCTTTATCAAACTTACCACCAGCGTGCAGCACGGTCATTACTACCTCTAGTGCACTCCGTTTTTCTTTCGTATGCATGGCCGTAGGAATACCTCGACCATCGTCTTTTACACTTATGCTATTATCTTCATGAATGGTTACAAAAATATTTTTACAGTAACCCGCCAACGCTTCATCTATCGAGTTGTCTACCACTTCATATACCAAGTGGTGCAAGCCCTTTACGCCAATATCACCAATGTACATGGCTGGCCTTTTTCTCACCGCTTCTAAACCTTCTAAAACCTGTATACTATCGGCACCGTAACTGCCTTGTTGAGGATTCAATTCTTCGCTCATATTTTTTGTTCTATGCTGTTTTTATGAAAGGCTGTGAAGATAAGGAATTTAAAGGCTTTCAGGCTATTTTACGGTGCTTCATTTTCCACATTTTAAAGGCCATTTTTTATTTTTTGGGGACAAAATTTTGCACTACTATTTGGCACCTGTTGCGTCGCACACTGCGGCTTTTTGCAACCCTTTTCAGCTACCACTTTTTGCCAGCAAATTCATAATTATCAATTCGAAATGCTCTTCCAACAATTCACAATTCACTATTCACTTTTAGCCTTTGGTCACTCACAGTTTGCTTGCCCTTAGCATTTCCCATTTATTGGCAAAGCCTTTCAATTTTTCTACTGTAAATCCAGCAGCAATCATATTGCGCCGCACTTCGCCTTTACAGCAATAGGTTACTAAAACGCCACTTGGGGTAAGCATTTGGTACATTTTTTCGAATACTGCTTTGGTCCAAAGTTCGGGTTGATCATTTGGCGCAAAAGCGTCAAAATATATCAAATGAAATTGCTGATTGGCTGCTAGCTCTAGTAACGATTGTTGTAATTTAATAAGTGTAAAATGGTTATCTAACACCACAGATTTTCCCCATTCGCTACTATGTAGTTGCTGCAGTTCTTTTATCATTTGTAATGATTCACCAAAGTTTAACGCTGAGGCTTCTTGATGCAAAATTGGGTAAAGTTCTAAAGCTGTATAATCAACAAAAATTTGTTGTTGCTGTGCATATTGCCAGCTAAGCAAGGCATTTAAGCCTGTACCAAAACCCATTTCAAAAATATGAATGGGCTTAATGTTTTGTACCGTATCTACAAAGCGTAAACCCGCGTTTATAAACACATGCAAGCTTTCGCCGATAGCGCCACTTGTACTATGATAGGTAATATTTCTCTCTGGTATGGCAATGGTGGTGCTGCCATCATTCGTTATTTGGATAGCCCGTTTCATACGTGCAAATAAATACTTTTTAAAATCATCTGTATCTTCCGTCTATGGATTATGTGGCACACTTGCAAAAAGACAAAAAACTAGCTGTGACGCTTGGTACAACTGTGCATGAATTGCAGCTGCGAAAAAATATCCCGTTGCGTTTGATGGCCAGCATTATGAGTCAGCAATTAAGCACCAAGGTGGCATCGGTTATTTATCGCAGGTTTCTAGCATTGTACAACGACAAAGAACCCAAACCACAGCAAGTTTTAGATACACCATTTGAGACGCTTCGAGGCATTGGTTTGAGCAATAATAAAGTGGCTTATGTGCAAAATGTAGCGAGATTTTGTATAGACCAAAACATTACTGATAAAAAGTTGCAAGCCATGAGCAATGAAGAGATTGTGGCTTTGCTTACCCAAATAAAAGGAGTAGGGAAATGGACGGTTGAAATGCTACTCATGTTTAGCCTCGGCCGTGAAGATGTGTTTGCGATAGACGACTTAGTCATTCAACAAATGATGGTAAAACTATACAAGCTAGATGCTAGCAATAAAAAGGCTTTCAGAGAAAAAATGCTTAAAATTTCTACCAAGTGGCAACCCTACAGAACTTATGCTTGCTTGCACTTATGGCGCTATAAAGATGCTGTACCAGACTTGTAATTTCTTATTTATGATTTGAAATTAGCGGTATATAATGATAAATTTCAAATTAATGGCCTTCAAGCAGCATTCTAATACTTTCGGCCAGTATCTCTTTTTTTCTTGCTTCAAATACTGGCAGTTTATCTTTTGCAAGGCGCAATTGGTAATTTTCGCCTACAGACAATTTCTTATCAAAATCAGGATTCCATTTGGTAAACTGACCTAAATCCATGTCTAAAAACTTAATCACAATTCTAGAATTGTAACGCCCATTAATAGTTGTTGTAGTTGTAGTTTCTAGCTCTTGGTCAGTAAGCAGTTGTACCATTTTAGTGGCAGCATTGGCTTTAAAATCGGTGGCTTCTTGTTTGGTCATAGTGGTTAACCCGCCACTTCCTTCAAACAGATAATGCGTGCCAATAAATTTTTTTACATGTGTTCTAGTTTCTTCTTTTAAAAAATATTGTAAGTCCCAAAAGTCTCTACTGCCGCTTTTTCTAATGGCTTGCCTTACTCTACCCGCACCGCCATTATAGGCTGCAACTACTAGCAACCAATCACCAAATTGCTCGTATAATTCTTTCATTAATTTGGCTGCAACCTGGGTGCTTTTAGTGTAATCGGTTCGTTCGTCTATTGGCGAAAGTTTTAGCCCAAAACGTTTGGCTTCATAATCCATCAATTGCCAAGGGCCTACGGCGCCTGCCCAGGATACCAAACCGCTGCGTAAATGACTTTCAATAACGCTTAAGTATTTCATTTCTTTAGGTATACCGTATTGCGTTAATATTTGATCATAAAGTGCAAAATAGGGGCGCCCCCATTCTTTCATTTTAGTCAATTCTTTGCCTTGCTTGCGTATGTATTCTTGTACAAAAGGCACAGCTTTTGGGCTTAGCTGAGAGAGATAAGGTTGATTGGGATTAAATGTATCATTGGCAAACAGGCTTTTAAAACCTATTTTATCTAAGCGTAAAGTATCTGCAACTATCTGGCCGTAAGCACTATTTACAGCGCAAGCTACAACTAGAATGAAGTAAAAATGGTAGATGCGTAACTGTGTCATAACATCCTGTTTTATTGCTTCAATTGCAGTTGGTAATTACAACGTTCTACTTATTAATAGTTGCTGCAATGTTTAATAAGGTTGCTTCTTCGTAATGACCTGTCATTATTTGCACGCCAAAAGGCATACCGTTGCTATGGGTAAATAATGGTATAGATATAGCCGGAATACCAACTAAATTTGCAAAAACCGTATAGATATCGCCTAAAAACATTTCAATGGGGTCATTGCTTTTTTCGCCAATTTTAAATGCAGTGGTAGGCACAGTGGGTGAAATAATCGCATCGTAATTAGCAAAAATATGAGTGGTTGTTTGTGCCAATAATTGCCTTACTTGCTGTGCTTTGGTAAAATAGGCGTCAAAATAGCCTGCACTTAACACAAACGTACCTAATAAAATTCTACGTTGTACCTCTTTACCAAAAGCCTCGCTGCGCGTTTTTTTATACAATTCAGTTAAATCATCATCGGCAGATAATTGGGCACGGTACCCAAATTTTACCCCATCATAGCGAGATAAATTACTGCTCGCTTCTGCTGTGGTAAGTATATAATAAGTTGGTACTACATAGTCAAGCATATTAAAGTCTATCGCTTCTACAGTGTGACCTTTTGCTTGTAAGTTGGCTATTGTAGTATGCAATGCGGCTGCTATTTCTGCATCTAAACCTTTGTGGTTGAGTGTTTCTTTAAAATAGGCAAAACGGTATTTCTTACTAGTATCTGCTAATTGTTCAGAATAATTGGACACAGGTTTTTGTGATGCAGTACTATCATAATCATCAGCACCAGCTATTACTTCCAGTACTAAGGCTGCATCTGCTACATTTTTTGAAAAAATGCCAATTTGATCAAATGAAGAGGCATATGCTATTAAACCATAACGCGATACGCGGCCATAGCTAGGTTTTAAACCTACAATACCACAAAAATCTGCGGGCTGACGTACAGAACCACCGGTATCGCTACCAAGAGACACCATACACAAGTCTGCCTGAACTGCCACTGCCGATCCACCAGAAGAACCGCCAGGTACCCTTGTTTCGTCAATTAAGTTTTTTACAATACCAAAAGCAGAGTTTTCACTGCTGCTACCCATTGCAAATTCATCGCAGTTGTTTCTACCAATAATGATAGCGCCTTCAGCTAATAGATGTTCTGTTGCTGTAGCATTATATATCGACGTGAAATGGGCTAAAATTTTAGAAGCAGCAGAGACTTGATGCCCTTTATAGCAAATCACATCTTTTAATGCTACTACTACGCCATGC
The DNA here is from genome assembly GCF_042651445.1 of Parasediminibacterium paludis. NCBI lineage: Bacteria > Pseudomonadati > Bacteroidota > Chitinophagia > Chitinophagales > Chitinophagaceae > Parasediminibacterium > Parasediminibacterium paludis. The sequence continues at coordinate 79,083 of NZ_JBHSDC010000022.1, forward strand.
AACTTACCTAATGGCGCACCATTGATACGTGCATGGTCTAATGCCGCAGCTTGCACTAATGCATCTTCGGCAAATACTTCTAGAAAAGCGTTGAGATGGTTGTTGGCTTTTATGTTATTGATATAAGATTCAACGACCGCCACACAAGTGGTATTGCCATTTAGTAATTGCTGGTGATAATCTTTAATATTATTGAAACGGAACAATTGATTGAGTTTGACTTTATTTAAAAAGATACTATATTGTCAATATGGGTTTATTCCCACTCTTTAATAGCGTCTTTGGCGCGTTTTTTTTCTACATTCTTACATAATAAGATACTTATCTCGTACAGCATTACTAGCGGAATACTGCATATAATCGTACTCAACATGTCTGGAGGCGTAATAATTGATACGGCAATAACAATTACGACAATGGCATGTTTACGATATTTACGTAAAAAAGACGCACTTACAACATCTATTTTGGCCAAAAAGTATAATACCAATGGCAATTGAAAAGCCAAGCCCGACCCTAATATAAGCGGTACGATGGTGTTGAAATAGCTACCAATCGTCCAAAAATTTTGTATATTATCGTCTAATGAAAAATTAGAGAAAAAGTTGATGGTATATGGTGCAATAAAGAAATAACCAAACAAAACACCTGTAAAAAAGAGGGTGGATACCCAAAAAATAACGCCTCTCGTATTGCTCAATTCGTTCTTCTTGAGTGCAGGCTTCACAAAGCGCCAAAATTGCCAAAAAATATAAGGAAAAGCAATAATAAATCCGCCAATAAGAATGATATTCAAATACACATTAAACTGCCCAGCAACAGCATTGCTTTGCATTTTAACATTAATTTGCGTTAGGCAAAGCTGGTTTCCCAAGCCCAGCCGGTGCCCAAGTTTACATAAATATACATAGGTTAAAAAATCGGGGTGTGTAGGCCCCATTAATACCTTTTTTACGATAAAACTATTGTACACAGCCATTACTATTGCACCACCAATAATAGCAATAACAGACCTAAGTAAATGTTTTCTAAGCACATCGATATGCTCGATAAAAGACATTTCTGCGGTGGCATCTGAATGTGTTCTCTTTTTAAAAATGCTCATTAATTTGGGGAAAGCAAATGTGTTATAGATGTTTAACAAAATAATACCTCGTAAGTAAATTGCGAGGTATTAGAATTTTTAATTGTTAGATGTTGAATTGGTTGATGTGCTCTTTGTAGAAGAATCTTCATTGATATGTTCTTCTATCTCTCTTTTTACGTTGTCTTTTGCATCTTTAAATTCTCTAATGCCTTTACCCAAACCACGCATTAATTCAGGTATTTTTTTACCGCCAAATAAAAACACAACAATGACCAGGATTAGTATTAAATGTTGCGGTGCAAATAAATCTCCCATAATAATAAAATTTAGACAGCAAATGTAAAAGAAAAAATAGTTTAATGAGAAACAAAAAAGCGGAAGTTTAGTTAATACTAAATCTTCCGCTTTTAAATATGGGTAAGAAAAATTATTTAACGCGTTTTTCTTGAATTCTTGCACTTTTACCAAAACGTTCACGTAGATAGAACAATTTAGCACGACGAACTTTACCAACCTTATTTAAGATGATAGATTCGATATTTGGCGATTGTATTGGGAATAAACGTTCAACACCTACACCATCTGAAATTTTACGAACAGTGAAAGATGCGGTACCACCAACGCCTTGTAATTTAATAACATCGCCGCGGAAACCTTGAATACGCTCTTTACCACCCTCTACAATTTTATAATTTACGGTAACATTGTCACCTGCTTTAAATTTTGGATGTACTTTCTTAACTGTAAGTTGCTCGTGTACAAATTGAACTGCTGATTGCATGACTAAATTTTTTCGGACTGCGAAGGTAAGGGGCTAATTGTAATATTCCAAAATAAAATTTTTTAGGATAATTTCCCAATACGAATACATATTTTAATATTCAAAATTAAAATACGTTTATTGTGGAATCATTTTGCCAAAAGTACCATTAGATGCAGTTTGATCTAACCAATTGTAATGTGTTTGATCAAGTAACATAATTGTTGACGTGAAGGTTCCATAAGAATTTGTTACTTGAACTTGGGTTTCATTATTTAAAAAGATCCAAGTGCCATTTAGCGTGGCACCAGTTTCGTTAATTTCTGTGTACGTACCATCTGTTTTATAGGTTACCCTATTAATGCTTAGATTGAGTAAATTACTTCCTTGGTTTTTTTTGTAATACAAAATAGCATTGGTTGTATTATAATTTCTATAATACTCATCATATAGCCAAGTATTTCCGGTTAGTAGCTCTTTTTTTGTTTTGGTTGCAATAGGGCTGTCCTTGCTACATGAAATAGCCCAAATTGACATACTAAGAATAAAAGTTTTGTAAAGAAGCTTCTTCATCATTAGAAATTTTGATTTATGAAATATATTATTCATTGCAATATAATACATATGTAAATAAAAATCCCAAATTCTATTAAAGAATTTGGGATTTTTTTCAATTTGTTTTTAAATGATCTATCTCGCCATATTCACAGCGCGTTTTTCACGGATTACTGTTACTTTAATCTGACCTGGATAAGTCATTTCTGTTTGAATTTTTTGAGCAATTTCAAAGCTTAGTTTATCGCTGTCACCATCGTTTACTTTTTCGGCTTCTACTATTACACGTAGCTCTCTACCAGCTTGTATGGCATATGCTTTTTCTACACCTTGGTAACCTAAGGCTAGGTTTTCTAGGTCTTTAATGCGTTGCAAATATTGTTGCATGATTTCGCGTCTAGCGCCTGGTCTGGCACCGCTTATCGCATCGCAAGCTTGTATGATTGGTGAAATGACATATTGCATTTCCATCTCATCATGGTGGGCTCCAATGGCATTTACAATTGCTGGGTTTTCACCATATTTCTCAGCTAATTTAGCACCAAGCAAAGCATGGCTCAACTCTGTTTCCTCGTCAGGTACTTTACCTATATCGTGCAATAAACCAGCACGTTTAGCCAATTTTGGGTTCATACCTAATTCAGCAGCCATAATGCCACATAGATTAGCGGTTTCGCGACTATGCATTAACAAGTTTTGACCATAAGAAGAACGGAAACGCATTCTACCTACCATTCTAATTAGTTCTTTATGCAAGCCATGAATACCTAATTCTATTACGGTACGTTCGCCTATTTCAGCTACTTGTTCGTCTAGTTGTTTGCGTGTTTTTTCAACAACTTCTTCAATACGTGCAGGGTGAATTCTACCATCAGCAATTAATCGCTGTAAGCTTAGGCGTGCCACTTCTCTCCGCAATGGATCGAATGAAGATAATACAATGGCTTCTGGGGTATCGTCTACAATTAAATCCACACCAGTTGCAGCTTCAAGGGCACGAATATTTCTACCTTCACGGCCAATAATTTGGCCTTTAATTTCGTCTGTTTCTAAGTTAAATACAGATACCGTGTTTTCAATGGTTTGCTCAGCAGCAGTACGTTGAATGGTTTGAATAACAATTTTACGAGCCTCTTTATTGGCTTTTAACTTGGCATCTTCAATAATTTCTTGCTGAATGGTTAATGCCTGCGAAATAGCTTGGCTACGTAAACCTTCTATCAACTGCGCTTTTGCTTCTTCTGCTGTAAGACCAGCAACTTTTTCTAACCTGCGAATGTGCTCTTCTTGATGTTTTTCTAGCTCAGTTCGCTTAACATTTACAACTTCAATTTGCTTGTTAAGGTTTTCTTTAATAACCTCATTTTCCTTAATTTGTTTGTCTAGCGCAATTTCTTTTTGGTTTATTGCTAGTTCTTTTTGTTTGGTTCTTGCTTCCGATTCTACAATTTTTTTGTTGCGTTCTAAAACGTCTCTGTCATAATCGGCTTTAAGTTGTACAAACTTTTCTTTGGCCTCTAGTTGTTTTTCCTTTTTTAAGGTTTCTGCTCTTAATTCTGCTTCTTTAAGAAGCGCATTGGCTTTGACTTCTGCATCCGCCACTATTTGTTGCGTGTTTTTAGCGAAAATAAATTTCCCCGCTACAATTCCTACTATTAGTGCAAGTACACCAATTATAATTACTAAATAATCCATGCTGTTGGCAAGTTTTTAAAAATGGTTCAAAATCATATTTCTAAATCGTCACAACCTGTTTTTCTGTTTCAAAAACAATGCGATAGCTGCGAAGGTAATTAAATATGCTTTGTAATATGAAGTGATTTTGCAAGAAATATGGATGTTATAAAAGGATGTTTGTAAAGTGCTAATAAATTCGATAATGAATGAAAAAATAATTATCCAATTTGCAATTGAATTAACTTTTTAAGGCTTAGTAAAATAACCTGAACTACAATAAAATGGTATTATAAAAAATATTATAACCACGTAAGAGGGCGTAAATACTCCGAACTAATAATATTTTAATTTTATATATTTTGTATTACTACATGGATATTACAATGTCTGATGCAATGATATTACTTGTATTAAAAAAGTTATTATACAGAAAATTTTGGAAAGCCTCAGGTTCTTTAAAACTCAAAACTCGTAGTCGTTTTAGGATTATCTAGTTTAAAACTTTTATCGCCTGCCGCGGCTTTCAGATGAATGATATTGGCTTGCTTTTGCTCAAATTCGTACAGTAAATTACAATTTATATCTAGCTTCTTTAGCGATGTTACATTTTCTACTTCAAGATACACCCAAATACTTTCAAGCCTTTGTTCGTAGCCTATATAGTGCATGGTTACGGGCTTACCATCTACTTTTAATTGTAGCTTATTTTGCATATACGCATTTACAAGCTTGTCTACTGCAGCTTTATCGCTAGGGTGTTGTAGGTCTAGCTTGGTAGTATTACCAAATTTCTTCAGCGTCGCTTCTAGGTCTTCGGCAAAAATGCGCACACTTATTTCTAAACTTTTTTCTTTTGTGTTTTGGTCTATTTGTATTACCGACACAAAAAATGGATGAAAGAATATTGCTGTGGTAATCAACCATCTAACCAAGATATTTGCCATTTAACATTTGCATTTTGTAGTTGCAAATGTGCTAATTAATTTCCAACTCTTACACATGAATGACTTTCAATTATATTTTACATTGGGTAGGCAACATATTGCCGATTGGCAAGGTATCGACCATATCTTATTTGTAATGGCTTTGTGTCTGCGTTATCAATTCACCGATTGGCGGAAAATACTCGTTTTGATAACGGCATTTACTATTGGTCATTCGGTTACATTGGCTTTAAGTGCGTTTAACTTGGTTCATTTTTCTACAAAATGGATTGAGTTTTTAATACCAGTAACTATTGTTATTACAGCCATCAGCAATGTGTTTGTGAAGAAATTTGTGTATAAAAGCAAGTTTCCTTTCATTTACTTTATGGCTTTGGGCTTTGGATTAATCCATGGTCTTGGCTTTAGCAATTATTTAAAAAGCTTACTTGGCACAGATGAAAGTATTATTCTGCAATTATTGGCGTTTAATATAGGGCTAGAAGTGGGGCAATTATTAATTGTTGCAGGGGTATTAACAGTTTCACTTATCTTAGTTCAATTGTTGAAGTTAGGAAGACGCGATTATATTTTGTGGATGAGTGGTGGTGTATTTGCATTAGCCATGCAAATGTGCTTGCAGCGATGGCCATTTTAAATGATGGATTATCATTAAAGATCACTAATCAACGAACTAAGTTGCGTTATGATGAACTCCAGTTCGTTATTATGAACACTAGTTTGTAAAAAATGAACTAGTGTTCGCTACAGTGAACTCTAGTTCTTTAAAAGCAACCATTAGTTTGTTAAAAATGAACTTTAGTTCGTTACAATGAAGTCTAGTTCGTAAAAAATGAACTCTAGTTTGCTAAAAGCAAACACTAGTTTGTAAAGAATGGACGCCAGTTCTGTAACAATGGATTAAGTGATGACAGACCATTAACCGATAAACTATTAAACTTTAAACTATAAACAACACGCAATGAGAAAGCTTCTATTATTTGCTTTGATGGGTGCTGGTATCGGTGCTACAGCACAAGATATTAAGAATAACCCAGGATCAAATCACGGTAATAAGTTTGAGCAGTTGGGTACTATTTTACCTACGCCAAATGAATATCGTACTGCTAGTGGTGCCCCAGGTCCTAAGTATTGGCAACAACGTGCCGATTATGACATTAAATGTACCCTTGATGAGAAAAAATTGTTATTAACAGGAAGTGAAAGTATTACCTATTTTAACAATAGTCCAGATGTATTAACCTATTTGTGGTTACAATTAGATGAAAACGAACATAGTTCTGTGTACAATTCTGGCTACCAAACTAGTACCACACTTGGTAGAGCGCAAACTGTGGCAGGCTTACAAGCACTTGCTGATGCAAAAAAAGACAATGGCAATGGTGACAAAATTTCTAAAATCACGGATGCTTTGGGCAAACCGTTAACCTATACCATCAACAAAACAATGATGCGTATAGAATTGCCAACGGCGTTAAAACCAGGTCAAACATTTAAATTTAATATCGACTGGAGCTACAAAATCACAGACCGCTTATCTGTAGGTGGCCGTGGTGGTTACGAATATTTCCCTGAAGATGGTAACTATATTTTTACAATGACACAATGGTACCCTCGCCTTTGCGTATACAGCGATTTTCAAGGCTGGCAAAATCACCAATTTGTTGGTAGTGGCGAATTTGCACTAACATTTGGCAACTTTAATGTGGCCATGACAGTACCTGCTGACCATGTTGTTATGGCTACTGGTGAAGGACAAAACTATGCTAGCGTATTAAGCGCAGCACAACAAGCACGCTGGGCTACTGCAAAAAATGCAAAAGAACCAGTAGAAGTAGTAACGCTAGATGAAGCCACAAAAGCTGAAAAAGCACCATCATCTGCTACAAAAACTTGGGTGTTTAAAGCTAGTAATGTCCGCGACTTTGCATGGGGTTCTTCTCGCAAATTTGTTTGGGATGCCATGCCTGCTTATGTTGAGGGCAAAAAAGTAATGTGTATGAGTGCTTATGGTAAAGAGGCTTATGGTTTGTACCGTAAATTCTCTACCAAGGCAGTTGCGCACACTATTAAAACCTACTCTAAATTTTCTATACCTTTTCCTTATCCAGTAGCACAAAGTATTGAAGCGAGTAATGGTATGGAATATCCAATGATTTGCTTTAATTATGGTAGAACCGAAAAAGATGGTACTTATACAGAAGCAAGCAAAAATGGTATGCTTGGTGTTATTATTCACGAAGTAGGCCACAACTTCTTCCCAATGATTATTAATAGCGATGAGCGCCAATGGACTTGGATGGACGAAGGCTTAAATAGCTTTGTAGAATACCTTACCGAAGAGTTGTGGGACAACAAATTCCCTTCTCGTAAAGGTGCTGCTTGGTCTATTGCAGATTATATGCGCTTACCAAAAGATCAGTTAGAACCAATTATGACCAATAGTGAAAATATTATCAATTTTGGTCCTAATGCTTACACCAAGCCAGCTACGGGTTTAAATATATTGCGTGAAACCATTATGGGGCGCGAATTATTTGACTACGCTTTTAAAGAATATGCACGTCGTTGGGCATTTAAACATCCTACACCAGCCGATTTATTCCGTACTATGGAAGATGCAAGTGGCGAAGATCTGGATTGGTTTTGGCGTGGCTGGTTTTACGGTACAGAGCCTTGCGATATTGCGATCGATACTGTAAAACATGCCATTTTCGATCCAACTGCTACTGCTCAAGCTGGTGGTGGTTTTGGCGGAAGAGGTGGTGCAGGATTTGGTGGTGGCAACGGTGTTGCAAAACCACAAGTACCTTTATTTGACGATATTTCTAAAATTAGAAATAGAGAAGATAAAAAAATTGTGTTTCAAGTAGATGCAGATACAACGCTAAGAGACTTCTATTGGAGATACGACAGAGGTATTGAGCCTTACGATAGTACTGCAAAAGCGGCTTTACCGCCAGCGGCAGCGCCTGCAGGACCAGAAGCGTTAACCGATGAAGAAAAAGCGAAATATGCAAATACCCATTTGTACGAAATTACATTTAGTAACAAAGGTGGTTTAGTAATGCCAATTATTGTTGAGTTTAAATTTGAAGATGGTACAAATCAAATAGAAAGAATACCAGCACAGATTTGGCGTAAGAATGAAAACTTAGTAACCAAAGTTTTCATGACTACTAAAAAAGCAGTGTCTATTAAATTAGATCCATTGCGTGAAACAGCTGATATTAATGAGGCTAACAATGTATGGGGTAAAGTAGATGCAGAACCTAGCAAATTTGCTTTGTTTAAAGCTGGTGCGGGCAACCGTAGAAATCCTGCTGCTACCACCAAAAATCCAATGCAGATTGCTAAAGAAAAAAGTGGTAAATAATATTGGTTATTGAAATGATTTTTGTGATTAAATGATAAAAACGGTGCAGCCAAATGGCTGCACCGTTTTATTATACTATTTATTTAATAACTCCCTTTAGGGCTGGGGCATTACCCCGTTCTACCATCTCTTACTTTAAAAGCTTTTTTACCAGAGTTTTTTTTCTCAAAATCTAATATCTCTTTCGTCTTCAATTGCTCAGGTGTTTTTTTGGTAGAATCTGTTTTGGCCACTTCAGTTGGTGCTGCGCCTGCTACTTTTGGTATTACCAATTTATCCATATCATAATTTTCGGTTTTTATTAGCGACAAAGAGCCCGGTCTATAATATTTCCAAACCCCGTTTTTATAGGTTTCGCCTTCCCGTTTAACTACTTTTCTGATCACCTTGTATTGGTCTACAACATCGGGTACATCTATGGTATCGTAAGGTTTTTCTGGATTAATGGCGCGCCAGCTTTCTTCTCTTTCTAGGCCTGCAATGGTATAGTATCTACAAATGCCGTCTTTATAGCCCCAACGGTAATTTTCAAGCCCTATAAAATCGCCCTCTAAGCTATACAAGCGCCATGGGCCTTCTTTTTTATCGTTTTTAAATACACCTTCTTCCTCATAGCCAGGTTCGCCACGTAGGCTTTCGATGCGTATTTTCCATTTGCCTTGCTTTTGATTTTTCATATCAGTGCAATTAATGGTATCACCTGTAGACGTTAAACGATAGGTTTTACATTGTGCCCTACTTTGTAGACCAATGAATAATAATGGAACAATTAACCAACGCATATGGCTTGTATTTAGTCACCCAAAATTAGCAAACTATTAGCGCAAGAAATTGCTAATATCTTTTAAAGTGCACATTAAAAAAGCTACTAACCAAATTAAGGTAGTAGCTTTTTTCAATATTTTAATACAAAATACTTATACAAGTTCCCTTGTCAGGTGTATCTTGGTCATGTCTAGATATTGGTTTTGCAGTTGGTGTACATAATGCACATTAGGGTTGTGTCGTTTATCTTCTCTATACCACATTTCCATTTTGCTAAAATCGCCATCTACGGGTGTTACAATTCTGAAACTACCTTTTTTGTATTTGGCAGAGCCATCCGCATTCGGTTCTTTACTAAAACCAAGGTCTAGTAAAGCCGCGTCATCTAGCACAATCGGGTGGAGATGTTCGGTATCAAACCAAAATTCTTGAACATCGGTGCGTACGCATACTTGTTTTTCGTCACCATTTAGGTTTACTACTTCGCCAGTAGATAGTTGGCCTTCGTATTCGGCTTGCAGAAAGTCGCCAATTTTAATGTCGTTGAACTTAATCATATAGCTTATCGTTTTAGAACGAGAAGATAATGCTTTTTTTGAAATAGCAACCTTTTTTCAGTATTATTTTTTGGTAACCAGCATTTGTTTTCCAATAAAGCTGTGGTTGCGTCGCACACTTGTGCGCTTTGTACGCTATGCAACTACCGTTTACTATGCTGCGCTGCTACAAAGGCTTCAAACTGTTCAAGATTAAAGCTACTCAAATTTTTTGCAGCGGTAAGGCCAGCCTTCTGCGCTACCAAAACACCGTATTTGCAATCTGCATAACCCTCTATCGCATGCGCATCTGGATTAATTGATATTAATACGTTTTTATCTAATGCATGTTTAATCCAACGCCAATCTATATCTAGTCGCCTTGGGTGTGCATTTAGTTCTATCACCACATTATTGGCAGCACAAGCATCTATAATTTTGAAATGGTCTACAGGGTAGCCACCACGGCTTAGCAACAATCTACCCGTCATATGACCGAGTATAGATGTATATGGATTTTCTATGGCATTTATCAAGCGTAACATTGCTTTGTCTTCACTCATCTTTAAGTTCGAGTGGATTGAAGCAATCACAATGTCAAAGGTTTTTAGTATATCTGTATCGTAATCTAAACTACCATCACCAAGTATATCGCTTTCTATGCTTTTAAATAGCTTAAATGGTGCCATTTTAGCGTTTATCTCAGCTATTTGCATATGTTGCGCTAGTACCTTTTCTTCAGGCAAGCCTTGCGCATAAAATGCTGTTTTCGAGTGGTCGCTTATTACCAAATATTCATAACCTTGAGTTTTAGCAGCACTAGCCATTTCCTCAAGGGTATTTACACCATCACTCCATTTACTATGGCTATGTATAATTCCCTTAATATCTTCAGTGGTAATGATGGTTGGTAAGCTATTGCTTTTCGCTTGTTGTATTATTGTAGCATCTTCACGTAAGTAAGCAGGTATTACAGCTAGATTGGCAGTTTCAAATATGGCTTCTTCGCTGTCGTAGTTAGCAGTTTCATCCCAACCTGTAATATTGTTCCAGCTATTTAAAAAAGCTGCACTACAACTTGTAGTAAATAAAGTGCTGTAAAAAGCGGAATTATTGACGCAATAAAAACCAAGTGTTACATTTTCTTTACCTACAAACGATGCATAATTACCATCGTCATCTACCAAATCAAATTGATGTTTCGTTAAAAAATCTATCAGTACTTGTTTATCTAGCGTGGTTACCCATTCTAGTTTTTCTATTATTTCAAGCTGCCTTCTAAAAGCGCCCGTTACCGTAAATGTTTCTTTTGGAAATAAGGCTTGCATTTTAGCATGCACATTGTGTGCAAAATGTTCTATTTGCTGGTATAAATAACTACCAAGGCTACCTAGATAAAACTCAATGCCTTCTTTAATATTTTGTTGGGTTTTTTCGCCAAAACCTTTGTACAGCATCAAGCGGTTTTCGTTGCATGCGTAAAGCAGTTCCCCCAATGTTTCTATTTCTAGCTCTTTCCAAATGGTAGAAATCTTTTTAGGACCAATACCTTTTATGTTTAGCATTTCTATAATGCCTGGTGGTGTATTGGCTAAATAGTCGTTTAGTAATTGTAATTCGCCTGTTTCTATTTGTTCTACAATTTTCTCGCCAATGGTTTTACCAATGCCTCTAATAGCGAATATTTTATCGGCTGACAAATCTGCTAGTGGAGAAGGCAACTTTTCAATGGTATAAGCCGCAACTGAGTAAGATTTCGTTTTAAAACTATTCTCACCATGTATATCCATCAATTTACCAAGTAACGAGAAGTTTTCGGCTATCGCATAATTATCCATAAATGATTGTTTCTTTTTTGAAGCAAATAAAATTCGTTACAAATCAACGTAATCATTTCCATCAACTACTAAAATAAAAAATCCCGAAGTTACCTTCGGGACTAATAGTATGATAGTAAAACTATTTACTTATTTACTACTTCTTTTTAGAAGCGGCTTTCTTTGCAGGAGCAGCTTTTTTAGCAGGTGCTGGGGCGGCTTTCTTTGCAGGAGCAGCTTTTTTAGCAGGTGCTGGGGCGGCTTTCTTTGCAGGAGCAGCTTTTTTAGCAGGTGCTGGGGCAGCTTTCTTTGCAGGAGCAGCTTTTTTAGCAGGTGCTGGGGCAGCTTTCTTTGCAGGAGCAGCTTTTTTTACGGGAGCGGCTTTCTTTGCAGGAGCGGCTTTTTTAGCAGGTGCTGGCGCAGCTTTTTTCACTGGTGCCGATGCAGCCTTTTTTGCAGGAGCAGCCTTCTTTGCAGGGGCGGCTTTTTTTGCAGTTGCCATGTTTTTAGATATTTAATGGTTAGTTAATAACCTAAAAGTAAAAACAAATTGCCTACTACAAAAATATTTTTATTCAGTCACTTCTACCGGACTTACAGAAACATAAGTTTTGTCTTCTCTAGTTTTTCTAAATTGAACTAAACCATCAGTTAATGCAAACAATGTAAAGTCTTTACCAACGCCTACATTTTTACCAGGGTGGTATTGTGTACCCCTCTGACGAATGATGATATTACCAGATAATGCTGGCTGACCACCAAATATTTTAACGCCTAAACGTTTGCTGTTAGAATCACGACCGTTTTTTACGGAACCTTCACCTTTTTTGTGTGCCATCTTATAAAGATTTGAAAATTTTAATTTGATAATCTACTACTCACATTTGCACAATAGTATATTATTGATACCTACTTAAAATATTAAGCAATACTTTCAATTTTAATGCGGGTATAGTGTGTACGGTGACCATGTTTCTTGCGGAAACCTTTTCTACGCTTCATTTTAAAAGCGATTACTTTGTCACCTTGTACAAGGTCTTTAACTATTTCAGCAGTTACTACAGTTTTAACGTCTGCACCTACGGTTAAGGCACCAGCATTATCAACTAACAATACTTCGCTGAATTGAACTTTATCGCCAGTGTTACCTTCAATATGAGGTACGTACAAACTATCTCCAGCTTGTACTTTAAATTGCTGACCTGCTATTTTTACAATTGCTAACATAACTATCCAAAATTTGGACGGCAAAAGTAAGGGTATAACTTCAAATTTCGTAACGATTTTCTAAATAAATTATTTTAACAGGTATTTACCTCGAAAAAATGTTTGTTTTTGAGCCAATCAGTACAATTTCAACTAATATTTCACAAAAAAATACCCTCATTTTCAGAGGGTATTTTTAGTAATTTATTAGTTATTACTAGCTGGTCTATCTTGTCTTGGTGGCGCATCATTGCGTTCTGGTCTTGGCATTAAGGCCTTACGGCTTAATTTAAATTTACCAGTACGTTGGTCTACATCCATCAATTTTACTTTTACTTTATCGCCTTCTTTAAACACACCATCCATGGTTTCTAGACGGCTCCAACTTATTTCACTGATGTGTAATAACCCTTCTTTTTTAGGTAAAAACTCTACAAAAGCTCCAAACTCTTTGATACTTTTTACAGTGCCTTCGTAGGTTTTGCCTACCTCAGGTATAGCAGTAATGCCATTTACCCAAGCCACGGCTCTTTCTAGGCTTTCTTTTTGAGGTGAGAAGATACTTACTTCACCTGTATTGCCTACTTCTTCAATATTGATAGTAGCGCCCGTTTCTCTTTGTATTTCTTGAATAATTTTACCACCTGGTCCTATTACTGCACCAATGAATTCTTTGTCGATAATCAATTTCACCATGCGTGGTGCATGTGGTTTCACGTCTTCACGTGCTGCTGGTATGGTTTCGTACATCGCATCTAAAATGTGTAAGCGACCTTTACGTGCTTGTTCTAGTGCTTCCATCATTACTTCCATACTTAAGCCATCTACTTTAATGTCCATCTGTACACCGCAAATACCATCACGCGTACCAGTAACTTTAAAGTCCATATCACCTAAATGATCTTCATCACCTAAAATATCCGTAAGAATAGCATATTTACCGTCTTCACGTGTAATTAAACCCATTGCTACGCCACTTACGTGCTTAGGAATAGGTACGCCAGCATCCATTAAAGCTAATGAACCTGCACATACAGTAGCCATAGATGACGAACCATTGCTTTCTAAAATATCACTTACTACACGAACCGTGTAAGCATATTCGTCGCCTGGCATCATTTGTTTTAGGCTACGCATCGCAAGATTGCCATGACCCACCTCTCTGCGGCTTTGACCACGCATCATTTTTACTTCACCAGTACTAAATGGAGGAAAATTGTAATGTAAAAAGAATTTGCTATCTACTGATTTGGCGGCACTTTCTACTAATAATTCGTCTAAGCCTGTACCAAATGTAACGGTAGTTAAAGATTGTGTTTCACCTCTAGTGAATAATGATGAACCATGTGGAGTAGGTAATACATCTATTTCCATCGCAAGTGGACGAACTTGATCCAATTGTCTACCATCTAAACGGAAACGATCGTCTATAATCATGCTTCTGACAACTTCCCATTGTAAATCAGCATAATATTTTTTAGCTAATTTCTTTTGAACATCGGTAATTTCTTCGCCAAAACTCGCTATTAATTCTTCTCTTAAAGCAGCATAAGCATCGCTACGTTCGTGTTTGGCAGAACCTTTGCGAGAAATTTCGTAAATTCTATCTTTTGCAAATGCTTCAACTTTCGCTTTAATATCTGCATCTTCTACTGGTTTTTTATACTCTCTATATCCAGTTACGCCTTTAGCCGCTCTCAACTCATGCTGTGCTTTAATTTGTACACGGATAGCATCGTGGGCTAATTGTAAAGCTTTTATCAAATCCTCTTCGCTACATTCTTTTGCTTCACCTTCCACCATCATCAGGTTTTTCTCGGTTGCAGCAATAATAAATTCTAGGTCAGATTGCTCAAGTTGGGTTCTAGTAGGGTTTACAATAAACTCACCATTTAAACGGCTGATACGAACTTCCGAAATAATTTCTTTCATTGGTATGTCAGAAACCGCAATAGCAGCCGATGCCGCTAAACAAGCCAACGCGTCTGGCAACACTTCTAAATCGCTAGAAACAAGGCTAATTAATACTTGTACATCACAGAAATAATCTTCTGGAAATAATGGGCGTAAAGCACGGTCTACTAAACGACTTGTTAATATTTCGTAATCGTTTAAGCGTGCTTCTCTTTTAAAGAATGAGCCTGGAATACGACCAGCTGCTGAAAATTTCTCTTGGTAATCTACGCTTAAAGGAAAAAAATCTTGTCCTTCTTTTGGATCCTTATTGGCAACCACAGTTGCTAATAAAATACAGTTGCCTTGACGAACGGTAACCGCACCATCTGCTTGGCGGGCTAGCTTACCGGTTTCAATAATTACTTCTGCACCATTAGGCAGCAAAAAACTCGATTGTATTGGTTGTGATAACATTGTTGGCGTTAAATGTGATAATGTAGTTAATGTGCTAATATAATGCCATTACCATTATCTTGTTAAAATAACTAATGAAAGTAAAAAATAGATATGAGTGAAAAACACAAATCCCAACATCAAAGAGAAGTTGGGATTTGCACATACTAGAAAATGAATTCAGTAAAGTATATGAATGCCTCCAAACCCCCCTTGTAAGGGGATTGAGACCTTATTTTCTTAAACCTAATTTTTCAATCAAAGCACGGTAACCCATTAGGTTAGTTTTTTGCATATAGCTTAACAAAGCTTTACGCTCACCAACTAATTGAATTAAACCTTTTTGGCTTGAAAAATCTTTTTTATTAGTCTGTAAGTGTTTGCTAATATCTAAGATTCTCTCAGTTAATAAAGCTATTTGAGCTTCAGTAGAACCAGTGTTAGTTGCAGCACCACCAAATTGGGTGAAAATGCTAATCTTTTTTTCTTTAGTAATTGACATCTTAATTTCTTTTAGAGCAAACGGTATTGCTTCTTTTAAATTTTTTATGGCTGCAAAAGTAAGAGAAATTTTCTAAGTGCAGAAAGTTTTAAAAAATATTTTTTTTCAAATACAGCAAATAGCTAGCAAAGCCATAGGAAAGCCCACGCTATTCCCACTTAACTAGGTTGTAAATGGTATTGGTTTTAAATAGATAAAAAAGGCGCATCTAGCGTTTTGCCAAAATACCATCGGCTATATTTGCCCCAAACTTAGCGATTTTGCCACGGATAGTCTGTACAGTAACCAACGATTTAAGCTACGACCAACGGATGCAGCGTATCTGTATGTCGCTGTCTAGTGCTGGTTATGGCGTAGTTTTAGTAGGCAGACGATTAAAAAAATCCAAGCCATTACAAAAGCAACCATTTATCCAAAAGCGCTTGCCCTGCTATTTTACTAAAGGCTTTTTGTTTTATACAGAATATAATCTACGACTGCTATTCTTTTTGTTATTTACAAAAGCTAATGCCTTCTGTGCCATTGATTTAGATACTATTTTACCCAATTATATCGCATCTGTTATCAGACGTAAACCTAGAGTGTACGATGCCCATGAATTATTTAGTGAACTAATAGAGGTTGTAAGTCGCCCTCGGGTGCATAAAATTTGGCTAGCAGTAGAACGTTTTGTAGTACCAAGCTTTCAGCATGGCTATACAGTTAATCTGTTTATTAAGGAAGAGTTTAAAAGGCGTTATGGTGTTGATTATCAAATAGTAAGAAATCTGCCATTGAAAAAAGAAATCAATGTATTAGAAAAATATCCTCGCTTTACAATATTATACCAAGGCGCTGTGAACGAAGGTCGCAGTTTTGAAACTTTGATACCTGCTATGCAACTGGTAGATGCCAATTTGTTAATATGTGGCAACGGCAATTATTTTACCCAAGTGCAAGATTTAATACAGCAATACGGTGTACAAGATAAGGTTGCGCTAATGGGGGCAGTATTGCCCAATGAACTAAAAGCTATTACATCTAAATGTCATGTTGGAGTTACCATATTTGAAAGTGAAGGATTGAATCAATATTACTCCCTTGCTAATCGTTTTTTTGATTATATGATGGCAGGTATACCTCAAATATGTGTCAATTATCCTGAATATGCCCATATTAATAACCAATATGGGTTTGCTTACATGATAAAAGATGTACAGCCGCAAACAATTGCAATGGCATTGAACAATTTAATGGCCGACAACGTTTTATATCAACAGTTAAACGCTAATTGTGCTATAGCTAATGAGCAGCTAAATTGGCAACAAGAAGAAAAAATATTGATTCAATTTTGGAACACGATAGTTTAAAGCCATATAAATTTTGGAAAAGCATTTACATATTATTTGTTTGAACGTGCCTTATCCGGTAAATTATGGCGGTGTGTTCGATCTATTCTATAAGCTGCCTGCCTTACAAGCAGCTGGCGTAAACATACATCTACATTGTTTTAATTATGGGCGTGGTGCGCAAGAAGAATTAAATAGATATTGCGTATCAGTTAATTATTATGAGCGCAGAGAAGGACATAAAAGTATTTCTACATCACTACCTTATATTGTAGCTTCTCGTAAAAATGATGCGTTATTGGATAATTTACTGCAAGATGATTATCCTATTTTTATGGAAGGGGTACATTGTACATATCTATTGAACGATGAAAGATTTGCTCGAAGACGCAAATTTGTTCGCATACACAATGTAGAATACCAATATTACCATGACTTATATAAAACTGCTACTTCACCATTAAAGAAATTATATTATTGGCGAGAAAGCAATTTACTAAAACGTTATGAGGCTTCAATTGCAGATAAGGCAACTGCCTATTGGGGTGTTACACATAAAGATGTTGCTTATTATCGTAATGAATATCAATGTAAAACCATCGATTATTTGTCATTATACTTGCCACCAACTTGGGAGGTAAAGGGTATTACAGGTATTGGTAATTATTTCTTGTACCAAGCAGATTTAAGCGTGGATGCCAATGAGAAAGCCGCTATTTGGTTGTTAGAAAAAGTGTTTAGCAAAATAGAAGTCCCCTTTGTAATTGCAGGTAAAAATCCTAGTGAAAAGTTACAACGTTTGGCACATTCCCAGTTGCATACTTGTATTGTTAGCAATCCTTCTGAAAGAGAGATGCAGGACATGATAGCGAAAGCGCATGTGAATATTTTGCCATCTTTTCACAGTACAGGTATTAAACTAAAATTGTTAAACGCCTTATACAACGGCAGGCATTGCTTGGTAAATAGGGCTACTGTAGATGGTAGTGGCTTAGAAAGCCTTTGCCATATAGCCAATACTGCCGATGAATTTATTGCAGCCGTTCAAGCTATTGAAAACCTGCCTTTTGTAGCCGAAGATGTACAAATACGCGAAATCGCTTTAAAAGGGATGTTTAATAATGCTGCCAATGCTGCGCAGCAAGTACAATGGATTTGGACTGATTATGCGTAATTATTTTGCAAAAACTTGCGAGTTTAAGAGATAGAATCCAAGCCTCAAATTTATTTTAAGCTTACTGATACAAGTATCCGTACTCAATTTTACCGATTAGTTGCTTTTGCTTGTTGTAACATATTTCACTTTCCTTCAAGCCTTTATCATTGTAAGTGTACGTCCATACCAAATAATTACTGCCACCATTGGTTACTTGGGTCATTTTGCTAATTCTCCCTTTGTCATCGTATTCGTACAAAAAGTCTGGTAGCATTTGCTTGGCCCTAGTATTAAAACGTACAATATCTGTCACTTGATTTTTATCGTTGTAATAGTAGTAGTAGGTTTCAAAAATTTTGCCTTTTCTTTTCCAATGTTCTTCACCAATATTACCCTTTTCATCGTATACAAACTCAATAAAAGTAGTATCTACTTTATTTTTAATTTTTAGTAAGGATGCAGGGATATTATTGGCATTATAAGTCCAAATATGTACTTCGCTGCTATTAATTTGTACTGCTGTATCGCTGGTGTTTGAGGAAATAATGGTAGGTAAGCCTTTATCGTTGTAAGTAAATGTATTAGTGGTTTCTACTTTATGATTGACATCTACGCTTTTCTTTACCCTGTTGTTTTCATAAGTTACGGTTAATGTACTTTTTGTACCCTCTTGAAGCGCTGTATTTGTAATCGTTTTTCTAAAATCGGGGCTTACTTCCTGCTCTATGCTAAAGCCCTGTGTTACTTCCCCGGACGGCTCATAGCTAATGGCTTTAATGTTTTTAACTCTGGCTTGTTTTAGCAACTTAAACTGTTGATTGCTTAATGTATTGGCAACAATATCATTGTAATAATATTGACCATGAACAATGCTACAAAAACAAACACTAACTACTACAAAAACAATACGCATCTCGGAAGATTTTCCTCAAATGTAGAAGCAAGTTTATTAACAATCCAAAAACATCAAAGCATATCATTGGCTATAATCGGTTGTTCCTGTATTTTTAGCCAAATATTAACAGCGTGTCTCACTTAAAAGAAAGAAAGGAAAAGCAGTGCCTTAATTGTAATGCCATTATTTATGGTAGATTTTGCCATGTTTGTGGGCAAGAAAATGTGGAGCCAAAAGAATCTTTTTTACATTTAGTAAGGCATTTTATAGAAGATGTTACCCACTTTGACGGTAAGTTTTTTGATACGTTGCGCTACCTTATTTTACGTCCTGGTTTTTTAGCTTACGAGTACATGCGTGGACGTAGAAACAGCTATTTGAATCCAATTAGAATGTATGTGTTTACGTCGGCTATTTTCTTTTTAATTTATTTTTCAGTAAATAAACAAGAACATAAGGGGAAGGATGGTAAAAATATAGCTGCTAATGAACAAAGCGATAAGGGTGGTCTTTTTAATATCGGCGATAGTATACAGGCAAATTTTAAAACAAATTTTGAAAAGGAGCATGTAATCGATTCATTAGAGGCTATTAATCAAATATTATCTGATTCTATTCTTAAAACTAAAGATGCTAGTGCTAAAGAAAAGCTAATTAATAAACAGAAAACCGTTGTTAGTATTTTAAAAATCAGCAAGTCTATTATTGGTAATACAATTAATGAAGATACAATTACACATAATATCGCCAGCGCGCAGAAAACCGTAATAAAAGATTCCTCAAAAGCTAATAAATATACATTCAAAAAAATTGATTATAAATTAGATAGTGTATATCTAAAAAAGCTGGAAGATTCGATAATTAAAACCAAAGACACAGCCGTAAAAAGGCGTTTACAAGATTTGAAAAATGGAATAAATAAGAAAGATATTATTGTAGATGATGTGTCTATTGAAGAAACGAAAGACGATGATGAGCCAGATTCAGTATCCACCAGTGGGTTGAAAGTATCTAGTAAAGAGAAGGATAAACATAGTGATACGAAAAGTAGAAGCGCTTTTGAAGGTTTTTTGGATGGATTATCTGAAAACAGAGAAGAGGTAACGCATAAAATACCTCAAGTGATGTTTATTACTTTACCTTTTATGGCGTTAATATTGCAATTATTGTATAGGCGATTAAAGCAATTCTATTATGTTAATCATATTATTTTTATCGTTAACCTTTATATCGGTGTTTATTTATTGATCTTATTAGAGTTGGGTTTAAATTATGTCTACAGTCTTTCTCATTTTGGACTCTTCTCTTTTTTAGCATCAGTTGTTAGTCTAGGTACATTTTTTTACGTATATAAATCCATACGCAACTTCTACCACCAAGGTAGGTTGAAAACATTCATCAAATGTTTATTGTTATATTTCATGTTTTTCTTAGTTGCTATTATTAGTTTTCTCATTGTAGCCGCCTTACCTTTTTCGTTATCACATTAAAACTTTACAATGCCTACATTATCAGATAGTTTTTTAAAATTGGTTGGTATCATGGATGACCTAAGAGCCAAGTGCCCTTGGGATAAAAAACAAACCATAGATACTTTACGTCCATTAACCTTAGAAGAAACCTATGAGCTTGCTGATGCGATTACCGATCAAGATTTTAAAGGCATCAAAGAAGAACTAGGTGATGTACTGTTGCACATTTTATTTTATGCAAAAATTGGTAGCGAACAAAACCAATTTACTTTACAAGAAGTAATTGATGGCATTAGCGAAAAACTCATTATACGCCACCCGCATATTTATGGCGATGTAACAGTAGAAAATGAAGAAGATGTAAAGCGCAATTGGGAACAAATAAAACTTAAAACCAATAACAAAAAAAGCGTTTTAAGTGGCGTGCCAAAAGCATTACCCGCAGTGGTAAAAGCGACACGTATTCAAGAAAAAGCTAAGCAAGTAGGTTTTGAATGGGAAAACAAAGAAGACGTATTTAAAAAAGTACAAGAAGAAATAAGCGAGCTACAAGAAGCCATTGCTGAAGATAATCAAGCGCACATAGAGGAAGAATTTGGCGATGTGCTATTTAGCCTTATCAATTATGCACGGTTTTTGAAGGTAGATGCCGAAGGTGCTTTAGAAAAGACCAATAAAAAATTTATGTACCGCTTTCAACAAATTGAAGCCATAGCCAACGAACGCGGCAAAGCCTTGCAGGACATGACTTTAGGTGAAATGGACGATATTTGGAACGAAGTAAAACGCTTAAATAAAAACGCTTGACCCAATCATTACGCACAGCTTTTGCGCTCAATAAACGTTTGCTAATTACAGCTTTGTGTTTGTATGTGGCTTCTATTTTGGTTACAGCTTTTTTAATTTATCGTGCAGCACCCAAGCAAGTTGTAAAACAACTCGAAGCTAAGCTAGCTAAGCATGAACTAACGTTTGATAAAATTTACAACGATACTGCTTTATTATCGTTGCTTACAAAAGATACGCTTACACCTAATATTTCGCAATTACAAAAACTGCCTTTTGGATTGTTTGTAAATGTGCTGAACGATGTTGGTCATCCTATTTTAACGTATTGGAATAGTAACCAATACTATTTACCAAACCAGAATTTGCCACAACGCGATGGCAGCTATTTTATTACTAATCAAAATGGCAATTTTGAAGTCGTTAAAAAAACGGTGCGTTTTAATGGGCAAACTATTTTAAGCTATGCGGTAATACCTATTCGATGGCATTATTTTATTGAGAATAAATATTTACACACCAATTTTGATGGCTTTAGCGATTTAGATGCTCAATACGATATAAGGAACGATGCGGGGGCTTATGCAGTTCATAATAGTAGTGGACAAGCCATTTTTAAAATTTCACCTAAGCAAAGCGATTATTTTATCACCTACGATTTGGCGACTATTTTACTCCGAACATTGGCGGTATTACTTTTTGTGATTGCGTTAAATAGTGTGAGCCTGCAATTAGTTAAAGACAAAGGCTTTGCAAAAGGTTTTACTGCGCTAGTATTTACAGTGATAGTGCTGCGTTTGCTCACTTATATATTGCCTTTTCCATTTCAGTATGCTAAACTTGGCTTGTTCGATCCGTCGGTTTATGCGTCTAATAAGTTACATCCATCTCTAGGCCATTTGTTAATTAATAGTATGCTAGCCTTTTGGCTGATTGGCTTTTATAAATTTAATAATCCAGATGAGCGTAAAAAAACACAAGTACCTAAATGGACAATATTTGTTAACTTAATTTTACTGCTGGCTGTTACTTTACTTACAGCCAATATTATTACCAGTATTGTAGCAGATTCTAAAATCTCATTCGATGTTACCAACTTCTTTAGTTTAGACATCTATAGCGTAATTAGTTTTATTATTTTGGGTTTCTTAGCGCTTGCTTTTTATCACTTATCGCACATTTTATTAAGGCCCGTTCTTAGAAGTCAATTACCACTTTGGCAGCAATTGTTGGTAGTACTTGTAGCAGGTTTTTTATATTTATCATTTACCGTTGGTAGCAACAAAACCGCCATGCATTTAGCCATATTGGCTTGGTTGCTGTTCTATATGGTATTGGTTTATTGGCGTAGTAGCGATATCCATTTACCACTATTAAAATCTTCTTTTTTTATTTTTTGGATGATGTGGTTAGCTGCTTCCTGCACTGTTTTGGTAAGTTCGCAAAACAAAATCGTAGAGTGGGAGCAACGTAAAAAAATGGCAGAGCGATTGTCCTATCAAAGCGACCCCAATGGCGAAAATTTATTGGCCATAGCGATGGCTAATTTTGATAATAAAAGCCTTGCTACAAATTTTCATCGTTTTCAATCTGAGTACGCCAATAAATTTTTGAAAGATAGCTTGCTAGGGCAAAATTTTTCTGGTTACCTCAATAAATTTGATACGCGTATTTACACCTTTGATAGCTTGTACCATCCTTTATACAACGATGATTCTACCACTTATGCTATCTTAAAAACTATTGAAGTTACTAAAGGCAAAACTGGCAGTATGCCAGATTTATATACCTACCAAAATGCCGATCAAGTTAATTATTTATTCGAAAAAATAATAGAAAACAAAGGTGTGAAGCTCGGCTATTTTTTTGTAGTAGTAAAGCCTAAACGTTATAAAAGCGAAGCCTTGTATCCAGAATTATTCAAACAGGTACAAGATTTAAATATCGACTTAAATACCAATTATGCTTATGCTGTGTATATCAACGGGAGGATAGTAAACAAGCTTAACGACTACGATTTTCCGACACAAATAAGCAGCAAAGCATTAACACCATTTGAATACAAAAAAATTACAGCCCCCGATTATACCGAGCTTTGGTACAATGCGGGCAATGCTAAGTCTATTATTATTGCTAGGCAAGACCCTGGCTTGATAGAAGTAGCTACCTTATTCGCCTACTTATTTTTTACTTTTTTAATATTAGTAGTGAGTTTTCATGCAGGTAGTTATTTGCTGCGAACAGATTTTTCGAAACTCACGCTTAAGCAATTGTTGCAAGCCAATATTCGCTCCCAAATACATACCACTATCATCTTTGTTAGCTTATTTTCCTTCGTAGTAGTAGGCGTAGCTACTATTTCGTTTTTCATTAGTCGGTTTAATAAAACCAACGAAGCAAGGCTTAGCAAAACCATACAATTAATAGGCAACGAAATTGAAAGCAAGGTGAAAGAAATTCGCACCCAATTATTTTTGGATGATGTGCTTACCTTATATGATGTAGGGTATGTAAACGACCTTGAACATAAAATAACCGAAGTATCGGAAGTGTATAATGTAGATATTAATTTGTTTACAGCCAATGGTTCGCTTAAAGCCACTACACAACCTTATATCTACAACAAATCGCTATTAAGTTATCAAATGAACCCGATGGCTTTTGATGCTTTGCATTACAACAAAGCCAGCCGTTTTGTACAGACAGAGTATATTGGCAACCTGAAATATATCAGTATTTACATCCCTATTTTTGATGAGGAAGGCCATGCTTTTGGCTATATCAATATTCCTTATTTAAACTCGCAAATAGAGTTGACGCAAGAGATTTCTAACTTTATAGCAACACTCATTAATTTAAATGCCTTTGTATTTTTACTAGCTGGCGCTATTGCTTTTTTGCTTACTGAGCGTATTGTATCTGCCTTTAAAGCCATTGCCGATAAAATGCAACAAGTGAACTTATCGCAACACAATGAGGTTATTACTTGGCACAGAAATGATGAGATAGCGCCATTAGTAAACGAATATAATGCCATGGTGCAGAAGCTAGAACAAAGTGCTGTAGCGCTTGCTCGTAGCGAGCGGGAAGGTGCGTGGCGAGAAATGGCAAGGCAGGTAGCACATGAAATTAAAAACCCGCTCACACCTATGAAACTAAGTATACAATACTTACTTAGAGCCATAGATGCTGACGCTGCCAATAGTAAAGAACTCTCCAAAAAAGTAGCCACCACCTTAGTAGAACAGATAGATCAATTGGCTAAAATTGCAGGCGATTTCTCACAGTTTGCCAATATTAACAATGTGAAGCTAGACACCTTCGATATAGCCGACGTACTTAGTTCGGTTATAGCTTTGTATCACCACAGTGAGGGGGTTACCATTCATTATCAGCATGCACTTGCTAGCTTAGTAACTGCTGACAAAACCCAACTAAATCGCCTATTTACCAATTTGATTAAAAACGCAATAGAGGCGGTGGGCGATGAAAACGAAACCCGCAAACCAATCATAACCATTGTACAACAGCAGCAAGCAAAAACGGTGGTAATTAGTATTACAGACAATGGCAAAGGCATACCCGAAGCTATGCAAAGCCGCATATTTACCCCCAATTTTACTACCAAAACCTCAGGTACGGGCTTAGGTTTGGCCATTTGCAAGGGTATTGTAGAAAATATCAATGGCACCATAGAATTTAGCACCGAAGCTAATGTAGGTACCACGTTTACGGTAAGCTTGCCTTTAGCGAATGTTTAGATTTCGATAACGCATCTTTTTGTACTTAGCCAATCGGCAGTTCAGCTTTTGGTTATTAGTCCTCACCACCAGATAGCTATCGAATCAGGGCTAGATTGGCAGCTAATAAGTCCCCTCATCAGAGGGGTGTTAGCTTGCTGAAGGGGTGCAATATATTGCAGTTTAATATATAATGTACCTCGCAGACTTTGAAGGTTTCCGAAATTTCAAGATCTCTAAAAAATGGGTCAGTATTAACAAAACTTAACAGGTCTTAAAGACCTGTCAGTTTTATCGCAAGCCTATTACCCGAAGGTAAAAACAATGGCAAGTCTATTTTGCGCATACCGATGTAAAAGCAGTACCTGAAGAACTGACATTAAATTGGGCAGATGTAGCATATTATCAGTACACAAAGCACTACAAGCCGCAATGTTAGTGGCGATTATATGCCAATAAACTTTAAACTATTTGAATAAGCTTGTAAAGCCCTTACTGAACTACAACCAATGGTGAACGAGTTGGGCTTTTAAAAAGTAAAAATCTACAGGTTTAGAAAATAAAGGCAGGGGTCATCCAAAAATGGCTAAGGATCACTCGAAAATGGTTGAGAGGCACCAAAAAACAACTGAGGGTCACTCAGAAATGGGTGAGGGGCATCAAAAAATGGGCAAGAGGCACTCAGAAATGATCGAGGGTCACCTAGAAATGATTGAGAGGCATAAAGAAATGGGTGAGAGGCTCTAAGAAACGGGTTAGCGTCTGTTTCTCGACAGTTTTTTTCAAAAAAAGCCCGCATTGCAATAGCAAATTGGGCTTTTATTGTTAGGGGGCATACTGTTTTTTAGCACTTTATTCTTTCCAACCGAGCTGTTCACGTAATTGTGGGCTGTCGCTAAGGGCTACAATGGCCATTTTCTTAAAGTCACTCATCCAATCTGCAAAGGCATCTAGCGCCATATCACGTTTTTTAGTAGCTGCCTGCGCCTCGCCAGTTTCTTTCTTTTGGCTAGCTGCTAAGTCAGACAAGCCTTCAAATCCTGTTTTTTGAGCGGTTAATATGGCTTCTGTAATGCCTCTTATGGCTAATGCTGTTTGATAATCTGCATTTTTTAATACGCCATTATAAAACTGTAAGGCTTGGGCTTGAAAGCCGCTTTTACTTTTTTTACGCTCACCCGGTAAACCTAAAGCTACTTGTGCCGCTACATCGTTTTTAAATACCACCCTTGAAATGGTTAGGTTTTTTGAATAGGTCTCATGTAGGGCATTTTCTTTAGCCGAATAGGTAACAGTGGCTTTGTATTGTTCACCGTACTCTTTTTTCTGCTGTTCGTGTAGCGTTTCTAAAGTTGCTACCTCTTGCAGTTTGGCACCAATTATTGCAGGTGTATAGCCTATGCCCAATAGCTTAGGCGCTATTGCTGGTAGTGCAGCATTTTTTAATGCTGTTTTACAGGCTGCTAAATAGTGCACAATGTCTTGGTAATTACTTTGTGGCTTCGGTACTGTTGGTGTTGTGGGTGTTGTTTTTGACGCTTCCATAATTGGTTAAATTTTATTTAATTGCAATGTAAAAAAGCTGGCTTAAAATATATATACTGCTTTATTATATTTATCCACATATTAAAGGTTTCGTGTGAACAAACTAAGTATAATATGTTTTCGCTTATTTAATGAATAGAACGGGCTGCCATGGAAATGGCAGCCCGTTCTATTCATTACTAAACTTGCGTAAAAAAAACCGAGTTTAAGAACGAGAAACTAGCCCTGTTTGCTTTAGTAGCTGTCTATTATCTCGTTTGTGCATCATATTGTACACCAATGTATAAATGATTGGCAATATTAGAAGTGTTAATATAGTAGAGGTAATTAACCCACCAATTACTACAATGGCTAGTGGTTTTTGTGTTTCACTTCCAATACCTGTAGATATTGCCGCTGGCAATAGCCCAATGGCTGCCATTAAAGCCGTCATTACTACTGGGCGTACCCTAGAAATAACCCCTTGTAATATGGCTTCATGGAACGGCATTTTGGCACTCAAATTTTTCCGAAACACACTTATTAATATCACCCCGTTTTGAATACACACTCCAAACAAGGCAATAAACCCAATGCCAGCACTAATACTAAAGTTGATGCCTGTAATGTGAAGCGCTAGTATACCACCAATGAGCGCAAACGGCACATTGATAATGGTGAGTAGCGCATCTTTTACATTGCCAAACGTGATAAATAAGATTAAGAAAATAGCTAGCAAACAAAGTGGTACTACATTAGCTAAGGTATTTACCGCTCTTTGTTGGTTTTCAAACTCACCGTTCCAGCTAAGCTTGTAACCATGGGGTAGTTTTACCGCAGCGTTTACTTTTTCATGTGCTTCTGCTATGGTACTGCCTAAATCTCTACCGCGTACAGAGAATTTTACAGGTATATAGCGGCTGTTATTATCTCTATACACAAAAGCAGGGCCTGTAAGGGTTCTAATATCTGCAATTTCTTTCAGCGGTATTTTGCTGCTATCCTGTGTAGGAATCATCAGTTGTTCTATCTTGTCCTCCGAGTCTCTAAATTCTTTTTGATAGCGTATTCTAATATCAAATTTGCGTTCCCCTTCATACAATTGTGTAGCTGCTTTACCGCCAATGGCCATTTCTATTACAGATTGTGCATCGGCTACGCTTACGCCGTACAAGGCCATTTTTTCTTGGTTTAGTTCTATTCTAAACTCTGGCTGACCAAGATTTCGCAATACGCCTAAGTCTTCAATACCTTGTATTTTGCCCAAGGTGGCTTGCACTTGGTTGGCAAGGCTATCAAGTACTTTAAAGTCTTTGCCAAATATTTTTACCGCAAGCGATGCGGGTACACCAGCCACCGCTTCCTCCACATTATCCCTAATTGGCTGCGAGTAGTTGAGTAACAAACCTGGAATTTTACTCAATTGTCGGTCCATACTATCTACAAGCATGTCTGTAGTAATGCCTTTGCGCCACTCGTCTTTTGGCTTTAAGTCTACCGCTATTTCTACGTTAAAAAAGCCTTTAGGGTCTGTACCATCATTGGTTCTACCTATTTGGGCAAGCGTATGTTTTACCTCAGGAAACTTGCGAATCATTTCTGTCATTTTATCTGAAATGGCTTTTGATTGCGATAGTGAGGCGCTCATAGGCAATTGCGATTTTACCCACAAAGCACCCTCATCTAATTCGGGTAAAAATTCGCTACCTAAAAACTTAGCAGAGAAAAAGCTTAATGCCATTATAATTACTGCTATTAGTACACTCAGCTTTGGTACTTTAAAGGCTTTTTCAAATAAGTATTTAACCCCGTTTTCAAAAAAGCTTACGATAGGATTGTGTTTTTCACGAACATTTTTGCGTAGCAAAATACTAGATAGCGCAGGTACCAATGTTAAGGTAAAAATAAGTGCCCCAAGTAATGCAAAGCTGAGTGTATAAGCTAGTGGCGAGAACATTTTGCCCTCAACTTTTTGGAAAGCGAAAATGGGTATTAAGCAAGTAATGATGATGATTTTAGAGAAGAAGATGGCTTTACCCATTTCTGTACCTACATTTTTAAATAGGCCTAGCTTGGCAAGTTTATTAAACTTCTCCATACCTACTTCTTTGGCTTTATGGTCTAGTGCTACAAATAAGCCCTCAACCATTACCACGGCACCGTCTATGATGATACCAAAATCTATCGCCCCCATCGATAACAAGTTGGCCGTCATGCCTTTTAAACGCATACACATAAACGCAAATAGTAGCGATAGTGGGATGATAATGCTTACGGTAACGGTTGTACGCCAGTCGGCCATAAACAACAGTACAATGCAAGTAACCAATACAATACCTTCAATAAGGTTGTGTATAACGGTGTGCGTTGCAAAATCCATCAGGGTGGTACGGTCGTAAAATGGCACTAGTTTTACATCTTTCGGTAAAATATCTTCGTTAATTTCTTTTACTTTCTCATGAATTTTATCTAATACTTCGGTTGGGTTTTCGCCTTTTCGCATTACCACAATACCTTCAATAATATCGCTTGTCGTGTCTTTAGATACTAGGCCAAGTCTGGGTTTACCCGTTTCTTTTACTTCGGCCAGGTTACGTACCAAAACGGGTACACCACTAATTTTGGTAACAATAATATTTTGTATTTCATTGATATTGTTAAGCAAGCCAATACCACGCACTACATAAGCTTGCCCATTACGTTCAATAACATCGCCACCTACATTAATATTGCTTTTATTAATGGCATTGAATACATCTAAAGATGATAGGCTATATTTCGTTAATAAATTGGGATTGACACTTACTTCAAAGCTCCTCTCTTCGCCACCAAAACTGTTCACATCTGCCACACCTGGTACACGTTTAAATTCTTTGTCAAGCACCCAATCTTGAATGGTGTAAAGTTCTCTTATGTTACGTGTTTTGCTACTTAATGTATAGCGATAAATTTCGCCAGTAGGACCATAAGGCGGCTCTAATTCTGGTTTTAGGCCATCGGGTAAATCTACATTGCCAAGGCGACTTAATACTTGTTGTCTACCAAAAGCATCATCTACGCCATCATCAAAAATAATACGTACATAGCTTAAGCCAAAAGAGGAGGTAGTACGTAGGTTGCTCTTTTTTTGAACCGATGTTAATGCCGTTTCTAGTGGAACTGTAATAAATTTTTCTACCTCTTCAGCACTGCGGCCAGGCCACTGCGTAATGATGATAATTTGCGTATTAGTTACATCAGGAAAGGTTTCTATGGGTGTATTTTTATAGCTCACAAATCCAATAACGCCCATTACCAAGGTAAGAAAAAATACCAAGGCTCTGTGGCGAAGTGAAAAGTGTATGATAGCTTTTATAAACTTGTTCATCTTAAATTAAATAATAGGGTGATTAATAAGTGCAAAAACATAAGCACTGCTAATGATAGATGTCAGCCATTAAGGGGTTGTTGTATTTAGTAATTGCTGAAACACCAGTAATTGATTGGTTACTATCAATTTATCACCGTCTTTTACACTACCACTGATATAGGTTTTATCGCCTACAGTTTTTATAACAGTTACTTCTGCAATTTTTAAGTCAGTATTACTGTTGTATACCACCACAAAGCTTTTACCATCTTGGTCTATTAAAGCTTTGGTAGGTAAACTAAGCGACTGCGTGTTTTCTTGGTTGCTAATAATTACTTTGGCAAACATTTCTGGTTTTAATAAGCCACCTGCATTATCCAATCGTATTCTTATTTTCAAGGCTTTGCTGGTAGGGTCTAGCACTTCGCTTATTTTATCTATTTTACCTGTAAATATTTTATTAGGATAAGCTAAGGTTTTCACCTCAGCAGTATTACCTTCTTTCACTTTAGCAATATCATCTTCAAATACATTAGCATATATCCACACGTCTTTTAAATCAGAAATGGTAAATAAATAATCGCCCATATCAGGTCGTATAAAATTGCCGGCATTTACTTTTTTCTCAACTATGTAACCATTAATAGGTGAGTTAAGCGTGTAAGTACCGCCTGCATTGGTGTTTTTGCCACCATTAATGGCTAAAGTGCTTTCTAGTTTGCTTTTAACGGCTTTAGCTTTTTCGTAATTCTGCTTTGCTTCATTTAATTCACGCTCGCTTGCAATACCATTGGTAAATAAGTTTTGCGTATTGTCAAGTTGTCTTTTGGCAATATTTATATCGGCATTGGCACTGGTTAAATCTGCATAGCTGCCAGCCACATCTGCACTGCGAATAATGACAAGTACTTGACCTTGCGTTACTTTATCGCCAAGACTTACCTTGCATTCAATCACCTGACCACTGCTACGCGGAAACACTTTGTTAATCGTGTTTTCGTTAAAACTTACTTCGCCGCTTAAGGTAATAGTGCTTGTAAGAAAAAGGTTTTTAACGGTATCTATGGCTATCATTTTTGCCATACTATCGCTAATAATAAATGGCTTGGTGGTTGTTTCTGGTGCTTTAGTCTCGTGACAAGCACTAGTAGTAAGTACTAGTAAAATACCTGCTTTATAAATTGTTTTTTTCATGGTAATATTTTTTTCTGTTGATATATTGTAATGACCGTTTTATTAACACTGCAATCAGATTTATCATTGATTGGTATGATAATTCAATTCCTCTTTAGCCAATTGTAGGTTTAATTGTTGCTGCAAAAGTTTCTGCTGGCTATCGGAGTAGTCATTAAAAAAATCTAAAAATTCTAGTAAATTGATTTGCCGTTGTTGATAGCTTTCAACCATATTATTGTAAATAAGTGTGTAGCTATTATAGAAGTCTTTTTGTGTAGCATTATTTTGGCTAATACTTAGCATTAATTTTCTGTAAGCATTTGCTACATTATTGCGCAGTTCGGTTTCAGCACTTTGTGTAATGGCTTTTTGTTGTTTAATATTTGCCTCTGCCGATTTAATATTGCCTTTATTTTTATTAAATACGGGTATTGGAAGCGATACACCAAGCCCGATATAGTTAGGGGCAAAATTTGAATTGCGGTCAAAGTTTGGTCCAAGTGTAATGTCAGGTGTTTGTAGCGCTTTTTGATAAGTGAGATTTTGCTGCTGATACACTGTTTGCGATTGTTGTAGCAAATAGTAGGGATTGCTCTTTAGTGCTATACTAGTGAGTGTTTCAAGGCTTTCGGGTAGTTGAATGCTAGTACTTAAAACCTCACTAGGTTTAATAAATGTATTAGGATTTGTAACCTGCAATAAGGTTTTTAAATCTGCTTCATTATCAGCTAAATCTTTAGTTAAGTCAACAATATCTTGTTGTAGCGATACTACTAAAGCTTGTACACGTACAAAATCTTTTTTTGCAATATTGCCGGCAGTTAACTGTGC
Source organism: Parasediminibacterium paludis (assembly GCF_042651445.1). NCBI lineage: Bacteria > Pseudomonadati > Bacteroidota > Chitinophagia > Chitinophagales > Chitinophagaceae > Parasediminibacterium > Parasediminibacterium paludis. Next base: position 110,914 of record NZ_JBHSDC010000022.1, read on the forward strand.
TTCCATCCCTTTTAAGAGCTTGTTTAGCTGTACCGCCTGATTATTATAAATAGCAAACAAGGCCAATTGCTGCTGAATATGATAATAATCTTGATGTAGTTGATAACGTAAATTACGCATTACATCTTGCAACTGTAATTCGCTTAACTTGGCATTAGTAGTTGCTAGTGCTATTTGCTTTCCACGCTTTTTTGCAGTTAAAATTAGCTGCTGAAGCTGTACATAATACTGACCCACATAGTCACCATTGGCATCCTTGCCATAATTTAAAAACTTGCCATTGGCACCAATCATAAAGTCGGTATTCAACGTTGGGTTTTGCCATACTTTGGCTTGTTCAATTAATGCTTTTTGTGCATCTACATTGTAATGTTGGGCAAGTAATACAAAATTGCTATCTACAAATCTTTTTTCTACCTCTCGGAGGCTGAGCCTAATTGTGTCTTGAACGGCTTGTGCTAAAAGTGTACCATTAACTATGAAACTGAAGGTCACTATTAGTAGTAATTTCAGACAAATGGGCCTAAATATTTTTTTAGACATAGTGAATTTTTTATGTATTGAATAATAGTCAATAGGAAATAGTTGTTACTATTTTGGGCGGGCAGCCTATTGTTCTATTTTGAAAAATGTATTGAAGCTTACTAGTGCAGCTGTAAACACTGTATAATAAATTGTAATTAATGCTAATAATAGTAAGGTGGTTGTTAAATAATACAACCAACCAATGCGGATCAAAAAAAGGAGGAGACTAAAACTCTTATGCCTTTGGCGGTTCTGGTATTATATCTTTTGCAAAAAGAAAATGATGCCTTTCATTGGAGGGATAAGCAAAAAGGATGTTTGGAATGGATGGTTTCGGCACTACTAAAAATATAATTGGCTCAAATACCTTGGTAATTGTGTGTTTACTATTTTGATGTAATTGTTCTGAGGTATTTCCTTTCTTTGAAGTTTTTGGGAAACCGTTTTTACAGCTTGTTGTAGCTTCTGTAAAATAGTCAGCAATTGAGTCAATATCATCGTAATCCACCAAGTAATCGACATTGTACACAGGAGTGTACATAATGGTATCAATACCTTGGCTTAGTATTTGACATGCCATTATTATCAAAAAGTATTTGATAAATAGTTGTTTCAACGCAAATTCATTTATGAACGTCTGCAAAATACATGGATTTGCAATGGTGATACGTTAAAATTAATATAATAACAAAAGGGGCCACCATGGAAATGGCAGCCCGTTTCGTTCATTACTGAACTTGCGTCAAAAAAAACCGAGTTGATGCTTCAGTAGCATTTATTTTATAGTTTAATCAATTTTTCCTTCTGGTTTTTTGTTTACATTACGGTAGGCCCAAGCAAAAATTAATGGGAATACCCATAGAGAAAATATCATTGCACACAAAATACCACCAATTACTACCCTCGCTAATGGTCTTGAACTTTCTGAACCAATACCATGCGAAATAGCTGCAGGGAAAAGCCCGATAGCAGCCATCATTGCTGTCATCATTACTGGTCTGATTCTAGAGTTAACACCTAGTTTGATGGCACCATAAAGCGAACCAGCTTGTCCTTTTATTTTATCTAAATTTTGTTTGAAAACAGTAATTAGTAATACCCCATCTTGTATACAAATACCAAATAATGCAATAAAGCCAATACCTGCCGATATACTAAAATTAGTACCTGTGATATGTAAGGCAAATAAACCACCTACAATGGCAAATGGTACATTCAAAAACACTAAGCCTGCATCTTTTAAGTTGCCAAACATGGTAAACAGTAATAAGAAAATTAAGAGTAAGCTTATTGGCACCACTTGTAATAGTCTGCCTTCTGCTCTTTTCTGATTTTCAAAATCGCCTTGCCAAGCCATTCTGTAGCCTCTTTTTAATTTTACCGCTGCGTTTACTTTGTCTTGTGCTTCGGCAATGGCGCTACCCATGTCACGTCCTCTTACAGAGAATTTTAAAGCAGCATATCTTTCATTGTCATCTCTAAAAATTAAGCAAGGGCCAGTCTTTTGACTAATAGATGCAATTTCTTTAATGGGTACTTTCGACCCACTTTGTGTAGGCACTAACAAATTACCAATATCTTCTGGTGTTTTTCTAAATTCTTCTGGGAGGCGAATTCGAATATCGAACGTTTTAATGCCCTCATATAAGGTTGACGCTGCCAAACCACCAATAGCCATGGCGATTACAGAGTTGGCGTCTGCAGTTGCTACGCCATACAAAGCCATTTTTTGTTGGTTGAGTTGAATGTCTAATTCTGGTTGGCCAATATTATGTATTACCCCCAAATCCTCAATACCATTTATTTTTTTCATGATCTTATTCACCTCTTCTATCTTCGATTCCATATAATTCAGGGAATCACCATAAACTTTCACACAAATAGATCCTTTTACACCCGACACAGCTTCTTCCACATTGTCCATAATCGGCTGCGAGAAATTGAGATTAACGCCCGGAATTACTGATAAACTTTTGTTCATCGAATCTATTAGTTCCTCTTTAGACATTTTTGGTTCCCATTCAGATTCAGGATATAACATTACCGAAAATTCGTTATTATAAAAACCAGCAACATCTGTTCCGTCATCTGGTCTACCAGTTTGCGATACACAATATTTTACTTGCGGAAATTGTATTAATATTTTTCTAGCTTTTGTCGATACTTCTACCGATTTATCGAGTGAAATGCTGTAAGGCGTTTGGATACGCAACCAGATTGAACCCTCGTTTAATTCTGGTAAAAACTCAGACCCCAAATATTTAAAGGAATAAATACCCAATACCATTATTACAAGTGATATTGGTATTAATATTTTTCTTACTTTGTAGGCCTTACTAAAACCAAAAAGCATAAAACCCGTGAGGTGGTGTACAAAAGGATTGTGTTTTTCATGCACGTTCTTCTTTAATAGTAAGCTAATTAGCACAGGTACTAAAGTAAGTGTTGTAATTAATGCACCTAAAAGCGCAAAACCCAACGTGTAAGCTAAAGGCGAGAACATTTTACCTTCTACTTTTTGGAAAGCGAAGATTGGTAATAAGCCAGTGATAATGATGACTTTGGCAAAGAAAATGGCTTTACCTAATTGAGCACCATTATTTTTGATAAGACCAAATTTGGCAAGTTTATTAAACCGCTCCATACCCACATTCATGGCTTTATGGTCTAGAATCACAAACATCCCTTCTACCATCACCACGGCACCGTCTATAATAATACCAAAATCTACTGCACCAAGTGACAATAAATTAGCACTCATGCCCATTAAACTCAGGCAGATAAATGCAAATAATAACGCCATAGGTATAATCATTGATACAATCAATGTGGTACGCCAGTTAAACATAAATAAGGATACCAACAAGGTTACCAATAAGATACCCTCTATCAAATTATGTAATACCGTATGTGTTGCATATTCTATCAAATCTGACCTGTCGTAATAAGACACGATTTTAGTGTCTGATGGCAAGACAACATTATTCAGCTTTTCAATTTGTTGTTTTACAGCTTCTACCACTTTAGAAGCATTTTCGCCTTTACGCATTAATACGATGGCTTCTACCACATCTGGATCATCGGTAATGATCCTTTTTCCTTTATTATCTTTTAAACCATCTGCTCTTGCTACCCAACCCAAACGTGGTACATTTGATATGGCTACTTCTGCAACGTCTTTTACTAAAACAGGAATACCATTATTATTAAGAATAACAATATTTTTTATTTCGTTGATGTCGTTGAGTAAACCAATACCTCTCACCACATAAGCTTGGTTGTTTTGGATAATAATATCGCCCCCGATATTAATATTGGTTTTTTGTACTGCTGTAAATACATCAAGTGGGGTAATACCTAAAGAAGTAAGCTTGCCTGGATCTACTTTAATTTCGTAAGTTTTTGTTTTACCCCCAAAACTTACAATATCGCCCACGCCTGGTACTGCACGCAATTTTCTGTCAATAATCCAGTCTTGCATGGTTTTTAATTCCCTAACATCCCTTACCGTACTTCTTAAACTGTACCTAAAAATTTCACCTGTTGGGCCAGTAGGAGGTTGTACAGATGGCTGAATATTATTAGGAAGGGTTGCATTTTGCAACAGGTTCATTACTTGTTGCCTTGCTTGTGGGTCTTTAACATCATCATCAAAGATGAGTTTTACGTACGACAAGCCAAATATAGACGTAGAGCGTAAACTTATTTTTTGCTGAACTGGGTTCAGTGCAATTTCGATAGGAATAGTAACAAATTTTTCTACTTCTTCGGCGCTTCTGCCTGGCCATTGTGTAATAATGCTAATCTCTGTGTTTGTTACATCCGGAAATGCCTCTATGGGCATATTTTTGAATGTAAAAATACCTGTTACAATTAACGCTAAAGAAGCTAATAAGATGAAATATTTATTCTTTAGCGAGAAGCCTATAATGTTTTTTATAACCTTAATCATTGGATTGATTTATGAGGTAAAAATTAGTTATTTAATGCATCGTAGAATAGGATAGCTTGTGAAGCAATTATGATATCGCCTTCCTTTACACCACCTAATAAGTAGGTCTTATCTCCTAAAGTGCTTAATACTTGCACCGGTGTAATATCTGCAACACCTTTACCTTGGTATTTTAATACATAATATTGGCTATGGTCAAATATTAAGGCACTGGAAGGAATACAAATAGCTTGTTGATTTTCTTTGCTTAACACGGTTACACTTGTAAACATTTGTGGCTTTAATGAATAATCTGTATTTGGAAGTACAATTCGTACTTTCATTACTTTGTTAGTAGGGTCTAACACATTTAGTATTTTATCCACTTTGCCTTTGAATATCTTCCCAGGATAAGATAATGTTGTAATATTTACCTCGTCGCCTAAATGCACATTCCCAATATTTGATTCATACACATTCGCCTGAATCCACACATTTTTTAAATCAGATATTGCAAAAATGCTATTTCCATTATCGGCTCTAATAGCCGTATTATTGGTAATATTTTTTTGCACAATAAAACCACTAATAGGGGCTTTTACCACATAATCGCCCTGAGTATTATTGCCATTAATTTTTAAAACACGTTTCACTAATTGCAACTGCGCTACTGCTTGGTCGTAATTGGCTTGTGCGGCTGTAACCTCAAGTTGAGAGGAAAGTCCACTAGCAAACAGGTCTTTAGCAGCATCTAATTGTTTTTTTGTGGCTGTTAGATTGGTTTCTGCTACAATCAAATTATTGCTATAGCCTGCCATTTCACTACTTTTTATAATAGCCAAAGTTTGACCAGCAGTTACATAATCGCCAATTTGCACTTTTACATCTTGAATATTACCACTTACTAATGGGTAAATATTTACTTGATGATCTTGGTCAAAATCTACACTACCAGTTAAGGTTAACGCATTTAGCAATGGACATTTGCTCACGGTATCTATACGCATACTTTTTTGCAAAGAGTCTGGTATAATATATTTCTCTTTTTCAGCAATCACGTTTTCTGGGTGACTTTTGCAGCTTAACAATCCTACATTTATAAAGAAAAGAACAACAAGGTATTTGCCCGATTTTAAAAAAACTGAGTGATTCATGTCTGAAAGTATTTTAGTTGAAAAAATTTGCGCCAGTATAAAAGTTTAAATCTTCAAATGTATTGGCGTAGTTAGATTGCAGGGTATTTATTTGAATAACATTTTGTTTGTAAGAATCATAGAAATCTAAAAAATCTAATAAACCGAGATTTCTTTTTTCGTAGTTGATAAGCACTTCATTAAGTAGCCTATCGTAATCTTTTAAAAATTTCGGATCTATTTTTTGAAACAATTTATTGTTATCATACGCTTTTAGTAAGGCTCTATTTATTTGCTCTTCCAAAGTTGCTTCAATGCTTTTTTGCGTTGTTGCATTCACATCTATCTGTATTTTGGCCGATTTAATATTACCTTGGTTTCTGTTGAAAAAAGGAAGATCGATAGCAATACCTCCCGAATTAAAGTTGCGGGCATAGCTACCCTGTCTATCATAGCTTAAAGAAGCTGTCAAATCGGGAACTGCTAATGCCTTTTGATAGCTATAGTTCAATTTGCTGATATCCGTGTTGGCCTTAGCCATTAACAAGTCGGTTCTATTTTTATAAGCTGAATCGATAAGTGTACTTACAGAATACTGTGATGGCTGCAACCCCATTACTTTATTATTGTCTACTACTGGTATAATGTAACTGTTTTTTGCCTGTAAAACCAAACGTAGCTCACTTTCCGTATCGTTTATTTGGTTAATAAGATCGTTGTATTCACTTTGCAAGCTATACAACTGCGCTTTTACACGTATGACTTCTTTTTCTGAAATATAGCCTTTGCCATTTTGTTGGTTAAAAGCGTTGACAACTTGTTGTAATGCAGCAATTTCCTTGTCATATACCCTTGCCGATTGTTGCAGATAATAGATGGTAAAAAAATCTGTTCTTAATGTGTATTTTAGCGTTCTAATCAAATCGTAGAATTGATATTCTGCTAATTTAGCATTCGCCTCGGCAATTTTTATTTGCTTATTTCTTTTGCCTGCCAATAAAATTAACTGAGAAACAGATACGGCAGTTTCTGCGTTCTTAAAGAAATTAGAACTGGGATAATTTGATTGATCATCGTGTAATGGAATCAACGGTCCTCTGCTTAAAGAAAAATTTGGGTTTGGCAATAATTTGGCTTGTATAATCAATGCTTTTTGTGCATCAATATTATATTTCTGTGCCAGTACCAATAAATTTTGTTTAAGAAACATCGTTTCTGCACTATCTAAGCTAATTTGTATAGAATCTTTCTGGAATAAGCCGGGCTGAGCTATTACATGTAAAAAATTTACATTGCAAAAGACTAATATAATAAGCCCTTTCTGCCATCCGTATTTTATTAATTTGTTCATCATATAATGTTTATTATAAGCAAATACTCTAATTATAAAAGTCCAATGACTGAATCGTTATAAAATAGTGATGTTTTGTGCCGTAAGTAAGATGAAATAATTGCATACAAGTGTAGCCAATATCATCTAGCTTCTACATTAAATTATCGTGATTAGCCGTTACGCTTTGGTAAAGCGGCTACTTCACCATCCTTATGTAGTCGTTATAGGACAGCATTAATTTAAATAATTAAGCTTCTTTGGGCGGCGGAGGCGTGACATCTTTTGAAAACAAGAAAGAATACTTTTCATCTAAAGGATAAACAAACGATACAACGGTAATAAATTGTTGGTCAACGCTAAAATGAAACGGCTTAGGCTCGTATATTTTTATTACGTTATGTTTAATAGATTGGGTATTTTTTTGTTCGCCTTGCTTTTGTATCTCGGGAAATGCATCCTTATAGCCTAAAACTATTTCGGAGATATATTCTACCGCAGAATTGATATCATTGAAATCCGAATTTGCAGTACTATGCGGATTATAAATAGGATGAAAATCTATGGCATCAACACTAATATTAAGTATCTGTATAGCTAGGATAAACAATAGATACTTACTAATAATATGTTTTAAAGAGATATTCATAAGCCTTTGCAATATTACGCTGAATCTCGTTCAAAAAAACGTTAATTGTATTAAGTGTTTTTATTTTAAGCCAATTTTAAATAAAAAGCCCCGCAAATTAGTCGCAGGGCTTTTTATTTAACTATATCAATTTCTTATTTTTTAACTTCAGAAGAACCTAATGGTTTGCTTTTTGCAAAGTCAACCAAAATAGGCGCCGCTACAAAAATAGATGAATATGTACCAGTGATAACACCAATCAGCATCGCAAATGCGAAACCTCTTGTAACCTCACCACCAAAGATGAATAAGATTAAAATGGTTAAGAATACGGTTAAAGACGTCATTACCGTACGGCTTAATGTTTGGTTGATTGCTCGGTTAATGATGGTAGCATTAGATTCACCTTTCATCAATTTACTATCTTCTCTAATTCTATCGTAAACAATTACGGTATCGTTCATAGAGAAACCAATTACAGTCAATATCGCTGCAATAAAGTGCTGATCTATCTCTAATGGGAAAGGCACAATTTTACGTGCAAAACTGAATACAATAAGTGTAACGAATACGTCGTGTAACAAAGAGAAAATAGTACCTAAGCTATATCTCCAATCACGGAAACGGATGAAGATATACAAACAGATAACCAAGATGGCAAATATAGTAGCTTTTTGAGCACCCGCTTTTAAGTCATCAGAAATGGTAGGTAATACAGTTTGTGAACTTTGTTTGAATTTGGTATCAAATTCAGCATAAGAAGTTCCAGCAGGTAAATGGTTTGCTAAGCCTTTAAATAAAGCTGCTTCCACCAGTGAATCGATATTTTTACCAGTTTCATGTATTCTATAAGCAGTGGTGATGTTTAATTGATTGGTACTACCAACTGTTTTAAGAATTGGTGTTTGGCCGCCAAATTCAACTTTCAACTCATCTGCTAGTTTCTCTTGGTTTACAGCTTGGGTAAATTTAATAGTATAGCTTCTACCACCAGCAAATTCAACACCTTGGTCGAAACCATTGAAATAAGATGCAATACCTAAAATTAATACCACCGCAGAAATACCGTAAGCTATTTTTCTATATTCAATAAACTTGAAAGATGCATGTTTGAATACTTTTTTAGACAAACCAGTAAAATAATCAAAGTGGCGATTTTTACCCATGTATAAGTCTGTAACCAAACGTGAGATTAAGATACCACAGAATAATGATAAAACGATACCTACCATTTGCGTAGTAGCAAAACCTAATACAGGGCCTAAACCGAAGTAAGCCAATATAGCAGCCGTTAAGAAAGTGGTAACGTGCGCATCTAACACTGGTGATAGTGACCTTTTGTAACCATCATTTACTGCCGTGGCGTAGTTTTTACCCTTGGTAAGCTCTTCTTTAATACGTTCGAAAATAATTACGTTCGTATCTACCGCCATACCAATTGTTAATACCAAACCTGCAATACCTGGCGCCGTTAAAGTAAAGCCTAACGCAGCCAAAATACCAATAGTAAACAATAAGTTTAATATCAACGCAATATTAGCAACCCAGCCTGCTGTATTGTAATACACAAGCATTAAACCAAATATAACAATGAAAGAAATTAAGAAAGATAAAGCACCACCTTTTAAAGCAGCTTTACCAAGTGTTGGCCCAATCACTTGGTCCTGAACAATTTTAGCTGTTGCTGTCAATTTACCACTCTTTAAAATATCTGCTAGTTCTTGCGCTTCTTTTACCGTGTAATTACCACTAATAGAAGAATTACCACCTGTAATGGCTTCGTTTACATTGGGTGCAGAATATACAAAGTTATCTAGTACAATAGCAATGGGTTTACCTACATTTTTGCCAGTCATTTTAGCCCAAATGTTGGTACCCACTTTATCCATATTCATTTTAATAGATACTTTACCTTCTGTAAAGTCTTGTACGGCTTCAGCAACGTGTTCGCCCTCTAACTCAGCTTGACCATTGTCTAACGTTTTAATTGCGTATAACTGTAAAATAGTTTTTGATACAGCAGGATCTTCGCTGTCTACTTTACCATACATCAACACCATATTAGCAGGGAACTTGCTTTTCGCAATATCCATACGTAGATACGCATTCAATTTGCTAGTGTCGATTGCTTTTACATAACCAATAGCTGCAGGAAAAATCGTTTGACCGTTTTTGCCTTGTTGTGGTTGTGTAAATTGAATTAAACGTCTGATAGGTGCTTCGTTGGCTTTATAAGCAGAACTATCCACTTTGCTATTTTTTGCAACACCACCTTTCGCTAAATCAGATAATTTTTTGGTTTTAGAAGTATCTACCGCAGCTACCGATGCAGTATCTTTTTTAGTAGTATCAACTACTGCCTTGGTACCATTTAGATAGTCTTGCACAGCTTTATCAGCAGCTACAAGACCATCGCCTACTTCGTTTAAGTTATAAACTTCAAAAAACTGTAAGTTGGCGCTAGATTGGATAATTCTACGTACTCTTTCGGGGTCGTTAGCACCAGCCAATTCTATATTAATAACCGCTTTTACTTTATCGGGGTTAATGCTTGGAGACGATACACCAAAACCATCAATACGTGTGGTTAATACACGCAGAGTATTGTTAAAGGCGCTTTCAGCTTGGTCACGTAAATAAGCCGTTACTTTAGCGTCGCTATCGTCAAACTTAATTTTACCATTACTTTTTCCTGCAAAGAGCGGTGCTAAAGTAGCGTTGGGGTTATCAGCTTTAAACTCGTTGGTAAACAACGTGATAAAGTCTGCGCCACTATTGGCTTTTTTTGCTATGGCTGCTTCAAGGGCTTTGTTAAACGCAGCGTCCTTGCTGTAGTTAGCAAGTGCTTTTACCAAGCCATCTAAACCTACTTCCACGGTTACACTCATACCACCTTGCAAGTCAAGACCAAGTAATACTTCCTTGTCTTTTGCACTGCGGTAGGTTGTTAAACCAAATGGACCAATTTTAGTGTCTTTGGTGCTGTCTAATAAGCGTTGTAAGCGAGCTCTTTTTAGCTCTTTCAATGTGTCAGCATAAAGTGCTTTTAGCGCTTCATTGTCTGAATACTTCTTGTCAGCAGAAGGATAATTTGCTGATACCCATTTGTCAGCCTTAGCTTCCATATCGCTCTCGTGGCTATGTACAAACCACGTAAATGATAATTGATAGATACAGATAAGAATTAGGGCAATCGCAAAGAAGCGTACTAAACCTTTCAGTTGCATAATTAGTAACGGTTTAAAAATTTTTAAGTGGGCAAAGATAGGGGGTAAAGGTTATGAAAAAATCCAAGCCAAAAACTGGGGATTTTATTTGAAAATAGGCTATTTATTGGGTAAATTATCATAATTAATTACGATATTCTAGCTAATTTTCTCTTTGCCTTAGCTATTATGATTAATGGTGTCTGATAATGGTTCTTCTAGAGTTGATGGCTTGCTTCTATCCCTTTTGGCCAAAAGTTCTAGGTACTGCTGTTCTTTATTTTCCCATTGAAAATTGCGGTACAGCCAAGCCATAAATACGGTGATAATGAGTAATGCCAATGCAAATACAATGGCGCTCATTTTACTATTAGCCACCATATTTGCCCGCTCGAACCAGCCTGTAATAACCACCACGATAATAGCTGCGCTAATGCCCAAACCTACCGACATACCTTTTACAAACTCTACAAAGCTCTGCCTGTAGGTGTCTCGTTGTTTGGCCCAGTACACAATAAAGTCTTCTTCTTGTTTTGTAAGCATGTAGCAAAAGTAAGGCAATAGTTGATGGTTAAAGGGCGATGGTCCACGGTCGATGGTCCATAGTCGATAGACCATAGATGGTAGACAATAGACCATAGACCATAGACGGTAGACAATAGACTATATATTATAGACTATCGACCATCGACTATCGACCGTGGACTATGGACTATGGTCTGTCGTCTATCTACCATTAGGGGTAATACAGCGCACACTCTGGGTAACGCAACGCACACTCGGGGTAATGCAGCGCTTATTAGGGGTGGCATTACGCACACTCCGGGCAACAAAAAGCATATTCGGGGTGGCGTAGCGCATAGTGGGGGCGAAGTGGCGAACATTAGGGGTAGTATAACGCACACTCGGGGTGACAAAAAGCATACTCGGGGTAAGCTAGCGCACACTCCGGGCAATAGCTACCGCACGGCTACAAAAAGAAAGCCCGCTTTTAAACGGGCTTTGTAGTAGAACTAGGGGGTGTGATGGTTGGTTTAGTCGCTTTTACCTGCTTTAGAGCGGCTGCATACGATAGGCGGCTGCTAATGGCTTTGTCTTTCTTAAAAAAGTCAGCCGCTAGTTTTACCACATCCATTGCTTCGTTGTACAAATTATTAAGCGCAATGTTATGGTCTGCTGTTTGGTTAGGTTTATTGAACTTAAAGCTTTCCTGGTTAATATTGGCATTGTTCATCGTTTCGGCATAGCCCACCAAGCGATTGAGTAAATCGTTATTTATGTTTTTGGTTAATAAATCAGCTTTTACTTCTGGCGTTATCTTTTTATTTATACGAAACAGCAGGTTAATTAAATCAGATTGTGACTCATTGTTTTTGGCATTATCATAATATGTATCATAGCCAAATGTTTTTAAATATTCGGTAAGCGTGTTTTTGTCTTTCACAAAAGTGGTGAGGCGTTTTTTTAGCGTGGTAAGGTCATCAAGCGCCGTTACTTGAATACGATGCAAGGCCATGGTCGCTTTTCGTAGTGCTTCGGCATCGTCAAAACCCAAAAAGGTTTTAAAGCTATTGGTAATTTTTTGCTCAATGTTTACCAAAAAAGGTGGCACCCACAAGGGAAACTCGCCTTCTAGTTTGGTTTTCTGTTCCATCACTACTGCAAATAGCAGTGATATTGCGGTAATCATTTCATCTACGCTACCCTTAAACTGACGTTTAACAGTGCTTTTGGTTCCTTTTGACATAACAAATTGTTTTAAATGCTAATTTAGGAAAAGGAAATGATATAGTACAAATAATTTTATTGGGTGGCAGGAACTTTATTGGTGATAATCAATAATAAGTTTTATCTATTTTTGAATTGCAAGTCATTCTAAATATCGATGTGTTCTAAACTAACAATACTGATTCTACTTTTTTCAACGCAAAGTTTTGGACAAATCAATAAACTTTATCAGTTTAGAAGTCAGAATAATAAATATGGGTTTATTGACAAAACTGGTAATATTAAAATAGAACCAATTTATCTTGTTGTAAAAAAGTTTAGTGACGGCCTATACTTTGTTTCGAAAGAAGTAATTACGAGGGGTTATAAATGGGTTTGCATCGATACTTTAGGCAATGAAGTGTTTGACATTCAAGACAATTTCCCAGAAACAGATTTTAGTGAGGGGTTTGCTCGAATTAGCAGCTTAACTAGGCAGTGGTTTATAAACAAAAAAGGAATAAATCAGTTTAAAAGAACATGGAAAGATGGTTACCAAGCATTTACTAAGGATATTGCTTATGTAAGTAATATTCCGTTTTCAAATTTCTATCCTATTGATACTACAGGACGCCGAATTGGGAATAAAACTTATTCTAGAGTTGAGATTTATCAAAACCTCAAGAGCAATTCCTTAGTATTTTCAATAGACACTTTGGTAAAATTTAAGCAGGATAGTTTATGGGGTTTTAAAAATGAAAACGGCGACATTGTTATAAAACCAAAATTTTACTTTGTGGATAGATTTCAAAACGGTCTATGTGCTGTTAGATTAAGCTATCAAGAATTTGATGTTGTTAACGATTACTTTTTTGACGCTATAATTAATACAAAGGGAGAGATTGTTAGTCAACAACCAATGCATTGCTATATGGGCTTACAGGGTGACTTTATTGAATACTACGGGGGCTTTCATTTTTCAGGTGGCGTTCATTATCTTGACAAAAACGGGCAAAGAGTAATTCCAAAATAATAGACAAGGGATTTCGCAGTTTTTAATATATAGGGCAGGCAAATGTGTATGAACATACCAATAACTTTTGATGGAACATCTTATCTTGACCAAAATACTTTAGCTTCGTAAAGCATCATATTTACACATATACACAATCTCACAGCATGAAAAAAGTAACAGGTATTGGCGGTATCTTTTTTAAATGTAAAGACCCAAAGCAATTGTCAGAATGGTACAAAACGCATCTTGGTTTTGATGCCAACGACTATGGTGCCACTTTTGAATGGCGAGAAGAAGCAGACCCCAATAAAAAAGGTGCTACACAATGGAGTCCTTTTTCTGAAACCACTACTTATTTTGCCCCGTCTACCAAAGACTTTATGATTAACTACCGTGTAGAAAATCTTGAAGCATTGGTAGAACAACTAAAAGCAGAAGGCGTAACTATTGTAGACAATATTGAAACCTACGAATATGGCAAGTTTATACATATTATAGACCTTGAGGGTAATAAAATAGAGCTTTGGGAACCAAGTGAGGAATAAGCAAAGCAAAGAAGCAGAAAGAGAGTTGTGGGAAGTGGGCAGTGAATGCTGAAAAGAAGCCTATTGTTTCATGCTACTCATTAAAATATAACCGTCTGAAAAGGTTTTAAGTGTATCTAAACGTCGGTGCTGCTGTATGGTTTCTAACCTTACAATACTTGGGTTATCAAACTCATTAATAAACCATACAATATAATGCGGTTTGGAACTGTAAAAGTCTTGTACCTCCTTAGTGTGAGCTATTTCTGGTACGGTTTCGCAACTTAGTCCGCTAAAAAAATATACAGCGTCGTTGGCATTGGCATAAATAGCCATGTTAGGGACAAAGTAGTCGTGTTGCTTTTCTAAAAACTGCACAATAGGCGATTGCTGCCAAGTAGCATCGGTATAGCCGGGTACGCCATAGCGAACAACCATGCCCCGCCAATCATCCAACCATAAATATTGCTGGTACTGAAATAAACCAATAACGGTAAGACATGCGGCGGTTGCAACCCTTCTAGCTGCCGCTATTTTTAGTTGTTGCAGGGCAGGTGGTAGCCAATAACTAGTAGCCAAAAGCATAGGTATAAAAGCAGCCGATAATAATCGGTTATTAATTGGCTCGTACCGAGAAATAGATGAGGTAATAACAATAAATGCCACATACATAATAAACCCAACGGAAGCAATGTTTTGATAGCTATAGATGGCTTGTTGTTGCCAGCAGCGTTTTGCAATTATTACCACCAAAACTAGAAATAATACACAACCGATAAATGTGGCATATGGGTGTAGTATTTGTGGTAGATGTAACCAATCGTACACAACCGAGCCATACAATTGTACATTATTAGTAAAAGGTGTAACACTTTTTTGCCTCATCCCTGTTAAAGTATCTTGCAGCAAATAGTTGTAAGACAAGTTGGCAATAAGAGGTAATAAACTAACGATACCAAAAGTTAATAAATGCCACCATTTTCTGCGCCATACCAATTGGCCATCCATCAATATTACCAAGCCTGCGATGGCTATAAAAGTAACGCCTGCAAAGCGTGTAACACAGGCTAAAGCGGCGATAGCGCTTACTTGCATTAATGATTTAAGGCTATAATTAGTACCGTATTTGTGTAGAAATATAAAAAATAAGACAAGTAAGAGAATAAACAAGGTTTCGCTCCACAACATGCTATAAATTTCAACCAGCGAACTGCTGATAATTAGGCAGCTTAATAGTAGCCATTTGTACAGTTTATGGCTTACCATTTGTTGTGCCAAGCAGCCAACCATAAAAATAACTGCAGCAAATAAAAGCGCATTGATGATGGGGGCAATGGCGATAATATCGTGTTGAGTAATAAATATGATACTACCTAAAAAGCTAGGATAAAAACAAGGAAAAATAGTTAGGGGCATGCCATCAAACTGGTACCAAAATCTGCCATGCTGCATGTTGCGAGCGACACTGGTATAAGTAAGCGAATCTGGCGAAACACCAATACCATGTTGTATTGCAAACCAATAAATAATACTTGCACCAATACAAGCCGCAATCAGTGCGTCTATATTGTGTTTAAAAGTAATATTTTTGGTTGGTTTCATTGCAGTTATGATGGCTGGCTGCTAAGATAATAGAAACCGCGATAGTAGACTTATTGAAGTATATTTTAATACAATAAAACCATCACTGAGTTTTGCTAACTTGTATATACTGATGCGTTAAAATGGTGGTATAAATTCTTGATGAACTATTATCTTCGCCTAATATAACCTATTACTATGGCAGAAGATTTAAAAATAACGATAAAAGGTACTAAGGAAGAAAAGTACTTAGCATTATTACCTCAAATAGCTGCGCTTGTAGAAGGCGAAAAACATTTAATAGCTAATTTAGCTAATGTAACAGCAGCTTTAAAACAACAGTTTGGCTGGTTATGGGTAGGCTTTTACCAAGTAAAAAACGACCAACTAGTGCTTGGGCCGTTTCAAGGACCAATCGCTTGCACAAGAATTAATAAAGGGCGTGGTGTATGCGGTACAAGCTGGGCAGAATCCAAAACCATTATTGTGCCTGATGTATCAAAATTTCCTGGTCATATTGCTTGTAGTAGTGATTCAAAAAGCGAAATTGTAATACCAATTTTGGTGCATGGAGACGTGGTTGCCGTATTAGATGTTGATAGCGACAAACTTGACGATTTCGATATGATAGACCAGAAATATCTAGAGCAAATTATCGGTTTTTTAAAGTTTAAATAACACCAAACGTCTAAAACACTTTACTGTATTTGTTGTTATTTATCTGATTATGAAGCAATTTGAGGTTCCCAATATTTATCGAAGCCAACTAATAAGTGCTGTAAAAGCAAAGCGTAAAAGCGAAGACAAGTTGAAGAAAGACTTTTCGCCAACATTACTAGATTTTGGTGGGTTACAAATATATCTTGCAAGGCATTTTGGCTTTTGCTATGGCGTAGAAAATGCGATAGAAATTGCTTTTAAAACCATTGATGAAAACCCCGGTAAACGTATTTTTTTGTTGAGCGAAATGATACACAACCCGCAAGTAAACGCCGACTTGCAGGCGCGTGGCGTACAGTTTTTGCAAGATACTTATGGCAAGCAATTGATTAGCTTTGACGATATTACCAAAGAAGATGTAGTACTAATACCTGCTTTTGGCACCACGCTATTGATAGAAAAAGTACTCAATGAAAAAGGCATACCAATTGAAAAATACAATACAACTTGTCCATTTGTAGAAAAGGTTTGGAACCGTGGGGAGCAAATTGCAAAAAAAGGCTACAGCATTGTTATTCATGGTAAGCCAAAGCATGAAGAAACACGGGCTACCTTCTCTCATGCAGCGGTAAATACGCCAACTATTATTGTCAATGATATGGCGGAGACGATTAAGCTTGGCAAATACATTACTGGCGAGGTAAATCCTGAGCTTTTTTATACCGAATTTAAAGGCCAATACTCTGAGGGCTTTGATATCACTAAAGATTTACAACGTTTTGGGGTTATTAATCAAACCACACAGTTAGCAACCGATACACAAGCCATTTCTGACTATTTAAAGCAATTGGTAATGACTCATTACCGATTAGACGAAACAACGATTGCAGAGCGATTTGCTGACACAAGGGATACGCTTTGCTACGCTACAAATGATAACCAAACAGCAGTAACACATATGCTACAAACAGCGGCAGATTTGGCCATTGTTATTGGCGGTTATAATAGTAGCAATACATCGCATTTGGTAGAATTGTGCGAACAAAAGCTTCCAACTTATTTTGTAGATAATGCTGATAAATTATTATCAAAAGAAGCTATACTACATTGTAATTGGCATACAAAAGCCACATCCGTAGTAGCCAATTATTTACCATCACACCAACCTATAAAAATTTTAATGACAAGTGGTGCTAGCTGCCCTGATGCTGTGGTAGAAAGTGTCATTCAAAAACTGGTAAGCTTTTACAACACGTCTAAAACTGTAGCAGATATCATTGCAGAATTTGCTTAGTAAATGTTTGGTAAATAAAATCATGTCAAAGCATTTGCTGTATATGTTTAAGCATTTTTTTCACAATATTTATAGTGTTTAGTTTACTTTCTTTACCACTACTAAATAAGTAGGGAAGTGATCACTATATCCACCTCGGTATGTTAAACCATCCCAAGTACGCATTGGATATCCTTTGTATTTACCAATATTTTCTACTAAAAATGTTTTATTGAAAATATATGGTTTATAGAAGGTATAACCATTTTGCGCTCTTGTTAACCAAGGGTAATTGATCATAATTTGATCGAATAAGCCCCACGCATCCTGATAAGCCAAAGTTCCTATTCCTTTTTTATATAAGTTGGTCCATGGATTATAGATGCCCCCTGGTTTTACCTCATCGATAGTAGCTTTTGCATTCAATACTTTGGTAATACTAGAACTTGTAGGATCGTCGTTTAAGTCGCCCATAATAATAAACTTAGCATTTGGCGCTGTTTCTGATATTTTAGCCATCTGTGCTTTACATACCGCAGCCGCGGCTGCACGACTTGGTGCGCTTCTTTCTTCGCCACCTAATCGGCTAGGCCAGTGATTCACTAATATATGAATTGTGTCACCATCAAAATTACCTTTTACCCAAAGTATATCTCTTGTATAATAGCCATTTTTACTGCCACCAGGTAGGGCTACAAAAAGTGGTTTACTAGCTATTGGTGTAAAATATTTTGGACTATAAATAAGTGCCACATCAACGCCGCGGGCATCTTTACTATCGTAATGCACAAACTTGTAATTACGCGCCTTAAGCAAAGGATGGTGTATTAAATCGTTTAATACAGTATCGTTTTCAATTTCTGAAACCCCCAAAATGGCTGGGCCATCCGGACTGGTATCTGTACCCAACTGTGCAATCACTGTTGCCAGTTTTTCAACCTTATTCCAATAAATATTACTATTATAATTACGCGGACCATTTGGCGTAAACTCATCATCATTTACTAAAGGATTATCTATTGTATCATAAAAATTCTCAAGATTGTAAAAAGCAACAACTGCCACTTTATAGGTACTTTTTTGCTGTGCAAAAATGATGAAGGGTATTAAAAATAGAAAAGTTGCAATTTTCTTCATATAAACTATTGTTAGGTAAAAATACAATTATAGTATTTTAAAATGCAAAATTTATAGAATTACACTTTTTAAATAAAATTTTTTAATCTTCTTTATTTATAATAACCTATTTTCGTATTTGAAACAAACTTTACGTATGAGACAAATGATATTTTTTTTGTTGGTCTTCCTAACCTATGAAAGCGCTTATTCGCAAGCTGGACATAAGCAAAAACCTATACGGGATACCACTCAAAAAGCCATTGATAGCGCAATGGTTGAAGAATTAAAAGACAATGTATTGGATAATATTCCTATGGTTTTTTTAGACGATAACGATTTTGGTAACACGACTAGCAATCAAAATATATCATCCGTACTTACAGCAAGTAGAGATCCTTTTTATGCTGCTGCTGCTTACAATTTTAGTCCTGCGCGTTTTAGAATGCGTGGTTATAATAACGATTTAAATGTCACTTTTATGAATGGCATTTCTATGGATAATTTAGATAATGGTTTTACACCTTTTGGTTTGTGGGGTGGTTTAAACGACGTTATGCGTATTAAAGATTTATCTATTGGCTTGCGTTATAACACATTTAGTTTTGGCGCTATAGGAAATAGTACAAGCATCGATTCGAGAGCTAGCAAACAACGTGAGCAAACACAAATTAGCTATGCTATAAGTAATAGAAATTATACCCACAGAGTAAACGCCTATTACGGCTCTGGTATTCGTAAAAAAGGTTGGGCGTATGTACTAGCTGGTAGTTTTAGAGGTGCAGATGAAGGTTATGTACTTGGGACGCATTATAATAGCTACAGTTATTTTTTTGGTGTTGATAAGCGCTTTGGTCAAAAACATTTGCTATCGTTAGTAGCATTTGGTGCGCCCACAGAAAATGGTCGCCAAACTGCAACTGTACAAGAAGCGATGGATTTGGTTGGCAGTAATTATTACAACCCTTCTTGGGGTTATCAAAATGGCAAAAAGCGCAATGCAAATGTGGCAAAAACCCATCAACCGTTTATTATTTTCACCCACGATTTCAGGATGTCAAATAACAGTTCGTTGGTAACTGCAGTTGGTTATTCTTTTGGTGAAAGCGCAACAACTGGGTTAGACTGGAATAATACGGCTGACCCAAGACCAGATTATTATCGTTATTTACCTAGCTACAAAGCCGATATTACTTTAAGACAACGCGTTGCCAATGCATTTGCTAATAATCCATTATTAAGCCAAATAAATTGGGGCAAATTATATTATGCAAATTATAGCAGCAACGAAACCATTAAAGATGCAAACGGTATTGCAGGTAATAATGTATCTGGAAAACGCGCAAGGTATATTGTGGAACAGCATACTATCGATACAAAAAAATTTAATTTCAACATTGTATTTAATAAAAAAATTGGTAATCATTTAGATGTTACTGCTGGGATATCTTATCAAAGTCAAAAAAACAACTACTTCAAGCGAGTAGGTGATTTACTTGGTGCCGAGTTTTATGTTGATTTGAACCAATTTGCTGAAAACGCTTTTCCACTAAATCCGTCAGCTGGGCAAAATAACATTTTAACGCCAAATAGAATTTTATATAAGGGTGATAAGTTCGGTTACAATTATGACATCAACATTCATCGGTCGGCTCTTTGGAAACAATTAGTGTTAAAATATAATAAAATTGATTGCTTCATTAGTGGTGAAATTTCGAATACAGCGTTTTATAGAAATGGTAATTATAAAAATGGCTTGTATGTAAATAATTCTTATGGACAATCGGCATCTTATCATTTCAACAACTATGGAGTAAAAGGGGGTGTTACTTATAAGATTAATGGAAGAAACTATTTATATGTTAGTGGTGCCATCAGTACAAAGGCGCCATATTTTGATAATGTTTATATATCGCCTAGAACACGTGACATTGTTCAGTCAGACATTAATAGCGAGAAAATTTCTTCAGTCGAAGGTGGTTATATATTAAATGCACCTAAAATTAAAGTAAGATTAACTGGTTATTATACCAAGTTTGGAGATGGCATGGATGTGGTCACTTTTTACCATGATGATTATAGAAATTTTGTCAACTATGCTTTAAGCAAAATTAACAAAGTGCATTTTGGTGCAGAGTTTGGTTTTGATGCTAAGATTACACGAAACTTATCATTAGTAGGTGCTGCTGCTGTTGGTAGATATTATTACGATAGTGAGCAACAAGCCACAGTTACGCAAGACAATAATGCAGCAGTATTAAGTAAAGAAACTGTTTATTCCGAAAATTTTAGAGTAGGAGGTACTCCTCAAGAAGCTTATAGTTTAGGTATCTCATATCGCAGCCCTAAGTTTTGGTATTTTACTGTTACGGGTAATTATTTCGATCAAATATGGTTAAATTTTAATCCTCTTAGAAGAACCGCCGCCGCCGTAAATGGCGTGATTAAAGATAGTGACCAATGGTATGGCATTATTGACCAAACACGTTTACCAGCTCAGTTTACACTAGATTTCTTTGGTGGGTATAGTTATCGATTACCAAGGCAAACAGGCTCGAAGCATAATCAATTTCTAGTATTTAATATCGGTATTAATAATTTATTGAACAATACTTCAATGATAACGGGTGGTTTTGAGCAACTGCGCTTTGATTTTCAAGAAAAAAATCCCAATAAGTTTCCACCTAAATTATTTTATGGCTATGGGCTTAACTTTTTTGCAAACATCATTTATAGGTTCCAATAAATGATACGTACAATATTCAAAATCATATAATTAAGTATAAATGAAGCATAATGTATTTCTTTTAGGGATGTTAGCAGCCTTTTCATTTGCGGCTACAATTGTAGTGTCTTGTAATAAGAAGTTTGATGAGCCACCTTTCTCTAATATTGATCCAGATATTACGGCTAATACTACTATTAAAGCGTTAAAAGCTAAGCATACAGTAGCTGGTGCCTATGATGCCATTACAACAGATATTATAATTGCAGGTGTTGTAATTGCTGATGATAGAACTGGTAATATTTACAAAACAATGTATATCCAAGATAGTACTGGTGCATTATCTGTATTGCTAGATGCAAACAGTTTGTATGCTACATTTCCTATTGGTCGTAGAGTATTTATTAATTGTAAAGGGTTAACACTTACAGATTATAATGGAATGATCCAGTTAGGAATTAAAGCCAATATTAACGGAACTGCTTCGGTGGAAGCAATACCAAGCGCTATGATCGGTCAATATATTACGGGAGGTAGTTTCAATAATACTGTGATGGCAAAGCCTGTTATTGTTAGCCAATTAACCACTAATATGCAAGATCCAAATTTGGGTTCTCTAATTCAATTAAGTAATTACGAGTTTAATAAAAGTGATACTTCCAAAACACTATCTGACACCTCTCAATTTAAAAATACTACTAACATAACAATCAATAATTGTAGTGGTGCAGCTGGAATTATCATACGCACAAGTGCTTATGCAAATTTTGCAGGCGTAAAACCTCCAAGCGGCAATGGTACCATTGCTGCGATTTATACCACTTACGGTACTACAAAGCAATTGATATTGCGTGATACCAGTGACATTAGGTTTAATGGGCCTAGATGTAGCTTGTTTGAAGAAGATTTTAATGGCTATGCAGCCACTGGTACTGCTGCTGCGGTAATACCTGGTTGGAAAAATATCATGGCAACTGGTGATGTACCCTTCACATTAGCCGCATTAAGCGGTAATGTTTTTCCTAAAGTAACGGCATTTGGTTCTACTGCTTTGCGCACTACCAATATTTCTAGTTGGTTAATTTCCCCAGACATTAATCTTCCCGCAGGTACTACACCAAAATTATCTTTTACATGCGCAAGAAGATACCCAGCGGGTACATTTAAAATATATGTGTCTACCAATTTTATAGGTACCAATGTTTCTTCAGCTACATGGACACTTATTACCACAGTACCAGCTGGTTCTGCCACGGCGTTTACTCCGTTTGATTTGTTTGGACCATTTAATTTATCAACGTATGCTGGTCAAAAAATTAATTTGGCTTTTCGTTACGAAGCACCGGCTGGTACTGCTGCAAGTGCAGTAGGTACATACGAACCAGACGATATAAAGATTAGAAACTAATAACTTTTGCTTGCGTCTAAATAAAAGGTCATTCGAAAATCGGATGGCTTTTTTATTGTCATGATGGCAGGTAATCGTTGGTGGTATTGTGTTTGATAATAGGCGAATGAAGTTAAGTGATACGCTTAGATAAAAGTTGAATAGCGAGAAAAGCGTATAAGTGTGCGACGCAACAGGTGCTCAAAGTAGAGCAACAGCTGATAACAACCATGAAAAAATAACATAAACAATACACGATTATGCAAAAAGGACAGATCAGGGTAAATACGGAAAACATTTTCCCGATTATCAAGAAATTCTTGTACAGTGAACACGACATTTTTTTACGTGAATTGATTAGTAATGCCACAGATGCGACACAGAAAGTGAAAACGTTATCATCGCTTGGGGAGTCAAAAGGTGATTTGGGCGAATTGCGAATTGATGTGATTTTAGATGCTAAGGAGAAAACCTTAACCTTTAGCGACCGTGGCGTAGGTATGACGAAAGAGGAGGTAGACAAATACTTAAACCAAGTAGCTTTTAGCGGTGCAGAAGAGTTTTTAACCAAATATAAAGATGCGAATATTATTGGTCATTTTGGCCTAGGCTTTTATAGTGCTTTTATGGTGGCTGAAAAGGTGGAAGTAATTTCTCAAAGTCACAATCTAGAGGCGCCTACGGTGTATTGGAGTTGCGATGGTAGCCCAGAATTTGAATTATACGAAGTGGAGAAAAAAGACCGTGGTACCAAAATTATTTTGCATATCAATGAGGATAGTAAAGACTTTTTAGAGCCAAGTAAAGTAAAATCTGTATTAAACAAGTTCTGTAAATTTTTACCGATTCCAATTTATTTCACCGATGTAGCAGAAGAGAAAAAAGAAGATGCTGAGGAAAAAAGTATCAATAATACCAATCCAATTTGGGTGAAAAAGCCAAGCGATTTAACCAAAGAAGATTACGAAAACTTTTACAGAGAATTATATCCGTTCAATGAAACGCCTTTGTTTTGGATTCACTTGAATGTTGATTATCCATTTAATCTAACTGGTATTTTATATTTCCCGAAAATTAAGCAGAGCTACGAAATACAAAAGGATAAAATTCAACTATACAGTAACCAAGTGTTTGTAACGGATGAAGTGAAGGAAATTGTTCCTGAATTTTTAATGTTATTGCAAGGTGTCATTGATAGCCCAGATATTCCATTGAACGTGAGTCGTAGTTACTTACAAGGTGATCCAAATGTGCGTAAAATAAACGCCCACATAACCAAAAAAGTTGCAGACAAACTTGACGAATTATTTAGAAATGAAAGGGAATCTTTTGAAGATAAATGGGAAAGCTTAGGCTTATTTGTGAAGTATGGGATGATGACTGATGACAAGTTTTTGGAAAAAGCCAATAAGTTTTTGGTAATGGAAAATGCGGTAGAGAAGAAGTTCTTTACCCTTGATGAATACAAAACCGCAACAGAGGCTTTACAGAAAAACAAAGAAGGTAAGCATGTAATTATTTATACGACCAATCCTGTGCAGCAAGATGCTTATATACAAGCTGCGGTAGCAAAAGGATATCTAGTCGTAAAAGCTGAAACGCTTGTAGATGCTGCATTTATTAACCATATGGAAATGAAATGGGATAATGTAGCTTTTGTGCGTGTTGATGCTGATATCGTAGATAATTTGGTAGACAAGCAAGACAATAATGAAAGCGTTTTAAGCAAAGAAGATGCTGAAACCTTGAAGAAATTATTTGAATTTCCAGTAGGCGATTTGCACTTAACTGTTGAAGTAAAAGGCTTGGTAAACAATGATGCTCCTGTAGTAGCTACACGTCCTGAATTTATGCGACGGATGAAAGATATGGGTGCTGTAGGTGGCGGTATGACTGCGTTTTACGCCCAAATGCCAGATGAAGTAACGTTAACCGTAAATGGTAATCACCCGATTTATAGCACTTTATTGCATGAACCAGATGTAGATAAACAAGCTAAACAAATTAGAAATTTAGCTGATTTAGCATTACTATCTCAAGGATTATTGAAAGGTGCTGAATTAACCAACTTCATTAATCGAAGTGTTGAATTGATGAAGGCATAATTAGAAAATGATGGATATTTAAAAGCCAATCTATAAAAGGATTGGCTTTTTTATTTAGTCTAAAAATTTGTTTTTTAATTCAGGTGATGGTAACCAACAAGTGTCTTTTTTACCAAACCATTTGTACCTATTTTTTGCAATAATATTATAAACACCATCTCTTATAAAGCTAGGTACAATAATACACCAATATAATAAGCGAATAGCCCCAGATAATTGTTTAGTCGCTATCAAAGCAGCAGTAGAGCGTTGGTAAATAATACCATTTTGAAGCAGAATAAAGGAATTGAAATTGGTATTGCTCAATTGATTTGCTGCAAGCACTTGCTGCCCAAATTGGCTTTGTAATGAGGCAAATAGAAAATGATTATTTGGGTCATGTTTTATTACGTATTGAACAGCACTATTGCATAAGTTACAAACCCCGTCGAAGAGAATAACAGGCTGTTTAATATCTTGTAATGCTGTCATGTTGCAAAAGTAGGATAGGAACACTGATATTATAGATGATATAGATTAATACTGATTTTTTTCTTATAGCGAAACATTATTTTATCTTTTAGGGGAAATCCCCTTAATCAGCGTCATCAGCGTTTCAATCTATACAAAAACAAAACAACCACCTTACTTGCATAAGATGGCTGTTTATATAACAGCTAATTTGTTACTAATTATTTAGCAGCGTCTTCGCCACCTTCTAATTTCGCACGTAATTCAGCTAAAGCACCAATATCACCTAAAGTTGTTTTTTCAACTTTCGCTTGAACAGCTTTTACAGCTTTCTTAGTGTTTTCAGCTTCAGCTCTTGCTTCTTTCTTCACGGCTTCTTTCTCTTCTGCTTGAACTTGCTCCCAAACGCGGCTATGACTTAACAAGATGCGTTTTTCGTTACGATCAAATTCAATTACCACAAATGGTAAAGTTTCTTCTGCAACCACTGTTTTACCGTCTTCTTTTGTAAGGTGACGAGCTGGCGCAAAACCTTCTAAACCGTAAGGCAATTGTACCAAAGCGCCTTTGTCATCTTTACGTGTTACAGTGCCTTCGTGTGTAGAACCGATAGCAAATGTATCTTCTAAAGAATTCCAAGGATCTTCTTCTAATTGTTTGTGACCTAATTGTAATTTACGATTGTCTTTATCAATACCCATGATAATGATGTCGATGTGTTCACCAACTTTCACATAATCACTTGGGTGGTTAAAGCGTTTCAACCAGCTTAAATCGCTGATGTGAATCATACCACCAATGCCTGGCTCTAATTCAACAAATACACCATAAGGCGTGATGTTTTTCACCAAACCTTTGTGTTTGCTTTCTACTGCATATTTGTTTTCAATAGTGCTCCAAGGATCGACAGTCATTTGTTTGATAGACAGGCTCATTTTGCGAGCATCTTTATCAAGTGTTACAACTTTCGCTTCGTATTCGTCGTTTAGTTTGAAGAATTCTTTAGCATTGATAGGTGTGTTAGCCCAAGTAATTTCACTTACGTGTACCAAACCTTCAACACCTGGTTGAATTTCTAAGAAAGCACCATAATCTTCAATATTAACAACTTTACCTTTTACAATGCTACCTTCAGCTAAGCCTTCTGGCAATACATCCCAAGGGTGTGGTGTTAATTGTTTTAAACCTAAGCTGATACGTTTTTTATCATCATCAAAGTCTAATACAACCACTTGTAATTTCTGATCCATTTTCAATACCTCACTTGGGTGAGAAATTCTACCCCATGAAATATCAGTAATGTATAATAAGCCATCCAAGCCACCAAGATCCATAAATGCACCAAAGTCAGTAATGTTTTTCACAATACCTTCTAGTACTTGACCTTTCTCTAATTTGCTCATGATTTCAACACGTTGAGCTTCGATATCGCTTTCAATTAAGGCTTTGTGAGATACAACGGCATTCTTAATAGTTTCGTTAATCTTAACAACTTTAAATTCCATTGTTTTACCCACAAACTGATCGTAATCAGTAACAGGTTTAACGTCAATTTGGCTACCTGGTAAGAAGGTTTCCATACCAAATACATCCACAATCAAACCACCTTTAGTTTTGCTAGTAACATTACCAGTAACCACTTCGCCAGTTTTGTGAACTTCCATAATACGTTGCCAAGCACGGAAAATTCTAGCACTCTTACGGCTTAAAGTAAGGTTACCGTTTTTGTCTTCTTTCTCTACCACCATTACTTCCACTTCGTCACCAACTTTTAGACCTGGATAGTCACGGAATTCGTTTAAAGAAATCAAACCATCGCTTTTAAAACCAATGTTTACAACTACATCCGTTTTAGTTAAACCAACAACGCCACCGTTAATGATTTCACCATCAGCAATTTGTACAAAAGTGTCTTCGTACACTTTATCGTACTTTAATTTTTCTTCGCTAGAGTACAAACTCACGTTACGTTTGTCTACACTCCAGTCAAAATCATCATGCGCAGTAGCAATAACTTCTACTACGGGTTGTGCAGCTACAACTGGTTCAGTTGCTGCTTCCACTATTGCTTCAGGGGCAACAGTTTCTTCCACAGGTGCATTTGTTGTTGCAGTTGTAGCTTCTACAACCTCTTCAGGGGCTGCAGCACTATCCTGTGCATCTGCATTTAGTTGTTTAATGAAAAAATTCATAAAAAATTCCGAATGTTTTTATTTCGGGCGGCAAAAGTAATTAAAAATACTACTCAAAAGTCAGTCACAGCAAGCATTTTAAAGCTTTATTGGGTTATCAGCAGCAGTTTTTCAATAAAACTTCGTTGCGTCGCACTCTTGTACGTTCATTTCGCTGCGCAACTTTGCCCATTTTGTAGACCTTTTCATGTTATTTTGATACATATTTTACCACTTTTTATATGAAACAACAACTTGCACATATAGCCCTTGTAGTAGCCGATTACGATGAAGCTATCGTTTTTTACACCCAAAAACTACAATTCACTTTGGTAGAAGACACGCAACTAAGCGATACTAAACGGTGGGTATTAATAGCCCCTAAAGGTTCGCAAAATGGCTGTAACATTTTACTAGCCAAAGCAGTAGGTGATGAGCAAGTAAGTAGAATTGGCAATCAAACTGGTGGCAGAGTATTTTTATTTCTATACACCGATAACTTCTGGCGAGATTATAACCAGATGCAATCAGATGGTATTGTTGTCGTAAGACAACCTTTAAAAGAAGCATATGGCATAGTAGCCGTATTTGAAGATTTATATGGCAATTTATGGGATTTAATTCAGCCGAATTAGGTCATAAATATCAATTTATAAGTACTTAATTTTTAGGCACTAAATATTCTTGCAAGGCTTTTACGTAAGATTCAAAAGCAGCAATTCCTACAAGCGTAATTTTGCAAGTAGTTTGCGGATAATTATTTACAAACTGCTTGGTTACTTCTACATAGCCTACATCTTTTAGCTTTTGTATTTGTACCGATAAATTACCAGCGGTAGCGTTGGTTTTATCTTTTATAAAAGTAAACTCAGCTTCTTTCACACTTATCAGTAAGCTCATTACTGCCAAGCGTAATTGCGAATGTAATATGGGATCCAGTTCTTTAAACATTAGCAGTTTTTTCCTTTTTTGTAACGATTACGCAAAATCAATCCAGGAATTAGCCAATTACCAATACCTGCCATACCTGCCAATAGATTATCATATGTGGTAGATGTATATAAAGAAATGAAGAAGAAAATATAGCAAGCCATGGCACCATAAATCATAGGTTTAAAGCGGCGAGCTAAACCTGTAACCAGCGTTGGAAACGCATATAGAATTATTAGCAATGAACTTCCACTTAAAGCAAAAGCTTTAAAGGGTTCTATGATACCCTTTGCATTTTTTTGAAATAATGTAATACCATCGCTAGCAAATAAATGCGCCGAGCTAAATGGAATAATATTAATATATGCTATCATCGCAAAAATACTAATGCCATAAACTGTCCACACAGCATCCATCGCTATTTGCATATCGGTTCTTACAACTCGGTTTCTACTTTCTTTAATGCTGATGAAAATTTGTGGTATTAATGCCACTAGCGTTAAAATCCAAACGTCAAATCCAATACTAAATTTCCAATATAATTCAGCAAAATGTAATAACCCACAAAAGCCCACAACGCTTCCCCACAAAATAGCACTAGTGCCATCTTCATGAAAGTGACTTGCTTTTGCTTTGGCAATCATATCGGTTATCAGACGTAGGCTTTCCTGTTCATTCATTGGTGTTTCTTCGTTCATCATAACTAGTTGGTTTGTAAGTATTTTTTACGCATTAAATATCCGGGAACAATCCATGCAACCAGCATTGTAATCGGTATAAAAAGTAATTGATAATCGTATGGTATTTTGGTTAAGCTTGTGCTTGCTACAAAGCTGATTATCCAACAGCCCACGCCGCCAATTGTTAAAGGTTTAAACCGCAGCAATATGCCCGAAAGAAATACAGGAATACCATATAAAACTAAAATACAAGGTGTAAATAACGTGTAATACGCACTAAACATGCTGCCTGTATTGCTTATGGCATAACCTATTAAAAACATGGCGGCTACAAAGCTTATCCACACATAACCAATTACTTCGTCATAGTAAGTTTTTACAGTTCTTTCTCGTTTCTTGCGCTTTAGATAAATCATTTGGTAGATCGCTACCAACCAAGTAATCCCCCAGATTCTGTAATGGTATTGGTATTGGAAAAAATGTAATAAAACAAATTGTAGAAAGCTACAAACAAAAACTGTCCAGCCCCACAACAAGTATAAATGTCCATTCTCTGCAAACTTATTTTGTGCCTTTTGTATCATGCTTTCAATAAGTGCCAGACTTTCTTGTGGCGAAAAATGCTTTTTTCCCATTTTTTTTATTTTTTGTTAACCAGCAGTAGTAGTACTATGAAACATCGTTGCGTCGCACACTTGTACGCTTTGTTCTACTTTGAACTTTTTGGTGCATATTGTTTTAAAAACTTAGTAATCAAAACTGACCCAACTACAGTTGGCAATAACCACAAAATCCAATCTTGTTGTATGTGTACATTTACTACTAAAAAAGCTGTGTAAGTTGCTATCAAGCCGCCCATCATCCTTGTAATATGGCTAGCCATCCAATGTTTTTTAAGTGGCTTTTTACCTTTCAACAAGCCATAATCTAATCTTGCATAATTAAGGCAAATGCCACCAAATACAGCGGGTACCAAGCTAAATGTATTGCCATTTTTCAATGCAAAAGCAGCCAATGCGATTAAGAACGCACCAAATACTACCGCAAAAAGTGTAATAGCGTAGTCGATAGTTCCAATTGGAGAATCTGTTGTTTTTAATTGACGTTTCAGATGTATTATTCTATAACCACTTATTATCATGTATAGCGTAAAGCCACCAACAGCAAATAAAAACAGATTGTGGTGATTGGGCAACCAACTGATGATTAGCGCCGCCAATGAAGCTATTAACATCCCGTAAAAATATACTCTACCCACACCATTGTGCAACTTACTTCCCTTTTTTACTGATGCAGCTACCGCACCAGTAATTAATCCGGTAGTACCCCCAGCTATGTGCAGTATAATTAATATCGAAAAAAGTGAAGGCATGGCTATGATTTATGATTGTAGATTTAGGATTTATGATTTTACACCTTCCAATTCTCAAAAACTTGGAAGGTGTAAAATAAATTAGTTACAAGCAGCCAATTGTTTCGCAGCTTCTTCTGCGCCCCATGTTGGGTGAAATGGTGAAGCAGGTGTGTATGTTTTAAACAACTCTACAGATTTTGCAAATAAAGGTTTTGCAACTGCTTTGCCACCGCCAAATGCTTCAGGTGTATTAAACAATGTCATGCCATCTAGGTAGTAAATTCTAGGATTTGTTGGGTCTACTTTTTTAGCGTTTTCCAATGATGCTTTTGCAGCAGCGCCAAACGTTTGCCAGCGGCTCATTGGATCTACCATCATTTGTAAAATAGCAACTTGTTGTTCTAAACAATACAAGTCGGCTGTTTTTTCAATAGCCATACCTTTCGATACCAATACTTTACAAGCTTCGCCTACTTTGTCCTTATCAGCTTTTGGGTCGGCCCAAGCACTTTGGTATAAGCTTAATGCGGCATAATAATAAGGTAGCCATTGTGTTTTTTCTGCATCGCCAATGCGCTCAAAAAAAGCAGAAGTTTCTACCAAGGCGGGTGCGGTTTTGGCTTCTTTCATCATGCCTAAACCTTTTGCCATACCTGCTTCAAATTTGCCTTGTGCACTTACTAAAGTTGCCATAAAAAGGCTTGCAATCACTAATAATTGTTTCATGTTGTTGTATTTTTTGTGTTGATAATTGATAATTTGTATTATAGTTTATTTTTAAGTTTTTGGTACTCGTTTTCAATAGATTGTTTGGTATTTATGGCGTAGGCTTTTACAAACTTGCTAGCTAAGCCAAAGCCCCAAAATAGTGTAGCCCAAGCTGGCCAAGGGATATTAAAGCGCCAACGGATATCTTCATTAAACATATCGTTTCTAGCTTGGTTACCTGCAGTGATGTACCAAATACACCATAAAAAAGGAATAACGATACAAAAGCTAATAAGGCTTTTTTTAAACTTAGCTCTGTCTTTTGCTATTTCCCAAAGTGGGTCGTTTATGGGTTCCATAACAGCTATATTTAAGGTTATTTATTTTGATTTTTTAAGCGTTCATACTCGCTTTCGGCACTAAATATTTTATCCCCATGATAAGCATGAAAATATTGAAATGCCAAGCCTACGCCCCAACCTAATGCTGGCCAAATGGGCCAATAATAACTATATGGGCCACTAGAAAAATACCAAATGGCATTAAGTAATAGATTCACAATTAAGTAACTAGCAAGGCTGCTTTTAAATGCTACACGAGCTTTGGCGGTTTTCCAAAGTTGTTCGTCTTTTTGTTCGTTTGTCATGGTTAATGTTGATTTATTTGATTTGAATGGAATAATGAGTTAATTATTGAATTTAGGTTGGTACTATAAATTTATAAATCTCTTAAACTTTAAACCCAAATTATAAGTTATTATTAATCGCATCTTGGCGTTTATCAACACCCCAACTTAAGAACAACCCAATAAAGTAAAACTGCGGGGCTGGCGGCCTGATAGCTTCTTTATAAGTGCCGCTGTAATTATAGTTGTAGCCATAAATCTGATCGCTGTTAAGCACATTGGTAACACTAGCAACTATTACTGCATACGACTTGCCGAGCTTGGTTAAATAATTTAAACTAAAGCCTAAATTATTGTAATCTTTGGTTTTGCCTTGGTCTTTTATATCATATTTATTACCGTTGGCTATAAAATCGTAATAAGGTCTACCTGTTGCGTAGCTATA
This sequence comes from Parasediminibacterium paludis, assembly GCF_042651445.1. Taxonomy (NCBI): domain Bacteria; kingdom Pseudomonadati; phylum Bacteroidota; class Chitinophagia; order Chitinophagales; family Chitinophagaceae; genus Parasediminibacterium; species Parasediminibacterium paludis. The sequence goes on from NZ_JBHSDC010000022.1 coordinate 143,123, forward strand.
GGTAAAATTGAAGCCTGTATTAATTTTGGTAATAAATTTTTTTACCACCAGCGATGCCGTATGCGTTGCTGCAAATGTTGTTTGCAACTGGCTAGGGTAGTTGTTAAACTGACGTTTCGTATCTAAAAATGAGTAACTTAACCAATAATCTAAACCTTTAAAAGTTTTTTTATCTCTCCAAAAAATCTCTAAACCTTGCGCATAACCATCGCCATAATTATAGTAAATATTATTTGGTGGTGTTATAATTAAATTGTGGTATTTTTTATAAAAAGCCTCTGCTCTAAATGTTTGTAAAGCATTGGTTTTAATATAATTAATTAAATAATGCGTTGCTTTTATATAGCCCAAAGCGGTAGGATTGCTATATAAATAGTTGTTTTCAGGCTTTTGATAAAACTCACCATACACCAAGCTCATTTGCGCACCAGGACTAGTTTTATAAGCCAATGAAATGCGAGGTGCAATATTGCTTTTGTTGATGATAGATGAATTTTCGAATCTAGCACCCACTTTTGCGGCTAAATCGTTTGTAATATATAAATCGGCTTCACTAAACAATGCTGCAAAATTATCTTTCAAAATATAATTAGTATTATTATAATTAGTATTTGTATAGCCATACCAATATTCGCCACCAAAATGTACGACACTAATACCAGAAAGGCGTTTGTCAAAAACAGTTCTAATTTGTGTTAAATCTTGCCGACTATTGGTAGTAAAATTTTTACTGTCAATCCAGCTATAACTAGTAGTTGTAGGTGTGTTACTAGGGTTTTGTATTTGCTGGTATAATTCATCCCTATTAGTACTAAAACTAAAGCCAGTATTCACTTTCCAGCCATTGCCTAAGTTTTCTTTCCAGCTAATATTATTGTAAAAATTATGGTTTTTAATGCTAAAAGCATCCTTTAAAATAAGGCTATCAATATCTGGTCTTCTAAGGCCAATATTGCTGGCGCCATAGCTTGTATAAAATTTTATCATACCAGCTTTAGTTTTAATTCTAAAATTGGCGTCGGTGGTGTGAAATTCTGGTATGTGAAAATAATCTGGTTTTTGCTTAACTAGGGCAAAATAGGCAGCCAAATTGGTATAATTATAATTGATGCCCCAAGATGATTTTTTGTTTTTGGCAAGTTCTTGCAAGCCCGCACCTACCACAACTGCGCTCAAAGAAGCAGTGGCTTGTGATTGGTCTGGTAGATCAATACTTTCTAAAATTAAAGCAGATGATAATGCCTGGCCATATAAAGCAGAATAGCCGCCTGTGCTAAACACCGTACCCTTAAATAAAAATGGTGAAAAACGACCACGGCTTGCGATATCTGGCACACTTGCGTTAAAAGGATTATTAACCACTGTGCCATCTATAAATTGTTTGGTTTCGTAAGCGGTACCGCCACGCACAAACAAGCCCTCTTGCTCGCCTACTTGTTGTGCACCCGGTAGTGTTTTTACTGCTGCTACAATATCTGCATTACCGCCTGCAGTAGTTAAAATATCAAGCGTACTTAATACCGTAGACGCTTTTTTGCGATCACCAGCCTCAAAGCTACCCGCAGTAACCGTTACGGCCTTTAGTTCTGTTACTTCCTCTTTCAAGTTAAAATTAGTAACGATAGCTTCGCTGCTAATTGTAATTTGGGTTTCTACAGTTTTATAGCCAGTAGATTTTGCTACTACAACTTGGTTACCTTTTTCAAAGGTTTTAAAAGAAAAATAACCAACGCTGTCAGAAATACCACCATCGTAACTATCTTTTACCACTACAGAAGCGCCAGCAATAATTCTGCCTTTGGTATCTTTTACACTACCACTAATTCTTATTTGTGCTAGTAGGACAGTGCTTGTAAGTATTGTAGTAAGGAAAATGATAAACTTTTTCATAGCAGTTATTTTATTTGACAATGCGAACATAGACTAGTTTATAAAATAAACCAAATTATTTTTCAAATAAAATTTTAGTGTCAAAATGCACAATACTTTTTCGTACCTATGTATGGTTAATCGGATTGTTGGTAAATGTTTATAATTAATAGCACAGTAATTTTTTACTTATCCTAAAAAAAATTATTTTCATGGAATATATTTCAATTAAACGGTACCTTCAACTAATAAAATCTAGTATTGAATGAGAACAACTCTGTTGTTGTTGTTTTGCCTATTGTCATTGGTTTCTAAGTCACAATTGATTGCTGATTTTCAAACGGCTAATGGCGTATTAGGCGGTTGTTCACCATTTTCTGTTAGTTTCCAAAATACAACCAAAGGCGCTAGTGCAAGTGCTATTTACAAATGGGATTTGGGCAATGGCAATACGTCTTCATTGCAAAATCCTGGTGCCACGTATGCAATTGAAAAAACATATACAGTAGTACTTACCGTCACTGATAATGGCAATACTTCCACCAAGCAACTTGATATTACTGTTTACAAAAAGCCTGCGGCGAATTTTTCAATAAAAGACACAAAAGGCTGTTTGCCTTTTACTACCGTTTTTACAAGCGAATCAGCAGCTGGGGATGGCACTATTACCAACTTTTTCTGGGATTTTGGTGATGGAAGTTCAACCACTGTTTCCTCGCCAACGGCTACGCATACATTTACTAGTACACAATCTCCACATATTGTATTAGTGGTTACCAATAGTTTTGGGTGTCAAGCGTCTGTTGCTAAAGATACTTCCATAACTGTAAACAAACCACCTGTGGCGGGTTTTAAGGTATCTGATACTACTCTGTGTAAACTTACCGATAGTGCTGTATTTACAAATATGACTACTGGTCCCGGAAATATTACGTACAAATGGGATTTTGGTGACAGTAGCTTTGCTACTAGTTATAATGCTTCGCATGTGTACAATGCAAAAGGGCAGTATAATGTAACACTTACGGCTACTAGCAATTTAGGTGTTGGTTGTGTAAGTGTAGCCCAACAGATTTCGCCCATTTCGGCAGCTTTTTTTAATTCTAATTTTTTAGTGCCAACTGTCACTTGTAGTCATAATTCGATAAACTTTAATGCTGCTAATCTCGTTGCAGCATCAAATACACAATGGCAGTTTAGTGATGATGGTTTTAGTAAAACCTTTACAGGAAGTAGTATCAATAAAACTTTTGCTAATGCTGGTTCTGCTGTTGTGCGCATGATTAATACATATGGTAAATGTATTGATACCATTCAGAAAACAATCAAGATCAATCAATCGCCAAACTTGGGTGGGTTTATTATTAGTCATGATCTATTTTGTAGTTTACCAGTAAATTTTATTTTTAAAGATACCACAACAAAAGCGGTAAAATGGTTGTGGCAATTAAATGGTGCTAATACTACTGTTGATTCTACAAAAAGTGTGACTGCCATTTACCAAAATGAAGGTAATTATGTGGCTGCGTTAAAAGTTATAGATAGCCTTGGTTGCTTTGATACAATTAGTAAACCTTTTTCTGTACAAATACCAAAATACCCTATTTCTGACATTTCTACTACAAGCCCTACCGATGTTACTGGTTGCCCAGGTTTTACACTAACTTTTGGGGCAACACCTGCGAGCGATTTGATAAGTTATCTATGGAATTTTGGGGATAGTTCTGCAACTGATACCACCGCTAATCCTAGTCATACTTATACCAAAGAAGGTGTAAGTAAGGTAACGCTTAGTTATGTTACCAAAGCTGGATGCACTGGTGTTTCTAGCTTTACAAAAGATGTGATTGTATACAAAAAGCCTGTAGTAGATTTTAGTGTTTCTGACACAGTAATTTGTGGAAGTACAATGGTTACATATACCGATAAATCGTCTGTTCCAGTTACTTTTTGGAACTGGAATTTTGGGGATGGGGGTGGTATCTCTTCTAATTTGCCAACTACAACACATAAATATTATGATTCGGGATACTATAACGTCACACTAATTGCCTTTAATAATACTTGTAGCGATAGCTTGGAAAAGAAAAAATATGTATACGTGTTGCCACTATTTGTAGATTTATCTAAGCAGACCAATACATGTAATGGACTTAGAGATAGTATTTGGTTCATGCCAAAATATCGATTTGTAGACAGTGTTACTTGGTATTTTGGTGATGGCGATTCTTTAATATCTAATCCTAACATTGATACCGTATTACATCAATATAAAAAAACAGGTAACTACATCATTGGCGCTACTATTAGCAATAAATATTGCAGCTTAACAGAAAATACATATACCGATGTTATGCTGAAACAAAAGCCCGTATTGGTTGCTAGCGCCGATACGATTTGCTTAAATGATTCGCTACATATTTTGGTGAATAATCTAGAAAATAATCCTATCAATGGACCTACCGGTCCTGCACAATACCTTTTGCAAAGTTGGCAACTTTCAGATAGTTCCAATTTTATGGGTAGTACTACAACAAGGCCGGGTGTTTTCACCTTTGGTAATAGTTTTTCAGATATTTTTTGGAATTTAAAAAATGGCACACAAAGTATTAGGGGGATTTTTAGAACAGCAGGGTTTGGCTGTAACGATACCACCAATTTTATTAGGGTTACCACCAAAGGGCCTACAGCAGGTTTTTTTACTACCAACACGGAAACCTGTTTTAAATTACCAGTTACATTTAGCGATACTTCATATAAGGGTTTTGATGCACCCATTGTAACGCGGGATTGGACTTTTGGTGATGGAACAACTAGTACAAAAACAGATTCAACCAGTTTTACACATTTGTATTCTTCACCGGCCAATTATAATGTTCAATTGAAAGTAACGGATGCTGACGGTTGTTATAGCATTGCCACAAACACTGCAACGCCAATTCAAATTTTAGGGCCAAAAGTTGATTTTAATTGGAATGCCAATCCTATTTTAACAGGAACTACTGTTACATTTACTAATAACACAAATAGTTTTGGTAGCAATACCAATTATCAATGGCATTTTAGTAATAGTGGTTTAAACTCAACTTCTTTTGGGCCTATCGATCAATCGTATACAAATAATGCTACTGTGGATACTGTGAGACTTATTGCTACCAATAATGCCATTCAATGTACGGATACTTTGGTGCAAATAATTCCTGTGAAAAGGTTAGGGGTGCAGTTTACGTATACTACTTCATATGTTAATCAATCAAATTGTCCACCAGTCATTGTTAATTTTAAATCCGTATTACAACGTGTTAATACTATCAGTTGGAATTTTGGAGATGGTACTACTGCAGGTAATATTTTGGAACCGACACACACTTATGCCAAGCCTGGTGTATACACCATTACATTGTATGGTTATGGCAATAATAATTTGGTAGATTCTGTTTCTGATGTGTTTGTTGTAAAAGGGCCTTATGCTGCTTTATCTTCTAATGCCGTAATTAGTTGTTTGCCATTTACTGTGAAACTTACAGCACATACAGTAAACGCTGCAAGTTTTATATGGGATTTTGGCGATGGTAGTTTGTCTTCAGTGCAAGATACCATCGCATCACACCAATATTTAACACCAGGTATTTATCAGCCCGCTCTAATTATGAAAGACAGTGCGGGATGCAGCGCAGCATTTAGTCTGCCTACTACTGTTTTAGTTGACTCATTACAGCTTAATATCACACCTTCACCAATTGCCGTTTGCAAAGCTGGTGTTATCAACTTTGCCAATAATATAATAAGTGTTTCTGACAGCTTAAATCCTGCGTCTACAAAGTATCATTGGGTATTTGGTACAGGTAATTTAGCCGATACAAGTAATAATGCTAGCTCGCTATTTAATTACACGAAAGTGGGTAAATATCCTGTGAGCCTTCATGTTTCAACCGCTTCAGGCTGTAGTAAAGCAATAGTAGATACTGTAGAAGTGAAGCCTGTTGCTACTACCACTATTTCATCGCCTGCAATTATCTGTGAATATGATACAGCAGCGTTTACAGCAACTTCAAGTATAGCTAATAATGCTATCTATCAATGGAATTTCGGTAATGGTAATACATCTACACTACTCAATCCTTCGGCTCAACGCTATGTATCATCCACAGTGCCTTATAATGTGTCGTTAATCAGTAACTATAATGGCTGCTACGATACTACCAATACCACCATTAAAGTGTTGCACAATCCTGTGGTTAATTTGCTACCAAAGCTTACCAATATTTGCTTGGGTGATTCTCTGTTATTAAAGGCAAATGACGGTATTAGTTATCAATGGCAAGCCAATGCACCATCTTCTAGTAATACTTATGTAGCGAAGCCAAAAATAGATACCAAGTATGTGGTTACGGTTACTAATGCAGCAGGCTGTTCTAGTAAAGATTCAGCCGTAATAACGGTGTCGCAACCTTTTAAAGTAACACTCTCGCCTGATGTGGTTTTGTGTTTGGGAAGTAATACCCAATTACAAGCAAGTGGTGCCAACAATTACCAATGGATTAATAATACCACAGGCTTATCTGCTACTAATATTGCTAATCCTTTGGCTAGTCCAATTGTTACCACCAAATACACAGTTATTGGTTTCGATAATGTAGGTTGTTTTAAAGATACCAATAGCATTACCGTTACATTAGCGCCTTTACCTACAGTAAATGCAGGGCCAGATTTATTAATGGGTACGGGTACTTCTGCTAATATAAACGGTACAGGTAGTAGCGATGTAGTAAGTTGGTTATGGTCGCCAGATAAATACTTAAGCTGTACAGCTTGCCAAACTACCACCACTACACCACGTAGTAATATTACTTATACGCTTACAGGCACCACACAATATGGTTGTACTGCAAAAGATTCTATGACCATTACATTGAGTTGTATTCAAGGTAACTTGTTTATTCCATCAGGATTTACACCTAATAATGACGCACTAAATAGTGTATTTTATCCATTAGGTAGAGGCATTAAAAATGTGAGATATTTTACTATTTTCAACAGAGGCGGCGAGAAAATTTTTGAAAGACAAAACTTTAATGTCAACGATAAATCTGCTGGTTGGGACGGTAAGTTTAAGGGTAACGAAGCTGCTTCAGGCGTATATGTATATGTAATTGAAGTTGAATGCGATACGGGAGATATTTTTTCTAATAAGGGTACAATTACTTTAATTCGGTAAATAATTCAATAAGATTTGGCTTTTGAGCCAAATCTTATTGAATAGCTGCTTAAGCCGTATTAGATAACATCTGCTATTGGAAAATCAATGTCAAATTCAGTTAAGTTATGCAAATAATTACTGATAATTTTATCACCAATAATGATGACTACATCAATCATATTTGCTTCGGTATAGCCAGCTGCAAAAAAAGCTTCTTTACTTTCTTCTGTAGCACGACCGCGATTTTCAACGGTTGATGCGGTAAATTTTACCAAAGCATCTAGCTTACTATCAAAGCTTGCTGTGCCTTTACGAAGTTCCAAAATTTGTTCTTCTGTAAAACCATTCATTTTACCTAATACCGTATGCGCAGATTGGCAGTAGCGGCAACCATTAATTTGGCTGGTAATCAAGTTAATCACTTCTCTTTCTTTCGCTCTTAAAGTACTTTTACGATTTTGCAAGGCCAAATAATCACCCAAAGCTGTTTCGTTTTTGGCAAAATAGGCATAAAGATTAGGCACAAAACCTAAGCCTTTGTGTAAGTTGTCGAAAAGTGTTTGGTTGTTACTAGATACTTCTGCTTTTGTAGGAACGGTAAATGTTCTCTTTTCTGTGGTTGTCATTTTGCATTATTTTATAAAGTGTTCGTCGTTATTGACAATGCAAAACTGCTTTAGTTACCAATCTTTAAAAATGAACTAGTTTAGGAAATTTGGTTGATGTAGTTCAACTATTTATTAGCTGCGCTACGATGCTTTGAAGCACAGGCACTACCTGCAATTCAAACCAATCATTTTTTTTCATCCATATTTTATTTCTCGGTGAAGGATGTGGCAATGGTAAATAAGAAGGTAAATAGTTTTCAAAATGAGCTACTGTTTGCGTGAGATTTTCTTTTGCTTGATTGCCTAAATAATAGTCCTGCGCATATTTTCCAATTAATAAGGTTAATTGTATGTTGGGCATTTGCGCTCTTACTTTATCATGCCATAGTGGTGCACATTCTTTTCTTGGCGGTAAATCGCCAGACTTGCCAGTGCCTGGAAAACACATACCCATTGGCATGATTGCCATCAAATTCGTATCATAAAACTGCTCGTTTGATACATCTAACCAACGTCTCAATTCTTTTCCGCTAAGATCATCCCAAGGTATACCGCTGTTCTGAACTTTTTGTCCAGGCGCTTGGCCAATAATCAATATTTTAGATTGCTTGCTTGCTCGTATAACCGGCTTGGGATCATTTGGTAAAAATGGCTTGCATAAAGTACAAGCCCGTATTTGGGCAAGCAGTTCTTCCATCATTATTTTTTTGCCTTTTTGTTTCTAATTCTCGATAAAAATTCTGTTGTCATACCAAGGTAAGAAGCCAATGCATATTGGGGTACACGCTGTACAATTTGCGGATATTTACTAATGAAATTTTCATAGCGCTCTTCTGCGGTTTGTGTCAGGTTAGAGATAATGCGTTGCTGCATAAAGGCAGCTGTTCGCTCTGCACGTATTCTAAAAAAAGTTTCAAATTTGTGATTGGCGGCTTTTAATGCTAGTTCTTTTTCGTAGGGCATTTCTAAAATTACACTGTCTTCCAAAGCTACTACAAACATAGTAGCAGGCTTTTGTAAGATGTAGCTGTTATAATCTGTAATCCACCAATCTTCTATGGCAAACGCAATAGTACTATCTTGCCCATTATCATCTACCACATAGGCTCTAAATGCGCCCTCTACTACATAGTTTCTATGTTTTACTACAAAATTTGGCTGAACAATAAATTGCCGCTTTTTAATTTTTACTTCCCTAAAGGCCTCACTAAATTGCGTAGCTTCTTCGTCTGTAATATTTACAGAGCGTTTAATGTAATCTACAATATTGTTTTTGTGGTCCATTTTGGTATCAAGCCGTAAACCTTACAATGCAGGGTATACAGGTGTTTTAATATCGTGGTAAAACAAAAAAGTCCAATCATCTGCTACGCCTTCTTCCCACCATTGCTGCCTTAGTTGCATGCACTTTTTGCCATCATAATCGTACTTGGCTACAAACTTACTTTTCATCTGCTGCAATTGTGGTGCATCATCACCACCAAAAAATAATACTTCGCCGTCTTTCTTTAACCAAAATACTTGGTGGTAGGGGCTATGTGCACCTGTAATTTCATGGGTAATAAAACCATCAATCACGCCATCACCATCCAGCCATTGCACTTGCGGATTATTTTCTAAAACCCCAATTTCTTCACTCATAAAACTAGGAAAACCTGTTTCCATAGCGTAATCAAATTCTTTGCGCTGCACAAAGTATGTAGCATTAGGAAAAGACAAATGGTAATTGCCAAAATTGTCTCGCTTACTAAGGCCACCTGCATGGTCTTTGTGTAAATGACTCATCAATACTTTGGTAACCGCATTAGGGTCTATACCATTAGCCAATAAGTTTTGGTGTATTTGTAGTTTGCCATTAACGCTAAAGCCAAGCCCTGTATCTATTAGGTAAATATCATTATCGGTAATTATGGCAAATGGTTGAACTTCTACTAGCAAGCTGCCAATAGGGCGCTGTTGCAAATCATCTGCCTCTAAATTAAAAGGAACAAAAATTTTGGTTTTATCTATGGTAAACGAGCCTTCTGAAAGAGGTATTATTTTCATGCTGCGAACTTACAACAGGAACTATAAAGCTTCGACTAATTGTAGAAATGTTTGGATAAAGCAGTAAAAAAATTACTGACTTCGCTACAAGAAAAGACGATATAACTGACTAACGTACAAGTGTGCGACGCAACAGCAGCTAAATAGCAGTACCAAAGCTGGTTATCAAAATCTTTTAAAACCTATGCTTTACCTTAATACCATCTGCCTATCAGCGTCTAATCTTATCATAATGAAAATAAGAATAGTAAAATCTACTAGCGATAACCCGCCATAACTAATTAATGGCAAAGGAATACCTATTACAGGGCACAAACCTATTGTCATACATACATTTACTACTATATGAAAAAAGATGATACTTGCAACGCTGTAGGCATACACCCTGCTAAAAGTGCTTCGCTGGCGCTCAGCAATGGTAATAATGCGAAATAATAAAAATAAATATAAGCCTAAGAATGCCACACAGCCGCTTAACCCGAAAGCTTCGCCTAAGCTTGTGAAAATAAAGTCAGTACCTTGTTCGGGTACATATTTACCCCTAGTTTGTGTGCCTTTTAAAAAGCCTTTACCTATTAAGCCGCCTGAGCCAATCGCAATCTTACTTTGACGTACATTGTAATCATCGGGTTTTTTGGCAGCTTTTTCTTTATCGCTGGTCCTTTTTTTATTGCTTCGGTTTTGACTACAATCATACTCTTTACCTACCATACTATAAATGCGGGTACTTTGGTAGCATTGAAACACATTATTGAAAATATAAGGCACTGCAAAGCGCTGTATACCTACGCATATCACCCAAATACCTATAATGGCTACAAGTAGATTTTTACTGCGTTTTATTTGCTTGCGCAAAATATAAATGATAATACCCGCAATCACGGTTAGTGCAATGGCTAATACATTGGGACTGAGCAATAGGGTAGCTACTACCAATACACCAAAAGAGAAACCAATAATTAATAATGCTGGTGGGAGACCTTCGCGGTACATTACAATAAAGAATGAGAAATATACCAAGGCAACCCCAGTTTCGTTCTGCCCAATCGATAATATGGCTGGAACCAAAGCTATTGCTGCACCTATGAGTTGCGATTTTATTTTGGTAAAATCGGTTTCTTGCCTTGCGAGATATTTGGCCAAAGCTAGTGCCGCAAATATTTTACAAAGCTCTGCCGGTTGTAGGTTAAAACCGCCACCAATAGGTATCCAACTTCTAGACCCCTTGATATCTTTGCCAATGGCGAATGTGGCAAGCATAAGAAAAATACCAAATGCGTAAAACAAATTGGCAAAAGCTGTAAACAGTTTGCTGTCTGAAAGCAAAATAAAAGTAGCTACTACCAACGATAAGCAGAAGAAGAAAAATTGCTTACTATAATTGGTTTTACCGCTTAAAAACGTTGATAAAACATCAACACCAGGCTTGTACTCAACCATAAAAATACAGAGAATACCTAGACCTACTAATAAAGCATACAGCCATACTACTACCCAATCGATACCTTTAGAAACATCTGTATTGTAATTCTTAGCCATTGTGGGTTAAGCCTTTGCGTTTTTCTTTGAAAAATATTTGCGTTCGTCTGTTAAAATAGCAGCACTTGTGGTTAGCACTTTTTTATTATTGTTAGCTGGTTTGGGGCCTATTGGTTTTGGCTTGTTAATTAACGAATCGTCAATATTATCGTCCTCAAGTGTGTCTTGTGTTTCTTTTTCTTTTTGTAGTTCAAGCATTTGCGCTTCTTTAATTAGCTTTAATGAATCCATTTGTGCCAATTTTGCTCGCATTAAAGCAGGGATTAAATTCGTTTTTGCAATTTGCTCAACTTTATCTTGTCTATCTTTTTCTGGAATGGTATCTTTTAAGTAGCGCTCCATCATTAAGCTAGCAATAGGTGCGGCACTTGCAGCGCCAAAGCCAGCATTTTCACACATCACAGCGATTGCAATTCTAGGATTGGTACGTGGGGCAAAGCCGCCAAAGAACGCATGGTCTTTTTGTTTTTTACCATGATCGTAATTTTCTACAGTACCAGTTTTGCCACATACTACAAATCCAGGAATTTTTTCTGCTTGCCCTGTACCATAATCCATTACGCCTTGCATACCATCCTGCACCGCATCAAAAACAGTATCAGAAATATTACTGGCAGTATGTCTTTTTATTTTAAAAGAATCTAATAGGCCATATTCATCACCACCTTCTATCGAGTCAATAATATGTGGTGTATAATACCAACCTTTATTGGCAATTGTTGCCATAACATTGGCAAGTTGCACTAGCGTGGTTTGTACCTCACCTTGGCCAATGGAATTTGAAATAATAGTACAAGCATTCCAGCTATTGCCATATTTTTTATGATAATCCGCCGATAATGGAAGATTGCCACGTTTCTCTGCTGGTAAATCAACGCCCAATTTATTACCAAGACCGAAACTACTTGCGTAGCTATTAAATACTTTTAATGAGCTATCAGTGCTACCATATTTATATTGGTCTAATATCTTTTTATATACGGTGGCGAAATAAGTGTTATCACTCACCGCTATAGCATGCACAAAGTCGAACGTACCTCTATCTAAGCATTTCGGCTTGCCGTTGTTACAGCCATAAAATGCACCACTACACGATACAGTAAAGTGTTTATTAATAACGCCTTCTGCCAAGCCTGCTACACCAACCACCGTTTTAAATGTAGAACCTGGAGAATATTTTGTTCCTAAAGCGCGGTTATTAAAGGGCAATCGAGGGTCTAAAATCATTTCGTTGATGTGCTTTTTACGTTGATTGCCCGTTAAATAGTTAGGATTGTAAGTGGGTGCACTTATCATGCATAAAATACCACCAGTTCTTGGGTCTATGGCTACAATACTGCCTACTTTATTGGTCATTAATTTTTCGCCTAGTTGTTGCAATTCTACATCGATACTTGAGTACAAATTTTTACCTGCAACAGCAGTCGTGTCAAATTCACCTTTTTCAAAGGGACCTTGTATACGCCCTTTATTATCACGGATAAAACGCTTCACACCACGCTTACCCATTAATACTTTTTCATAACTCCGTTCAAGCCCTGTAAAGCCAACATAGTCACCACTTTCGTAGCCTTCATCTTTATGTTTACGTAAAAAAGAAGTATCTACTTCAGACGTATAGCCAAGAAATGCAGCACCTGTATTGAAAGGATAACTTCGAACAGAGCGATCGCTTAATACAAAGCCTGGAAACTTGTACATATTTTCATTCAATCTTGCATATAGTTCTGGTGTCAGTAATGGCTCAAAAACACTTGGTCTAACACTTCCATTTTTAAAAATAATATCTTTAATGCGTTTGCGATAAGTAGCGGTATCTATATTTAGTAAGTCGCAAATACCTAGCGTATCAGTACCCTTGGTCTCATTTGGTGTTACTACTAGGTCGTAAGTAATGGTGTTTTCTAATAGCGCTCTTTTCTTTCTATCAAAAATAATACCTCTATCAGGATAAATAATTCGCCTATAAATAGCATTATTATCAGCTTCTATTTTATACTTTTTTGAAATTACTTGTAGGTTAACTAATTGACCAATAATAATGAGAAAGACAATACCAAAAATAATTTTGATAACGCCACTGCGACTTTGGTTAAATACCGACATAAAAAGTATAGTAAAATGTTAGGTTGTAGCTTGATGAGTAACTGTAAAATTGCTGATTTGTTGTGTAAGCCGCAAGAAAAATTTGAGTAAATACAAAACTTTAATCGCCTTTTAAAATAGCGCTTTTAAAGCCAATTTTTTATTTGTTAAAACGATAGATTGTTGTGGTTATGCGTTGGTTCTAAACTTACCTTTTCTAAAAAATAGTAGCTCGGTAATCGTAATTAATAAAATGCTAATAGCTACAGTGCCAAGAACTTTACCAAAAAAGAACCATGCGTTTCCAAAACTTAGCCACTCAATTAATGTGAGATAGGCATGGTGCACAAATGTAAAAAGTACGATATACAAAGTATAAGGTGCAAAGCCCATGCTTTTAAAACTTGGTTCTGCGTAGCTAAGCTCTATAGTGTCTTGTGGTATAAGAATATTTAAAATGTATGGGCGTAGATAAGCGATTAGGGTGCAAGGTGCTGCGTGCAAGCCCATCGTGCCTGTAAAATAATCTAGCGTTAAACCTGTAGCAAATCCAATCGCCAACAACCAAAAACGATTAATATTAAATGGTAGCCAAAGTATATATAGAAAGTATAAGTATGGTACTATAAACTGATGTAAAGGCGGTACATGATTTAGAACATATACTTGTACCATTATAAATAATAGAAAACGTAAAATATTTTTCAATAAACTACTCATTCGGCTTTAGTTTATTTTCTAGTGCCAATTGCTCTGCATAGCGAACATTATATACCAAATTCACAAAACTGAGGCTGTAAAAATTAGTGGCTGTTTTTACTTTAAGCGTATAAAAATTACTAGCAGGATCTGCAGAAATACCAGCTATTGTTCCAATCATAATCTTTGAAGGAAACTTTGCAGAATAATTACTTGTAACAACAGTATCGCCTTTCACAACTTTGGCACTTTTCGGAATATTTTTTAGCGTTACAAAAGAAGGATCCTTGCCATCCCAATCAATACTGCCAGCAATATTATCCTTTTTCAACATAGCGCTCACACTGCTTTTTCGGTTTAAAATACTCATTACACGACAATAGTTATCACTGACATCTACAACAGTGCCTACCACACCTTCAGGACCCACCACACTCATATCTTTTTTTACACCTTGCAGCGAACCACGTTCAAGTGTTAAGAAATTATTTTCAAGTGTTACTGTATTGGCTACAACAGTTGCGGGTAAAAATATATATTTTCTAAACCGGTTCAGCGTATCTTTTATAGTTGTATCAACTACCATTTTTTTACTGCTATCAGGCGCAACAAAATTTGATAGTAGTTCATTTCTTAACTTAGCATTTTCGGCTGCTAATTGTCTGTTGGTTTCTTTTAAACTAAAATAAGCATATATACCACTATACTGCGAGTTTAATTTACCCGTAACCTCATTGATACGTACTGAAAAAAACGCATCGTGTGTTTTACTACTTTTAATAAGCATAACAGCACACACTATCTGCAGTACAATAAAGCAGATAAATGTGAATGATGTGCGAATTAAAATGATTATGTTCTTCACTTATAGTCAAGGTAAATAGTCAATCGTAAATGGTGAGTAGCCAATAATTGTAATTCACTACCCACTACTTCATTATAAAAGGAAAGCGTTGGTAATTTTTTAATGCTAAGCCCGTACCACGTACCACGCTTTTAAGTGGATCGTCAGCAATATGCACAGGTAATTTAATTTTAGCGCTTAAGCGTTTGTCAAGGCCGCGTAACAATGAGCCGCCGCCTGTTAGGTACAAACCACGTTTGTAAATGTCAGAAGCGAGCTCTGGAGGCGTTGTTTCAAGTGCTTTTAAAATGGCTTCTTCTATTTTAAAAATACTCTTATCTAACGCTTCTGCAATTTCTTGATAGCTAACCATAATTTGTTTTGGAATACCCGTTACAAGATCACGACCATTTACCGGCAAATCATCTGGTGGATTATCTAAATCTTTCATGGCAGCTCCGATCTGAATTTTTATTTGTTCAGCGGTACGTTCGCCAATTAATAAACTGTGGTAGCGGCGCAATGCTTCCATAATATCTGCTGTAAATTCATCACCAGCAATACGAATACTTTGGTCGCACACAATCCCTGCAAGTGCAATTACCGTAATACCAGTGGTACCGCCACCTATATCAATAATCATATTACCCACTGGTTCTTCTACATCTATACCGATACCAAGAGCTGCAGCCATTGGCTCATGAATCATGTATACTTCTTTTGCACCAGCTTGTTCAGCACTGTCACGTACGGCACGTTTTTCCACCTCAGTAATGGAAGAAGGAATACAAATTAACATTCTCCAACTTGGCGGAAATAAAGGTTTTTTTGGATATACTAATTTTATTAACTCACGAATCATTAATTCAGCAGCATTAAAGTCTGCAATTACACCATCTTTTAATGGTCTTACAGTGCGGATACTTTCGTGCGTCTTTTCATGCATCAATAAGGCTCTTTTGCCTACCGCCAAAACTTCTTTTGGGTTATTTCTGTTAAGGGCAATAATTGATGGTTCGTTTACTACAATTTCATCGTTGTGAATAATTAAGGTATTAGCTGTACCAAGGTCAATCGCTATTTCTTGCGAAAAAAAATTAAATAATGCCATTATATAGAGGAGCTTTATACTTGTTGTTTATGAATAGCTGCAAATGTGGTAGAAATAAGTGGAATAAACAACGTAAAAAGCGTGTAATAATTTTGTTGTGCATAGATATTAACACCCATTGCACAAATTGTACTTACTTCATCCGCTCTAGAACTAAAATCTTTGTTTAAAGTATATTTCCAAAGCGCTTCTCTCGTATTTTATAAATAT
This sequence comes from Parasediminibacterium paludis, assembly GCF_042651445.1. NCBI lineage: Bacteria > Pseudomonadati > Bacteroidota > Chitinophagia > Chitinophagales > Chitinophagaceae > Parasediminibacterium > Parasediminibacterium paludis. The sequence goes on from NZ_JBHSDC010000022.1 coordinate 159,334, forward strand.
TTTCTATCTATTTGCAATACTTCTTTTGACCTAAAATAATGTCAAAATATTAACAAATAATAATTTAGAGGTACTCGAAATTTAGTTGGCAGAAAATAGTTTTATGTGTGGCTAAACGCAGGTTTTAGCGTAAAAAAATTAAACTGTTTCGCCTCTTTACCAATTAATTTATTGTTTAACTCTTGCGGCTATTTCATTTTGCCTTAATTTCACGCCTCAAATTAAAGGCACCCTATTTTATGGCAGAAGTGATATTAATGCCCCGTTTAAGTGATACAATGACAGAAGGCGTTATTGCAGCATGGCACAAAAGCGTTGGCGAACAGGTAAATAAAGGCGATTTATTGGCTGAAATTGAAACAGATAAAGCCACAATGGAGTTAGAAAGTTATCAAAATGGTATTTTATTGCACATTGGTACGGCAAATGGTGGTAAACTTCAAGTAAATGACTTATTAGCAATCATAGGTAAAGCAGGTGAAGATGTGACTGCCCTAGTTGCTGCAAATAGTGGTGGTGCTGCCCCAGCAGAAAAAGCACTAGAAACAGTACCAGCACCTGCGGTAAGTGCACCAGCAGCAACCACAATTGATGCTTCTGCAATGGAAGAAGTGGTATTAATGCCACGCTTAAGCGATACCATGACAGAAGGTGTCATCGCTTCTTGGGTTAAAAATGTAGGCGATATTGTTAAAAAGGGCGATATATTGGCCGAAATTGAAACCGATAAAGCTACCATGGAGCTAGAAAGCTACAAAAATGGTAAGTTGTTATTTCAAGGTGCTAAAGCAGGCGAGAAAATATTAGTAAATGATTTATTGGCTATTATAGGTGAAGATGGTATAGATGTTAATGCTATTGTTGCTAGCCTAAAAGGTGGTGCTAAAGCGTCAACCGTCGACAGTCAACCGTCAACAGAAAAAGTACCTACTACAGCAAAGCCTGCAACTAGTAACCAGCAACCAGCAACAGCTGCAACTGCTGCACCAGCGGTAGTCAACGAAGGCAGAATTTTTGCTTCACCATTGGCAAAAAAAGTTGCTGCTGAGAAAGGCATTGATTTAAAATATGTAAAAGGTACTGGTGATAATGGAAGAATTACCAAGAGCGATATTGATGGTTATACGCCAACCGCTGCACCAGTATCTGTAGCTGCACCTGCTGCTATCGCGGCTGTATCATCGGCAACAGTAGCATCCGTGCCAGCTGGTGTTGTAAGCTTTGATGAAGTACCAGTAAGCCAAATGCGTAAGGTAATTGCGAAACGCCTCAGCGAAAGTTTATTTACTGCACCACATTTCTACTTAACCATGAGTATAAATATGGATGCGGCGATTGTGGCTCGTAATAAGATGAATGAAACGGCTAAATCTAAAATTAGCTTTAACGATATGGTATTGAAAGCAACAGCGCTTTCTTTAAAACAACATCCAAAAATTAATAGCAGTTGGTTAGGCGATAAAATTCGTACTAATCATCATGTGAATATTGGTGTTGCCGTAGCGGTTGATGAAGGTTTATTGGTACCGGTAGTCCGTTTTGCCGATGGTAAAAGCCTAAGCCAAATTAATGCTGAGGTGAAAGACTTTGCACAAAAAGCAAAAGATAAAAAATTACAGCCTAGCGATTGGGAAGGAAGTACATTTACTATTTCTAACCTAGGTATGTTTGGAATAGATGAATTTACGGCTATCATTAACCCGCCAGATGCTTGTATTTTAGCAGTAGGTGGTATCTCACAAGAGCCAATTGTAAAAAATGGTGCTATTGTAGTAGGTAATATTATGAAAGTAACCTTAAGTTGTGACCATAGAGTAGTAGATGGTGCAACAGGCGCAGCATTTTTACAAACACTTAAAAGTTTATTAGAAGAACCTGTAAGAATGTTAATTTGATAAGAAAAATACGAACCGAGTTCAAAAAGCCTCTAGTTTTACTAGAGGCTTTTTTATGGGGATTTAAAAAGCAAGTGTCAGCAGTTGATATGTCAGCATTTTTTTTGCTGACAGATATTGTGCTGACAAAATGATTTTTTTGAGATGCAAGAAATATCCTACAATACTAATACAACAATTATTTAGGAATATTTCGAAAACAGGTTTATGTAATAAAAGTAATTGTGGCATCTGACATAAAAAGTAACAATTATGAAGTACATAAAAATTTATCTGTCCCTTAGCTTATGCCTATTTATCACAGCGGCTTTTGCAGGTGATGACAAAAACGTAGTAAACGCATATTTAAAAACGGCCATTATCTACAGAAGTGGGGCTGAATTAACACACGATGCCAAAGCTATATTGCAACAAGGCAATAATGAATTGACCATTGATGGTATTAGCAACCAGGTAGATGTTAATAGCATTCAGGTAAAAGTGCCAAATGCAGTAACCATTGTAGGTATTGAGTTTCAGAACTATTATTTAAAGCCAAATATTGCTTCTCAGAAGGTAAAAGCGATGACTGATAGCATAGAGAAGTTACAGCAAGACATTACCAAATTGCAAACCAATATTGGTATAGCCACCGATTTATTGCAAGTGCTAAAATCGAACAGAGATATTAAGGGTACGCAAAATGGTCTTAGTGTAGCAGAACTTATGAAGCTGATGGATTATTACAAGGCCAAATCGCTAGAAATACAAACTGAGCTAACACAGCAAAACACAACACTTAAAAAAATACAAGACCAAGTACAGCGCTTAAATAATCAGGTACAAGAAGAAGAACAAAAGAATGCCAAAAGCACTGGTAGACTTGTGTTGCAGCTAAATGCAGCATTGGCTAGCAACTATAATTTTACAGTATCGTACATAACGCCAAATGCCTATTGGACACCTTTTTACGACATTAATGTGGCAGATATAAATCACCCAATGAAATTGGTGTATAAAGCTAAAATGTTTCAAACAACAGGGCTAGACTGGAAGCAAGTAAAACTATCATTATCTACCGCTACACCAAGCCAATGGGGCAATGCACCTAATTTGCAAACATGGTTTTTAGCTTATGTAAATCCATATACAAATATGAACAAAGCATTACAAGGAAGACTTGCTGGTGTGCAAATTGCAAAAGAAGAAAATAAAGGTCTAGATGAAGTAGTTGTGGTAGGATATGGTTCTTCTGGCGGTTCAGATGATATACAAATTCGTGGAAATAGTTCTTACACTAAAGTTGACCCACTTTATATTGTAAATGGTGTAGAAATGAGTGTTAGTGAAGCAAAGAAAATTAGTCCCCAAGCAATAAAAAAAGTAGAAGTGCTAAAAGATGGACAAGCTACTGCAATTTATGGTTCAAGAGCAAGTGGAGGTGCGGTTGTAATGACTTTGAAATATGGCTTAGATGACTACATCACCGTATCTGAAAGTACGCTAAACCTTAACTACGATATTGATTTACCTTACGATATTGCGAGTAATGGTAAAGAGCAAACTGCTACTTTAAAAGAGGTAGAAGTACCTACCAACTATAAATATTATGCCGTACCAAAATTGGATAAAGATGTATACTTGCTAGCAGAAGTAACCAATTGGGAAAAAATGAATTTATTACCCGGCGATGCAAATATCATTTTTGAAGGTACATACGTAGGCAAATCGTTTATTGACCCAAATACCACAACTGATACCCTAAACTTAACCTTGGGTAAAGACAAGCGTGTAGCCATTAAAAGAGAAAAGCTGGCTGATTTTAGTAGTGTTAAATTTTTAGGCAGTAATAAACTACAAAAAATTACGTATGAGATTACAGTGAAGAACAATAAAAAAGAAGCCATCAATTTATTGGTGAAAGATCAATATCCATTGGCTACTAATAAAGAAATGGAGATACAATTACTTGAAAGTACAGAAGCGGCTGTAAACGATGAAACTGGCATTGTAACTTGGAATCTCTCATTAGCAGCAGGCGAAAGCAAAAAACTACGCTTAAGTTATTCGGTAAAATATCTAAAAGATAAAACGGTGAATTTGAAATAGTAGCATCTCAGGCAAGGCAAAAAAACAAGGCAAGGGGTACTAAGTATGTACTCAAAGGTTATTCATTGATAATGTAATTAATCTTTGTGTACTTAGTATCCTTTGTTGCTTTGTGTGAAAAACCACCTATATTTATAGCAACGAATCTGCCTGCCATTCACCGCTTTAATGCAACCAAAACTATGGCTATACGTATAGCAATTAACCACAAAACCACCTATCATTACGACAGATTAGTATCTCTGTCGCCTCATATTTTTAGGCTTCGCCCAGCGGTACATTCTCGTACACCTATCGAGGCTTATACTTTAAAAATTACGCCTAAAGAACATTTTATCAATTGGCAGCAAGATCCTTTTGGCAATTATCAGGCACGTGTGGTTTTTCCTGAAAAAACAAACGAATTAAGCGTTGAGGTAGAAGTTATTGCCAATATGGTGGTGATTAATCCCTTCGATTTTTTTGTTGAAGATTATGCAGAAAAGTATCCATTTTCTTATGCCAAGCAACTTCAAAAAGAGCTAGTACCCTATTTTGAAATTAAGGAAGCAGGGCCGCAATTAATGCAATGGCTAGAACAGTTGAATATAAAGCCTGATACTAGTATCAACGATTTATTAGTATATGTTAATCAAAAACTGAACAAAGACATTAACTATAGCATTCGCATGGAACCAGGTGTGCAAACCTGCGAAGAAACCCTTGGTAAAGCCTTGGGTAGTTGTAGAGATAGTGCTTGGTTATTGGTACAAATATTTCGCCATTTAGGGCTGGCAGCAAGATTTGTTTCGGGCTATTTGGTACAGCTTACTGCCGATATAAAATCGTTAGATGGTCCTTCAGGCCCTGAAGCAGATTTTACTGATTTGCATGCCTGGACAGAAGTGTATATACCGGGTGCTGGTTGGATTGGTCTAGACCCTACATCAGGCTTATTTGCTGGTGAAGGCCATATTCCACTAGCTTGTACACCAGATTATGTAAGTGCTGCACCAGTTGTAGGTGCAACAGATATTTGTGAAACCACTTTTACATTTAGCAATACCGTTACACGTATTCATGAAGACCCACGTGTAACAAAGCCTTACACAGAAGAACAATGGGCCATTATTAATGCTACTGGTTTTAAAGTAGATAAAGATTTAGCAGCGGGCGATGTGCGCCTTACCATGGGTGGCGAACCTACGTTTGTATCTATAGACGATATGGAATCAGCGCAATGGAATACTGCGGCAGATGGCTTACACAAACGTATTTTAGCACATGAATTAATCTTCCGATTACGTGAGCAATTTGGCCCTAAGGGTATGTTGCATTATGGTCAGGGTAAGTGGTATCCTGGCGAGCCATTGCCACGCTGGCAATACGGTTTGTTTTGGCGTAAAGATGGGCATCCCATTTGGAAGAATAAAGACTTGATGGCACTTGAAAATGCAGAGAAAAAATTTACCCATAAAGATGCTGAAGCATTTGCGAAAGAACTAGCAAAGCGCTTGGCGGTAAGTGAAGACAATGTAACACCAGCTTATGAAGATGTGTTTTATTTTTTGTGGACGGAAGAAAAAATTCCTGTAAACATAGATCCATTAAAAGCCAATTTAAAAGATAGCATTGAGCGAAGAACATTGGCGCAGCTACTAGAAAATGGTCTAGATACACCAGCAGGTTATGTATTGCCACTTGAGTGGAATTATTGGAACAATAAATGGCGCAGTTGCAAATGGAAAATTAGCCGAGATTATTTGTTTTTAATGCCCGGTAATTCGCCTATTGGTTTGCGTTTACCACTAAAATCGTTACCTGCAATTGCAAAAGATAAAGAACCGCAACGTGTAGAAAGAAGCTTGTTTGAAGAACTACCTGAATTAGAAAATTTCCACGACAATATTGTAAGCCGATATGGTTTAGTAACGGTTCATGAACCACCACCAGTGCGAGTGCCAGAACCAATTGTGCAAAAGAAAGATCAACAAGAGGAAGAGAATAAGAAGCTAGAAGAGAAGAAAAAACTAGCGCAATTAAACAAGAAAGAAGCTGATGAGGGTGAAGAAACCAAGCCTTTGTACGATGTTGATACGGTAATAACTTCTTTGTGCGTAGAAGCTAGAGAAGGTATTGTATATGTGTTTATACCACCATTGTCTTATGTAGAGCATTATTTAGATTTAATTGCCTCTATTGAAGCATCGGCAGAACAACTACATATACCAGTACGCATAGAAGGTTATGAACCGCCACGCGATAACCGTATGGAAAGAATGGTGGTGTCGCCTGACCCTGGTGTTATTGAAGTCAATATTCATCCATCTAAAAACTGGCAAGAGCTTGTTTATAATATTGATACTTTGTACGAACAAGCGCATTTATCTCGCCTTGGTACAGAAAAATTTATGTTGGATGGTAGGCACACAGGCACAGGCGGCGGTAATCATATTGCTATTGGCGGTAATGTGCCAGCTAACAGCCCTATTTTACGCAGACCAGATGTTTTGCGTAGCTTAATTACTTATTGGCAACATCATCCAGGCTTGTCTTACTTATTTTCAGGTGCGTTTGTAGGGCCTACATCGCAAGCGCCACGGTTTGATGAAGGTAGAGATGAGAAGTTGTACGAAATGGAAATTGCTTTTAGCCAAATACCAGAAAATGGTTTTGTGCCTTTTTGGTTGGTTGATAGATTGTTCCGTCATTTATTAACAGATATTACTGGCAATACGCACCGTGCAGAATTCTGTATCGATAAATTGTATTCGCCAGATTCATCTACTGGTAGGCTTGGGATACTTGAATTTAGAGCATTTGACATGCCACCGCACAAGCAAATGAGTTTGGTGCAAATGCTACTCATTCGTGCATTAATAGCATGGTTTTGGAAGAAACCTTATAAACACGATTTGGTGCGTTGGGGCACAGAACTGCACGATAAATTCATGCTACAACATTATGTAAGGCAAGATCTACAAGAAGTTGTTAATGACCTTAACAGTGCAGGCTACGATTTTCATATTAGTTGGTTTGAACCATTTTTTGAGTTTCGTTTTCCGCATTATGGTTCGGTGCAAGTACAGGGTATACACATGGAAATACGCATGGGTATAGAGCCTTGGCACGTATTGGGCGAAGAAATGAGTAGCTCTGGTACCGCACGTTTTGTAGATTCGTCGCTTGAACGTATTCAAGTAAAACTCACAGGTATGAATGATGCTCGCTACGCATTGCTGTGCAATGGTGCAAGAGTACCACTGCGAGCCACCGATATTAAAGGCGAATATGTGTGCGGTATTCGCTACCGTGCTTGGCAGCCACCAAGTGCTTTGCACCCAACAATTGGTGTAGACACGCCTTTGGTATTTGATATTGTAGACACTTGGAACGGTCGCAGCGTAGGCGGTTGTACGTATTATGTGGCGCATCCTGGCGGTAGAAATTATGATTCGTTCCCTGTAAATAGCTACGAGGCCGAAAGTAGACGTGTGAGCCGTTTTTGGGATCAAGGCCACACACCAGAAACACAAATGCCTAGAGCTTACTTATCGTTTACCGAGCATTATATTGAGCAAAACCGTGAGCCATACATTTGCGATACACCACCAATTGAGGTAAATAAAGAGTACCCGGCAACATTAGATTTACGGCAAACTTGGAGCAAAAGAAACAAGTAGCACGTTCAGCCCATAAAGTGTCACAATGAATACAATGTATACCATGTTGTATTCATCGTTGCTTTAAAACCTTGTGCACTTTATGGATTTTACTTAGAGACTTTGTTGCTAAAAAAATCTTTGTGTTCTTTGCATCCTTTGTTTCTTTGTGTGAAATATTTTTATGTCAGAACAAGCGCCTTCAAAAGATCCACTACATGGTTTAACACTCGAAAAAATTGTGACGCATTTACAAGAGTCGTTTGGCTGGGAAGAGTTAGGCAATCAGATTAATATTAAATGCTTTACAAGCAATCCGTCTATACAATCAAGTCTTAAGTTTTTACGTAAAACACCATGGGCACGAACCAAGGTCGAAGATTTTTACAAGTATGCTTTAAGAAAAAAATTATTGAAATAAATATAAAAAGCCACAAGTTTTTGAAACTTGCGGCTTTTTATTCCAACAAACTGTAATCAAAAATCTATAATTAAAATTCAGTTTTAAATTCTAGATATTTTAAAAACTCGGCTTTTCTAGCTTCGTCTTTAAATACGCCATTATAGAATGCTGTAACGGTGCTGCTGCTTTCGTCTTTCACACCACGGCTACTCACGCACAAGTGTTTTGCATCTATTACAACAGCTACATCGTTGGTACCTAAAACCTCTTGTAGTTTTTTACCTATTTGCATGGTAAGGCGCTCTTGTACCTGTGGTCTTTTGGCAAAATATTCTACCAAACGGTTCAATTTACTTAAACCAATTACTTTACCATTGCTGATATAAGCTACATGCGCACGACCCATAATTGGCACAAAATGGTGTTCACAATTACTATAAAACGAAATGTTTTTCTCTACCAACATTTCGTTGTACTTGTATTTGTTTTCGAACAAAGCCATTTTTGGCATATTGGCAGGGTTTAGACCCTGAAATATTTCTTTTACGTACATTTTAGCCACACGATGTGGTGTGCCTTTCAGGCTATCGTCTGTAAGGTCAAGGCCAAGTGTGTTCATGATAGCTTCAAAATGCTTTTCAATAGCCGCTATTTTTTCGTCATCGCTCAGCGCAAAAGCGTCTGTACGCATAGGTGTTTCTACCGATGTCATCACATGATTATCACCCATTTCGTCAATCAATACATCAATCATTTCTATTTTGCCATCACCATTAAGCTGGATATTCGACAAAGTTTCTTTCTGTTTCATATAATCTTATTTTTAAGTCCAAAGCCGCATCGATTTTTATACGTAACAGGTTAAATATTACAATGGCAATATTTTCTGCTGTTGGGTTTACCGTTGCAAACTCTGAGGTATCTAGGTTTAAATTTTTATGGTCAAATTTGTCAAGCACCTGCTCCTTAATCAGGTCACTTAATATCTTCATATCAATCACATAGCCAGTTACAGCATTAGGCAAGCCAGTTACCTGCACAATTAATTCATAATTATGGCCATGGTAATTTGGGTTGTTACATTTACCAAAAACCCTTGCATTCTCGGCATCGGTTAATAATGGATTATGTAAGCGATGCGCAGCATTAAAATGTTCTTTTCTAAAAACGGCTACTTTATTCATAGTCATTACGGCATTGCTAGTAAATTTTTTGTTACCAGCTTTGGCAGTTCTATCGTCTCTTGTTGCGTCGCACACTTGTACGGTACAATCGACTGAACACCAGTTTAAATTTTAAAAAACGCAAATCAATATCAATTACTAACTGCCCGGCACTGCGTAAAAAGTGTGTTTACCAAGTGGCCTTGCATAAATTAAGGAGCGACAGATAATTAGTAACAGAACTTCAAAATCGTATGTAAGATATGCGAATAACGTACCAATTACAAATTGTCAGTTGTTTGCAAAACTACATACGGTATAATAACCAATAAAGTTTCTGTTTTGTTTAAAAGTAGCAATAAAAAAGTTAAACGATAATATTTTGGTAATAATTATCTCGAATTGAGAAGGTACTATTTGGCAATAAATAATTTTAGAAAGGCGAACATAGCACCAAGTTGTGTAGCCCAAAACACAAAAGCCCACAAAATAAGTTTGCTTTCCATTTGTGCTAATTTAGTTTCCAAAGAACCTTTTATTTCAGATAAATCCTCCTTTGTAGCTAAAGTTTCAGACTTTCTTTTTACTTCTTCTTTTATTTCTGATTGCACAAAACCTACCAATTGCTCGGCCTCTTGTTCACCAAGCTTTTTCTTTAAAACATTAAAAAGTTGTATTTCTGTTATGGTTATTGCTGCCATTGAAAAACGATTATAAAATTGAAATTACAATTTTTATCCAAAATACTCTACGTAAATTCTTGGTGTTTCGTATAGTTTAATGCAATGTAACTGCACTGTTTTAGGCAGGTGAGGTATTAATTGTTCCCAAATAGCTATGGCTAAATTTTCAGTACTACACATTTTATCTGCCATAAAGTCAACATCCAAGTTGAGGTTTTTATGGTCTAATTTATCTACTACATGTACTTTTATCAGTTGGCTGAGTTTTTTTACATCAAACAAAAAACCAGTTTCAGGGTCAGGTTCGCCCTTAATCGTTACAAACAAATCATAATTGTGGCCATGCCAGTTTTCATTGGCACAAACACCAAACATTGCCTCGTTTTTTTCTTTACTCCATTTTGGGTTTGCTAGTTTATGAGCAGCATTAAAATGTTCTTGTCTAGTTAAATACACCATCTCTTCGCACTAAAATTTTGGCAAAGGTAAGGTTTCATAAAGTTTTAGTAAGTAAGTGCCTGTTCAAACCTTGTAAATTCTCAACTTTGCAGCAATGAAAATTATTGTTGCAGCTGCTACTTCATTTGAGATACAACCTACTATTAATACATCTGTTAATAGTAATGTACAATTTTTGGTAACTGGTATTGGTATGTTGGCCACGGCAGTTTCCATAACACAATTGGTATTGCAGCAGCAGCCTAGCATCATTATTCAAGCTGGTATTGCAGGAACATTCAATACAAACTTGCCGCTAGGAAAGGTTGTAGCCATCAATTCTGAAACCATTGGCGATTTGGGTGTACAAGAAAATGATCGATGGAAAGATGTATTCGATTTAAAATTAATTGATGCCAATAGTGCACCATTTACCAATAAACAATTACTCAATCCATATTTAGCGCAGCTAAATCCATTGGGTTTGGAAGAAGTGCCTGCCATTACGGTAAACGAAATTTCTACTAACCAGCAGCGCATTTCGCAGTTACGGGCAACATATAATCCCACTATCGAAAGCATGGAAGGTGCTGCACTACATTATATTTGCAATAGTTTTCATGTGCCATATATTCAGTTGCGTAGTATTAGCAATTATATTGGTGAGCGCGACAAAAACAAGTGGCAAATGCAACAAGCAATTACTAACTTAAACGAGGCGTTAAAAGCGATGTTGCAGCAACTTTTGTCATAATAAAGGAAATAAAATACAGAACTTAAAATAGTATTACATTGAAACTTACTTTAGGCTTTTCGCCTTGCCCAAACGACACTTTTATTTTTGATGCCTTGGTAAATGGCAAAATAGATACCGATGGATTATCATTTGATGTACAACTAGAAGATGTACAAACGCTTAATGAGTGGGCAAAAGCAGGCAAGCTAGATATATCTAAAATCAGTTATGGCGTATTACCATTGGTACTTGACAATTATGTAACGCTTAATAGTGGCGGTGCTTTGGGAAAAGGTGTGGGGCCATTGTTAATTGCAAATTCCGAATTTGATATTGCTGATTTGCCTCACAAAACAATTGCAGTGCCGGGTATAAATACTACGGCGCATATGTTGTTTTCATTGGCTTTTCCTAATGCTAAAAACAAACAGTTTTTAGTGTTTCATGAAATTGAAGACGCTGTATTAAGTGGAAAAGTAGATGCAGGTGTGATTATTCATGAAAATAGATTCACCTATCAAGATAAAGGCCTAATAAAGTTGATGGATTTAGGTGAATATTGGGAACAACAATTGCAAGTACCTATACCGCTTGGTGGTATTATTGCAAAGCGAGGACTAGCTAATGATGTAATTAAAAAAATAGACGATTTGATAAAACAAAGCGTTGAATATGCTTTTGTAAATTATCCTGAACTAACCGATTATACGAGGCAACATTCTCAAGAAATGAGCGAATCTGTAATGCGTCAGCATATTGATTTATATGTTAATAATTATTCTATCAACTTAGGTGATGAAGGCAAAAAGGCAGTCACCACTATGCTTGATGTGTATCAACAATTGCATCCTGAAACTAGTATTGATGGCGGCAATATTTTTATATAAATCCTAGGAATCTTAATAACCTGAAACCCCATACTAAACCTTTTTCAAAGCCTTACCATACACTTCTAATGCTCGCTTGCGGGCGTCTTTGTGAACTACAATTGGTTTTACGTAGTTAAATCCTTCAAATTCTGGTACCCATTTGCGAATATATTTCAGGTCTTTATCAAACTTTTCGGTTTGTAGTTTGGGACTAAACACTCTAAAATAAGGTGCTGCATCGCAACCGCTGCCTGCTGCCCATTGCCAGCCACCATTATTGGCAGCAAAATCAAAATCGAGTAGTTTTTGTGCAAAATAAGCTTCGCCCCAGCGCCAATCTATCAGCAAATGTTTGGTAAGAAACGATGCCACAATCATACGAACTCTATTGTGCATATAGCCAGTGGCATTTAGTTCTCTCATGCCTGCATCAACGATAGGATAGCCAGTTTGTCCAGCGCACCATTTTGCAAATTCAGCTTCGTTATTGCGCCATTCTATCGCATCGTATTCTTTTCTAAAAGCATGACCTAAACGCACATGAGGAAAATGCCATATAATCATGTGATAAAAATCTCTCCAAATGAGTTCGTTTAAAAACGTCTCATTCAAATCCTTTGCTCTATTGGCCAAGCCACGAATACTAATAGTGCCAAAACGCAAATGGACACCAAGCTGCGAGGTACCTTTAATAGCTGGATAATCACGCTGTGTACTATATTTTTTTATCAGTTCTTCTTGTAAATGTTTGGTTGGAAAAACTGTATCGGTAGCAACAAAACCCATTGCTTCTAATGTGGGCACTTGTTTACTTGCTTGATTATAGAAATTATTAAAATATGCCTCACTAGGATAGGCTTTTAGGTGAAAGTCGGTTAGTGTGGCTTTCCATTTTCTGCTATAAGGAGTAAATACAGTGTAAGGCAAGCCATCATCTTTTAATACTTCACCTTTCTCTAAAATGACTTGGTCTTTGAACGTTTGCAAGCTCGCACCATTCTCTTGCAATAGTTGGTTAATGCTCGCATCTCTATCTATGGCATATTGCTCATAATCGTGATTGGTAAATGCGGCCGCAACATGATAGGTTTGTAATAGTTGCTTAAATGCTTCAATAGGTGTGGTGTAAAACACTTCAAGGCTACTGCCAAGTGCCACCAACTCCTTTTGTATATCACTAATGGTAGCATGAATAAACGCCACACGTTTATCTGTTTTATCTTCTAATTTGTCTAGAATATTTCTATCAAAAATAAAAATAGGTACAACTGGATAGCCGCTTTTTAAAGCATGGTACAAGGCGGCATTATCCTGCAGTCGAAGATCTCTTCTAAACCAAAAAATACTAACTGTTTGTTTCATATTAAACTGTGTAACATGTAGTAACAGTTAAACGGCTTTGTGGTTCTATTAGGTTTAAAATAAACCCATGTTATAAAAGTAGCTCGCAGTAAAAGCCAAGTGCCTTTACTGCGGCTATGGTTGGTTGAATAATATCGTAGTCGCTTTCAAGACGTAAAATATTATCACAGTCTTGTAAGTCAAAATTAAAATTCGCTTTAGGAAATAACTGCTGCAAATGCAATACAGTATTGCTTGCTGCATTTGCTTCAGTAATATCTGTTTTAAATATCTCTACAGCCATACAGCAACTACTTAGTTTCTAGTATTTTTTTCAAGTTTGCGGCATTTTCGTCCATATCTTTTCGTAACATTTTTTTTATCATGGGTATCATCAAGTTTATAGGAAAAGGATTAGACGAATAAAACGTAGTAGTGAATTTTGTTTGCGTTTCAGAAATTGCCTCTGTACTAGTAACGGCAGTGCTTACGCCTTCAAAAGGTTTTTTAAAGCGTATTTCTACTTCATAGCCATCGCCTTCATTTATTGTGGTTATTTCTTGTTCGCCTTCACCTACATTTTTAACTGCACTTACCCAAGCAGCTTTAAAGCCTACAGTGCCGTCAGTGCCAGTATAAGTCATTTTTACATTGGGATCCATCATTACCCACTTGCTATAGTATTCTTGATTTTTTAATAGCTTAATGTAATTAAATACATTGTCTCTTGGGGTATCAATGATCACTTCTGAGGTGATTGAAAATTTCTTATCCATAATTGCAGCGGTTAGCAACACAACAGCGATAATTGCTAGGATAATAATTAAAATAGTGGTCAGCATTTTTTTTGTTTTAAAGTTTAGATTGTAATTTATTATATGAGATATAAGATGCTACTAAAATGCCCATGAATGCTACTGCAAATAAGACGTTTGGTCCAAAACCCGTTGTAACCCAAATTGAAACAGCGGCAGCAATAAAGTCTATGCCAAAGCCTGCGTAGGCCCATTCTTTATATCTGCCTTTAAAATATGGTACAATTAATACCAATGCACCAACTATTTTAAAAATAGATAGCATTACTCTAAAATACTCTGGATAACCCAATTTTTTAAGGCCGTCGGCGCTTTCTGGATTGTTAAACATGAAGGCTGTTAATAAACCTTGGGTAATAAAAAGAATGAAAGTAGTAACCCAATAGATGATTTTTGTTGATTTCATATTTGCAAGTGTTAGTGGTTTGAGGTTTAGTTTGTTTCGGTATATGTTTTAAAATTGTTCAGTATCATTTGCCAACCTTGCTGTTGCATCTCCACAGGATTTGTTGTTTCTGCTTCAAAATTTTCTACCACTTTGGTAGCATCATCTACTTTTGAAAAATATACCTTCCATTTTCTACCATCACCAAGTGTCATTTGCAGTTCTTTTTCTGTTTCAATAACATCGTAAGTACCCCAAAATTCAAAGCTAAAACTGCCATCTTTTGCCGCCATAGTAGCGGTAAGCTTACCACCAACCGAAAGGTCGTTTTCAGCAGTAGGGCAATGCCAATCATCTACCGCGTAGTTCCATTTAATAATATGCTCTGCTTGGGTCCAATAAGTCCATACTTTGTCTATAGGTGCATTTACAATAGCTTCTACTGTTAATACTATTGGTGTTGTCATGAGTGGTTGTTTAGGGTTTTGTTGAGCGATTTTGAGGTAAAATAATCGATTTCTTTTACACAGCAAATTTATTCCTGAAGAAATCTTCAAAAAGCTAGTCTAATGTGTTGAAGTAAGTCAATTGATATAGTAAAAATATGGATATAGCCAGCATTGGTACCGCTATTTGGTTGTTGTGGCATCGAACTACCGATAGCTATCGGTATGTACGTTCTTTAAGCTATGGGGCTTTATGGTAGCAAAGGGTTTCTCACAAAGGAACAAAGAAGGCGAAGTACACAACGTTTGTCTGTTGTGTCTTTGACCAACAGTAGAAATTGATGTTGTTACTATGCTTACACAATTACCTGCCTTACATACCAACAACAACAGAAAGGATGGATTAACTTCGAAGCATCCAATAGATACAGTCGGAAAGGATGGATCGACTTCGATGCATCCAATCGATACAGTCGGAAAGGATGGATTGACTTTGATGCATCCAATCGTTACAGTCGGAAAGGATGGATTGACTTTGATGCATCCAATCGTTACAGTCGGAAAGGATGGATTGACTTCGAAGCATCCAATAGATACAGTCGGAAAGGATAGATTAACCTCGATACATCCAATCGTTACAGTGGGAAAGAATGGATTGACTTCAATACATCCAATAGATAAAGTCGGAAAGGATGGATCATAACGGATGCATCCTTTCTCGCTCTAACATTTACAACTTATCAGGTACAAACTGTGGTTGTTCCATTTTTGCAATTACCAATTTATCACTAATGTCGGGCAGTACTTGCTTTATGGTTGCGATATTTTTACCCATGGCATCTATAAAATTCCAAGTTTTACCATCGTCATCAGAAATGGCAATGAGTGTAGAATTGGTACTCATTGTGCCGCCCATCATCTTAATCTCAATTTTATCTGGTACGGTACATTGTAATTGCTTTTTTACTTTTATAAAAACCGATGGCTCGCCAATCACCACATTGTTAATGCTTACGTTCATGCCTTTTGCCTTCATTACACCCATGCCTTTACTCAGTTGTTCCAGCATTTTCGCTTCGCCCCCAGCTGCAGCTACCACTTTAGGGTTCGTCATTTTAATAACGGTTTTAAAGTCTTGCTTTTTAATGGCTGTAGCTATGGCATTAGCCTGTGCTTTTAAAGTCGTTAGCTGCTGTGGTGTTTGTGCTAAAAGTGGAGCAGCTATTACCAATAGCATTGCAACCAATATAAATAAGCGTTGTATCATAGTGTTAGTGGTTTTAATCTTTGCCAATTTGTGTCATTCGTTAAAATTCATTGTATCAAAAATCATTCATTAGCGGTTACTTTTTCTTTTATAAAATAAGCCACCAAACCTAGGCCTATCACCGTTAAGCCGCCAAGCATCATTTTGACACCAGTAGAATAAAAAATGAAGGCCCAAAACAAAATAGCTACTATGGCAGGTATGGGATACAGCGGCATTCTCCAAGCAAAATGGGCTTTACCTTTTCTTTTTACCAATAGTAATAACCCAATAGCTTGCGCTATAAACTGAATAAGAATACGCATCGCCAAAATAGCGTCAATCACTTCTTTTAATTTAAATAGCAAGCTAAATACAAAAGCTACCGCACCTAAAAACAACAACGATACATACGGAAAATGTTTGGTAGGGTGTAGTTTGGCAAATATTTTAAAGAAAGCACCATCTTGTGCTGCCGCAAATGGTATACGGCTGTAGCCAAGCGTAGCTGAAAATACCGATGCAAAAGCCACCCATAAAATGAGGATGGTGGCAATAGTAGCAAACGTAGGCCCAGCAATAGTTTGCACGAATAAACTTACTACAAATTTGCTTTGTTGTATTTGTTTAATTGGCAATACAGAAGCTACACTAATGTTCATCAGTAAATACAGCACAGCAATACCTCCAATAGAAATAAACATGCTGCGCGGAATATTTTTCTGTGGGTTAATAATCTCGCCACCAAGATGGCACACATTATAATAGCCTAAATAACTGTATACCGTTTTTACACTTGCAAAACCGATTGCTGCAGCAAAAGCATGGTTTACCGTAAGCCCATCGTTAATATGTTTGATGGGTTCAAGAAAATTGCCATGCAATAGGCCGCCACCTATAATCCAAGCCATGGTAACCAAAACACCCACCCAAAGTAGGACACTTATTTTGCCAATCGCTTCTATTTTGCGGTACAATAATGTAACAATTAATATGACCACCGAACCACTTAATAGCTTGCTTTCGTACTTAGATAATGGGGTGATATAATTAAAATATTGCGAAAAACCAATGGCTGCAGATGCAATCACTAACGGTGCTTGAATCATGGTTTGCCACACAAATAAAAAGCTCATGAGTTTGCCCCATTTACCGCCGTAGCCATCTTTTAAAAAATTATAACTGCCACCAGCTAAAGGATAAGTAGCCCCTAATTGGCTCCATACCATACCATCCACCATCGAGAGTAAAGCACCAGCCACCCACGCATACAAAAACCACGGGCCGTTCATAATTTCTGCAACCACACTAAGTACCACAAATGGGCCAATACCAACCATATCGGTCATGTTGATAGCGGTGGCTTGCAATAAACTTATTTTGCGCTCTAACTTAATCTCACTCATAGTTGCAATTGCTTTGGGAATAAAGAAAGTAAATTACGAGGAAATACAGATAGATTGCTTGTTATTTGCGAAAGATTGTTTTAAACTCTACCACATAGGCACAATAGGCACATAGAACTTAAAACGTCTTTTTCTCTATGTGACTATGCTTCTATGTGGTGAAAATAGAAATTACTCATGGCATCAACATTCACTACCGTCGCTTGGGCACAAGGCAGCAATATTTACGAGGTCAATATTCGTCAGTATACCCCAGAAGGTACATTTGCGGCTTTTGCGAAGCATTTACCACGCCTAAAAGATATGGGGGTAGAAATTTTATGGTTAATGCCAATTACACCGATTAGTGTTAAAGAACGCTTAGGTACTTTGGGTAGCTATTATGCTTGTAGCAGTTATGTACAAATAAACCCTGAATTTGGTACTTTGGCAGATTTTAAACAACTGGTTAATCAAGTACACAGTTTAGGTATGAAAATTATGATCGATTGGGTGGCCAATCATACTGGTTGGGATCATGAATGGACAGTTGCTAATCGTGATTTTTATAAAAAAGATGCGGCGGGTAATTTTACTGAGCGTAATGGCTGGCAGGATGTGATTGACTTAGATTATGACAATTACAACATGCGCCAAACCATGATTAAAGCCATGCAGTTTTGGGTAACCGACTGCGATATTGACGGTTTTAGATGCGATATGGCGCATTTAGTTCCACTTGATTTTTGGATGCAAGCACGTACAGCTTGTGATGCTTTAAAGCAGTTGTTTTGGCTAGCTGAATGTGAAGAAGTGGCCTATCATAATGCTTTTGATGTGAGCTATGCTTGGGCTTTTATGCATGCTTCAGAAAAATTGGCCAAAAGCGAAGCGGATATTAATGCTATTTACAACGTGTTGCATAGTTATTCTCAATATCCTCAAGGTGCCCAAAAGTTATTTTTTACAAGTAACCATGATGAAAATAGCTGGAATGGCACAGAATATGAAAAATATGGCAATGCGGCCAAGACCTTTGCGGTATTTACCGCTACATGGAGCAATGGCGTGCCATTGATATACAGCGGACAAGAAAATCCGAATTTAAAAC
Source organism: Parasediminibacterium paludis (assembly GCF_042651445.1). Taxonomy (NCBI): domain Bacteria; kingdom Pseudomonadati; phylum Bacteroidota; class Chitinophagia; order Chitinophagales; family Chitinophagaceae; genus Parasediminibacterium; species Parasediminibacterium paludis. The sequence goes on from NZ_JBHSDC010000022.1 coordinate 177,979, forward strand.
GCTTGGCGTTTTTTAATAAAGATCAGATAGATTGGCAAGCGCAACCACTGTTACATGCGTTTTATAAAACCTTATTAGCATTACATAAAACCAATGCCATTGCTCAGGGTGAAACCTTCAACTTACCTACCAATCATGATAAAGTGATGGCTTTTTTGAGACACTATGAAGGAGAAGTAGTGTTGATATTGCTCAATTTTTCTGGCGAGGACAGAATTAAATTATCAGTAGAACACAAATGGCTATATGGCAGATTTGTAAACGTATTCTCTGAAATGGAATTTAACTTTAATGTGCAAGAAAGCTTTGAATTAATGGGCTACAATTACCTTGTTTATAAGAAGATATAAAAATGTAATTTAAATGGGCTTAAGTGAAGGATTTTCAGATGGGGATATGATTGTTTTATTTAACAACCTGAAATTTGCCACTCTCTACAATATTACCTGATTTGTCACGAACTTGAAAAATATACAAACCACGGTAATAATTATCTAGGTTATAACTTAATTTATTGGCGCCAATAGGTTCTTCAGCCATTTTTTTTCCTAAAAAACTATAAATCTGAAACGTGTAAGATCTGTCTAGGCCTTCAAATTCGAAGTTGATAACTGAAGTCGCTGGATTAGGATAAAATTTTGTAATTTTTACGGTTACTTCTATATTGTTATTATTGTCTGTTATACAATCAGACGACTGGGCAAAACTACCAGTAGCTATTGTAAAAAAAATAATAAGAAGTAAGTAAAATTTCTTCATTTATAAACATGTGTTGTCACAAAAGTAGGCAAACGTTTTTTATAAACAAATTATTGCTGCGCTGTTGTTCTCAATTTTATGATAAACGCTTGAGCACAGCAATAATTTGATTAATAAATTACTAATTAAGGCTAGCTAAAGTAGCTTGAATACCTTCAAAACTTGGTAAGTCGCCTGGTGTAGGGCAAATCTCAGCGTATTTTACCACACCTTCAGTATCAATTACAAAAGCAGCACGCTTGCTGACACCTAGCATTCCAAATGCAGGAAAAGTTTCATATAAAACATCATAAGCTGTAGAGGCTGCTTTGTTAAAGTCACTTAACAATTGAAAATTTAAATTTTGCTCTTTTTTAAATTTATCAAGTGTAAATAGACTATCAACTGAAATACCCAAAACAACAGCGTTTGTGTTATTATAAGCTGCAATATTGTCTCTTACATTGCAAAGTTCTGCTGTACAAACGCCAGTAAAAGCCAATGGAAAAAATAACAACACCACATTTTTACCTTTCAGTTCAGATAAAGTTACTGGGTTTTTGTCGCTATCAAATAGTGTAAAATCTGGGGCTAAAGCGCCAATTGCAATACTCATGGTTGTTTATATTTTAAAATGATGTTTGCAATGTATAACACAAGTCTTTGTGCTTTGTTATTAAATCAGAAAGTTTTTTGGCTATTCGCTACAATCTTTTATTACCTCAAAAACGAATTACGACAGCGTGCTGCATCTTTTAACAATAAGATATTTATTATATAATTATCTTCACTATTCACCACTTATCCCCCTTAAACTAGGGGTTAGCCTACACTTTGGGCTATTTTTCATTGAGTGTATTTACCTTTATCCGTAAAATAGGTAGTATTTGAAGCAATTTCTTGCGTATTTGTATCATATTTTAGTACAAATACCTCAATGCATACAAGATACGGCGTAAAAAAGCGTTCTGAATGTATTGACAAAATGCTACTTAGTGAATGCAATTAACCTAGTATGAAAAAAATTATCCCCTTTCTTTTAATCATATGCTTATCGTGTATAGCCAAGGGGCAAGATATTGCAGCAATATCAGACAATCATCTGCCAACTGTAGCTAGCGCTACCGCAAGTGAAGCAAATTGGGCAGACCCTACCATTTTTGCTTTTTCAAACACCAATATTTGTGTTGATGATAGCGTATTGATTGGTGTCAATAATTTACCGTCAGATGCATTGGGCTACAATTGGCAAAAAGATGGTGTAGCTATTACTGGTGCAAATAAAGTACCCTTTCCTGCTAAGCAAGCAGGTGTATATACGCTTTCTGTAACATTGGCAAACGGTACTGTATTTATTACCAATACTGTTACAGTAACTTTTGCAGCAGCTAGTGTAGCACCTGTTATTACTGCAAAAGGTAGTACTAGCTTTTGTAATGGACAAAGCGTGGTATTGTCATCTTCTGACCCAGGTAATATTCAATGGCAAAAAGATGGCATTAATATTTTAAACGCACAAGCTCAAACTTATACGGCAACCGTAGGTGGCAATTACCGTATCAAGTTCACGCCACTTATTGGTTGCCCTGGCTACTCTAATGAAATTACTGTTTCGGTTACCAATATTGTTGGTCCCACTATCACAGAAAGTGTGCATGCTGTACCAGTGTGTATTGGCAGTACTATTAGGCTTACTTCGTCAGTAAGCGTTGTGCAATGGCAAAAAGACGGGGTTGATATTGTAGGTGCTACTGGTCAGTTTGTAGATATTACTGCCAATGGAACTTATCGAGCCATTCAGCCTGCTGTTGGTGGTGGGTGTAGTGCAATTTCTAACCAGATTATTATTAGCTCTTTTTTACCTGTACAACCCACACCAGCTATTACTGCTAACGGAAGTACTTCTATCTGTAGTGGTAGTAATGTAGTGCTTACTTCATCTATAAGTTCTAGTAGTAGCTCAGTAGTGCAATGGCGTTTGAATGGTGTAGATATTTCTGGTGCAACCAGCAGCACATATTTAGCCACACAGTCTGGTGATTATACGGCTTATGTTACGGGCAGTAATTTCTATTGCAATAATATAGGGACGCCATCTAATACCATTACCGTAACTGTTAATCCTGCTCCAACAGCTGCTGTAGTAACCGCTAGCGGTAATTTAACGTTCTGTTCGGGTAATAGCGTTACATTTAATTCAAATATTGCCAACGTGCAGTGGCAAAAAGACAGTATAGACATTTCTGGTGCCTTTGGTAGTAGTTATGCAGCAACACAAAGTGGTATTTACAGAGCTGTAGTAAAAGGTGTTAATGGTTGCAATGCATATTCGAATGCATATACAGTAGTCGTTATTGCTGCCAATGCAACACCAGTGGTTACAGCTGCTAGCGCAACCAATATTTGTACAGGTAGTTCTGTAATACTTGCTTCAAATGTGGCAGGTGTTCAATGGCAGTTAAACGGTGTAGATATTAGTGGTGCGGTATTACAAACATACACTGCTACGCAAGCTGGTACATATAGAGCCTATGTGAGCACAGCATCTAGTTGTGGACTTAGTTATTCAAATACCATTACTGTAACCGTTTCGGGGAGTGTAGCTATCCCAGTCATTACGGCTACTGGGCCTACCACTTTCTGCGATGGTAATAATGTGATACTACAATCTAGTGTACCTAATGTACAATGGCGTTTAAATAGTACTAACGTGGGCTCTTTAGGTACAGCCTATTCGGCTACAGTGGGCGGTAGTTATACGGCAATAGCCTCGAATGGTAGTTGCAGCTCAGTATCAAATGCAATTATAGTTACAGTGGTAACGCCAAGTGTAGCACCAGTAATTACAGCAAGTGGAGCCACCACCTTTTGCAATGGCGGCTCGGTATCTTTCTTATCAAATGTGGCAGGTGTACAATGGCAATTAAACGGTGTAGACATCAGTGGGGCAACATCGCAGGCTTATACAGCCGCATTAGCGGGTGTATACAGGGCTTATATCCCTTCTGCTGCTTGTAGTAATGCATACTCAAATACCCTAGTAGCTACTGTAAGTACGCCACCAACTGCTGCTGTCATTACTGCAAGTGGCGCAGTTAATTTTTGTTCTGGTGGTAGCGTTACCCTAAGTTCAAATGCTTATCCTGTTCAGTGGCAAATGAATGGCACTAATATTGGTACGCTTACATCATCTGCTTTGGTAGTAACAACAGCGGGCTCGTACACAGCTCTAAGAACAAGTGGTGCTTGTTCTGTAACTTCGAATGCTATAAATGTTGTAGTTAGTTCACCAAGTACAGCGCCAGTTATTACAGCTGCAACAACAACAAGTATTTGTACTGGTAGTACTGTTACTTTGTCCTCTAATATTGGTGGTGTACAATGGCAATTAAACGGTGTAGATATTAATGGTGCTGTTTTTCAAGCATACAATGCTTCATCAGCAGGTGTTTATAGAGCTTACATTCCTGGTAGTGCAGCGTGCGGTACTGCTTATTCAAATACGATTACTGTTACCGTTTCTACCTTACCTACTGCGCCAACGATTACCGCAGCAGGCAGTTTAAATATTTGTTCTGGTGGTAGTGTGGTTTTGTCATCGGCTAGTGGTGCTGTATTATGGCAAAAAGATGGGGTGAATATAAGCGCTAATCCTACATCAACTATTACAGCAACAACCGCTGGATCTTATACAGCATATACTACCAATGGTAATTGTATTAGTTATTCTACTCCTTTAGTAGTTACAGTAAGTGCTACTACTATTCCTGCTATTTCAGCTATCAATGGTAGTAATGTTATTTGTGGTACTAATGGTGTTACACTCACGTCAACTGTTGCAGATGTGCAATGGCAATTGAATGGGGTAAGTATTCCTGCAGCAGTAGGGGCAACTTATACAACTGCTGTGGCAGGTACTTATACAGCCGTAACCACAGCTAGTTGTAGTATTGTTTCAAATAGTGTTATCTTAACCTCAGCCGCAGCGCCTATTGTACCTGTTATTTCTGCTAATGGCAGTGTAAATTTATGTAGCGGCGGTACGGTTACCTTAACATCGTCTACTCCATCTATCCAATGGCAAAAAGATGGTGTAGATATCTCGGGTTCTGTAGCACAAACATTAATTGTTACAAGTTCTGGAACCTATAAAGCTTACAGTACAAACGGCACTTGTAAATCTTTTTCAAATGCTATTACGGTTACGATAAGTAATAGTGTGGCACCAGTAATTTCAGCTGCAAGTGGTGCATCGTTGGCTATTTGTCCAGGCTCATCTGGTGTGGTGTTATCTTCTTCGGTTATTGGTGTTCAATGGCAGCTAAATGGTGTAAATATTACGGGCGCCGCTGCGCAAACTTATACCGCTACCGTTGCTGGTATTTACACAGCAGTTGTAGCAGGTAATACTTGTAGTTCTAATAGTTTAGTGGTGACGGTAGCTGCTAAACCTGTAACGCCAATAATTTCAGCCACAGGCTCAACCACATTTTGTAGCGGAGATAGTGTTACACTAGCATCTAATGTTGCAGGGGTACAATGGTTAAAAGATAGTGCAACAATTGTAGGGGCTACTAGACAAACTTTAGTGGTAAAACAAAGTGGTAGATATATTGCTTCAATTAGTAATAGTGCTGGTTGTACAGCCTACTCAAGTGAAGTATTAGTTACTGTCAATACACCTGCTATCATTCCTATTATTAGTACGAATAATAATTTGAATGTTTGCGCAGGCACGAATGTTACATTGACATCTTCAGTGGCTGGCGTAACTTGGCAAAAAGATGGAATTGTGGTTGCCGCAAACACACAGTCTTATATAGCTACAAGTTCTGGTAATTATAGAGCATTCATTCCTACAGGATCTTGTACTGCTTATTCAAATATTTTAACACTTACAGTGGTAGCTGCACCTGTAACGCCAACTATAGTGCCATCTGGGCCAACTACTTTCTGCGATAGCGGTAGTGTAACGCTGGTAAGTAATTATGCCAATATACAATGGTATAAAGATGGTGTGGCTATTAATGGTGCTACCAATAGTACTTATACTGCTACTAAAGCAGGGGTGTATAAAGTAGCATCTAGCAACTCATTATGTATTACTTATTCTAATGAAATTACCGTTGTTGTTAATTCGCCTACAGTAGTACCTGTAGTAATAGCAAGTGGTAACTTGAATATTTGTAGTGGTACTCCTTTAACACTATCAACCAATACTGCTGGTGTGGTTTGGCAAAAAGATGGGGTGACTATTGCAAGTGGAGTACAATCGTTGCCTGTTACACAATCTGGAATTTATCAAGCTATTTTGTTTGGTACAGGTTGTCCTGGTTACTCTAATAGTTTAGCTGTGACGGTATCTCCTTCGCCTGGTACACCTTTTATTACTGCTACGGGCGCTACTACATTCTGTGATAGTAGTAATGTTATCTTGGTATCTACTTTGCCTAATGTACAATGGCAAAAAGATGGGGTTAATATTTCTGGCGCTACTACTCAAACACTCACAGCAACAGCATCTGGCACCTATAGAGCTTATGTGGCTAATAGTACTTGTATTAATTATTCAAATGAGATTCCTGTAACGGTAAATAAGCCGCCAATTATACCTATTATCTCAGCAAGTGGTAGTTTAAATACTTGTAGTGGTTCGCCAGTAACACTTACTTCAAGCGTGGCTAATGTTGCATGGCAGAAAGATTTTGTAACCATTGCTACCAATACACAAAGTATTACTGCTTCTGTGGCTGGCAGCTATCGTGCAGTTATCTTATCTAGTACTTGCCCTGCTTATTCTACCCCAGTACAAGTCAGTGTTACACCATCGCCCGCTGCGCCTACCATTACTGCATTAGGTAGCACTACTTTCTGCGATAGTGGTTTTGTTACATTGTCGTCTAATATTGCTGGTGTACAATGGTTAGTAGGTGGTAATATTATTCAAAATGCATTTGGACAAACCTATACAGCTACCAAAGCAGGTGTGTATACAGCGGTTCAATACGGTAACAATGGTTGTAATGGTATTTCAAATGCTATTACTACCACTACTACACCAGCAGCATTTACACCTATAATTGTTAATTTGGCTAGTTCTAATAGTTTCTGTGCAGGCTCATCTGTTACTTTAGTATCCAGTGTTATTGATGTTAGTTGGCAAAAAGATGGTGTAACTATTGCAAACCCTGGCAATAACTCCCAATTGTTGCCAGTTACACAAGCGGGTACTTACCGAGCGGTATATACCAAAAGTGCTTGCCCAGGTTATTCCAATGCCATCACATTAACTACCATACCGCAGCCATTAACACCAATTGCTTATCGCGTTACACAGAACCTTTGCGATACTGGTTTTGTAACCATTGCCTCTACTTTAAATACTGGTACAATGCAGTGGCAAAAGGATAGTGTGGATATTCTAGGTGCAACATCATCCACTTATTTGGCTAAAGAATCTGGTGTGTATCGTATTGTAATATCTATACCTGGTGCTTGTCCTAGCTATTCGCAAAATTTACCAATTACCATAAATACTGCTTTAATACCAGTAATTGTGTGGGACGGTAATCAGTTTAAAACATTTACGCTATACAGCAATTACCAATGGTATTTGAACAATGTAGCTATTGCTGGTGCTACTACCAATACTTACAAACCCACTACGCCGGGCAACTATAAAGTAATAGTTACGGCAGGACCTAATTGTATTTTTACAAGCGATGTGTATCAATTATTAGTAACTGCTGTAACCACACCTACCGTTATCAATGGTGCTACGGTGAAGCAATATCCTAACCCAGCTACCAATGAAGCTTGGGTTGAGTTTTCGCAAATACCTACCAAACCAGTAATGGTACGATTGCTTAGTGCAACTGGTGCGGTGCTACAAACGCAACAAACAAGACAAAAGAAAATCAGTTTACCAATTGCTAACTATACCAATGGTCTTTATTTCATAGAGGTAATTGGAGTCGATGAGAGAATTGTTTATAAACTAGTAGTTAATAAATAAACACCTAATGACAAGATTATTTTTTATATTATCGATAATTTGTATGACAATGTTGACTGGTTGTATTAAAACGGCCGTTAACGGTTCAGACCCAATCGTTTTTACCACAGATGCATCTGCAAGCAATATTAGCGTGGCTTCAAGCTTTCAATTTAAAGTAACGATTACTAGCCGCATTGGATATAGTGGTTTAAGTGTAGCTGTAACGGCTGTAGAAGAAGTCAGCGGCTTATCTGTATTACCGCAACCACCGTCTTTTAAAACCAATATTACAGATAATAGTACCAGTGTTATTAACTTACCACGACAAAAATGGGTTGTTACTACTATTAAAGTAACCGACTTGTATAACGCTAACAATACAGCTTCTAAGACTTTTCGGGTAATTTATAAATAAGGATGGTTATTAAAAAATAATCATAATAAGGCGCCTCAATCTCGGCGCCTTATTATGATTGCATCATCTCTTGTATAATATGCAAGTGATGTTGTGTATGAATAATTAAAAATTTAATAGTTTGTCGTTTATTTAATTGTCCAAAATATGGATGAGGGAAAAAATTATTTGCTGAGAGGGTAGGCAATACATCTAGCAGTTGATAAGTTTTTTCTAATGCTGCTTTAATAGTTGCTTCAGTAACATGGTCTTTAGGTTGCACAACTTTCGGTGCTTTTGCCTTGCCACGTGGTATCTGTTGTCTAAAAAATACCAACGTTCTAAAGAAGTTGAACGACCATGTATAGTCTTTAGGGTTAGATGCTGCAACCGCCCTAATAATTTGGTTAATACTTAATAGCGCATGTTCTATATGCCAGCCTACTGTAGAAGCTGTTACTGCTGTATTTATTACCTGAGCATTTGGTATTTGTGCTTCAAGCTGTTGTACAAGGGTTTTTAGTGCAATCATAACACCAAGATATAGGTATTGCGTGGGTTGGTAAAATGAAAATGATTGATGATGTTGGCCTTGAGCGTTTATTGCTTGTTTCAAGTACACTCACAAAAAATCCCAGCTACCGTAGCAACTGGGATATATTAAAATCTATCAACCTGTTTGAGGGCGTAGCATAAAAAAGTATAAAAAGACCATTTATTAAAAGCCCTACTATGAACCGCAACTAATACAGCCATCTTGCATGGTGCAACTTGGTCCGTCTACTTGTGTTGGTTCGATATCGGTTATTGCTGCTGCATTCGCGTTTGTTGCTTGCAGGTTTGGTATTACAGGTGATACTTCTTCGCTGCCTTGTTTTTCTACGGTAAATTGTACAGCTTGTGTTGCCGCTTGGCTACGTAGGTAGTACATACCTGTTTTTAACCCTTTTTTCCAGCCATAGAAATGCATAGACGTTAACTTAGAAGTTGTAGGACTATCTACAAATAAATTCAACGATTGCGACTGACAAATATATGCACCTCTATCAGCTGCCATATCTATCAAATTACGTTGTTTTATTTCCCATACCGTTTTATATAGTTCTTTAATTTCTGCTGGTATTTCTTCAATGTTTTGAATAGAACCGTTAGCCGCGATAATCTTGTTTTTCATGCTATTGGTCCATAAACCAAGGCTTACTAAGTCTTTCAATAAGTGTTTGTTTACAATAATAAACTCACCACTTAATACACGACGTGTGTAGATATTACTTGTATATGGTTCAAAACATTCGTTGTTGCCAAATATTTGCGAGGTAGAAGCAGTAGGCATTGGCGCTACTAATAGTGAGTTGCGTACACCATATTTTTTCACTTCTTCTTTTAAGGCAGCCCAATCCCAACGGTTGGTTGGGGTAACACCCCACATATCATATTGAAAAATACCTTTAGATACAGGTGAACCTTGGTAAGTTTCATAAGCCCCATGCTCCTTAGCGAGGTCTTTACTAGCCGTCATTGCAGCGAAATAGATGGTTTCAAAAATGTTTTTGTTCAACATTTTCGCTAGCTCACTTTCAAATGGTAAGCGCAACATAATAAACGCATCTGCCAAGCCTTGCACACCTAAACCTACAGGGCGGTGTCTTGTGTTTGAAGTTCTCGCTTCTTCTACAGGGTAGTAGTTATTATCAATAACTGCATTTAAGTTTTTAGTTACTTGGTAAGTAACATCGTATAATTTTTGGTGGTCAAATTTGCCATCAATTACAAAACGTGGTAGCGCAAGCGACGCTAGGTTACACACAGCCACTTCTTCAGGGCTAGTGTATTCCATTATTTCAGTACATAAGTTACTGCTTTTAATAGTACCTAAGTTTTGCTGATTACTTTTACCGTTTGCAGCATCTTTATATAATAAATAAGGCGTACCTGTTTCTATTTGTGATTCTAATATTTTAAACCATAGCTCTTGGGCTTTGATGGTTTTTCTTGCTTTGCCCGCAGCTTCGTAGCTGGTGTATAATTTCTCAAATTCCGCACCCCAACATTCGCTTAATCCGGGTGCTTCATTTGGGCAAAACAAACTCCATTCGCCATTCTCTTCTACTCGTTTCATAAACAAATCGCAAATCCATAAAGCATAGAATAAATCTCTGGCACGCATTTCTTCCTTACCATGGTTTTTGCGCAAGTCTAAAAATTCAAACACATCTGCATGCCATGGCTCTAGGTAAATAGCAAATGCTCCTTTACGTTTGCCACCACCTTGATCTACATAACGAGCCGTATCGTTAAATACACGCAACATTGGTATAATACCATTGCTAGTACCATTAGTACCACCAATATAACTACCAGTAGCTCTAATATTATGAACAGCTAAGCCAATGCCGCCGGCACTCTGGGAAATTTTTGCTGTTTGCTTTAATGTATCATAAATGCCATCAATGCTGTCTTCTTTCATAGTAAGCAAGAAGCAAGAACTCATCTGAGGTTTTGGTGTTCCAGCATTAAATAGAGTAGGTGTAGCATGTGTAAACCAACGCTCGCTCATTAAGTGATAGGTTTTAATCACACTATCAATATCTTTTTTGTGAATACCTACAGCCACACGCATGTACATGTGTTGCGGACGTTCTACTATCTTGCCATTTATTTTAAGCAAGTACGATTTTTCTAGGGTTTTAAAACCAAAGTAATCAAACGCAAAGTCGCGGTCATATATAACGGTACTATCTAATAAATCAGCATTGTCTTCAATTATTTGCATGACATCGTCAGCAATCAACGGGAGATGCTTACCAGTTGCTGTGTCAATATAGTTATATAGCTTTCTCATCGTATCAGAAAAGCTTTTTACGGTATTTTTATGTAGGTTACTCACCGCAACTCTCGATGCAAGAATGGCATAATCAGGGTGTGTAATAGTTAGCGATGCTGCTGTTTCAGCCGCTAGATTATCTAACTCGGTGGTCGCTACACCTTCATAAATACCTTCAATGGTTTTTTTTGCCACGTCTATAACGTTCACCATTGGGCTTAGGCCATATGATAATTTTTCAAGTCTAGCTGTAACCTTATCAAACTTTACAGACTCTTTTTTGCCGTTTCTTTTTATTACAAACATGATGCGCTATATATTTATGATGTACTTGTTTTCTTCTTTTGTTTGCCAGAAGTAATACTACTATTGGGCTTTTGTTGTGTCACTCTATCGATAGCTATCGGTATCTACGTTCTGTTCGCTTTGCAACTGTTAACTTAAAAATCCTCGTCAAGCGAAAAAGCTTGTGTATCTTTTGTTCCCATTACGCCAGCTTTTTGATAATCACCCACACGCTTTTCAAAAAAATTAGTTTTGCCTTGTAGTGAAATCATTTCCATAAAGTCGAATGGATTAGTGGTATTATACACTGTTGGATAACCTAACTCACTTAACCACCTGTCTGCGACAAACTCAATGTATTGTTGCATTAGAGCAGCATTCATGCCTATTAAGCCCACAGGTAATGCTTCGGTAATAAATTCTTTTTCTATAGCAACGGCGTCAGTGATAATTTTTGTTACCTGCGCAGCAGATAATTTGTTTTGTAACATTTTGTACAGTAAGCAAGCAAATTCGCAATGTAAACCTTCATCGCGGCTAATCAGTTCGTTGCTAAACGTTAAACCAGGCATTAAGCCCCTTTTCTTCAACCAAAATATTGAGCAAAAGCTACCGCTAAAGAAAATACCTTCTACCGCCGCAAAAGCTACTAGTCTTTCAGCAAATGTGCCATTGTCTATCCAGCGTAACGCCCATTCTGCTTTCTTTTTCACAGCAGCAATAGTGTCTATTGCGTGGAATAGCTTATATTTTTCCTCTGCGTTTTTAATGTATGTATCTATCAATAAAGCATAAGTTTCGCTGTGAATATTTTCCATCATTATTTGAAAACCGTAAAAACATCTTGCTTCTGGCAACTGCACTTCACTCATAAAGTTTACAGCCAGGTTCTCATTTACAATACCATCACTTGCAGCAAAAAAAGCCAACACATGACTAATAAAATGGCGTTCACCATCATTCAAATTGTCCCAATCTTTTAGATCGCTACCAAGATCTATTTCCTCTGCTGTCCAAAAACTAGCTTCATGGCGCTTATAATGTTCCCAAATGGTAGGGTAGTTGATTGGTAAAATAACAAAACGGTCTTTGTTCTCTTTTAATAATACTTCCTCTGTTACTTGCATGGTCATGGTACATTCAGCTATTTGATTTTTTAAATATTTTAATGTAATGTGCTGACTTTGCCTTGCAGATATTGCTAGTCTGCGAAAGATTATCAGAACACCACTCTTCACCCGAAAGTGTTGATTCGTTGTTGGTTATGAATTTGGCAGGTCTTCTGACTTCATCCGTTGTTTATGCCTTCCCATTCTATTGCTAAAACAGTGGCGTAAGAAGTAAACAATTTTTATTGGATTTTTACAGCTACGGGGATAGTTTAAGATTTTCACTCAATTCCCTTTTAATTCACGTACGAGGGTAGTCATGCGTGCAACCAAATTCTACTGCAATCTAGCAGCAATTTTTTTGAAGATTGCAGTTTCTTATTAACCTGCTGTTGAAAACAATTTGTGAACAAAAATGAAATTTTAAATATGGCAGATTGAGATTGAATTTGCAGAAAATAGCTAAAATAAAAAGGGTCCTTCCGTGGAAACGGAACGACCTCTAACGATTGCTTGCCATATGAAAAAGAGATAGATTTAATTTCTTGATGAATGCTACTGGTTTAACTTTCACAATGTGAAGTTATGCTTATTGAGGTTTTGATGGTAACCCATTTTCTTTTGTTTTATGATTTCCAAAAACGTTTCAATCGCTACAATACCTATCAATAAAGGGTTTTAATATTAATATTTGATGATGGCCAGCTAAAAAAGTGACTGATATTTTTCGATGCGATAACAGTTATTTGGCAAAAATTGAGTTTGATGTATCAAAAAAAGCATCCAAAGTATAAAAACCTTGAATGCTTAAGTATTCAAGGTTTTTAGCTATTCTCTTGTATCAATTAGTGGATTTTGTAGACCTTATTTTTTTTTAAACCTGCAAAACTTACTTAAATACGATTACCCTTCCTTTTTTACAAAAACAATTTTAGCTCTATCAGCTTTGTACATGGTTTCATAAAACTTAGCTAATTCTTCGTAATCGCTAGCAGGAAAACGACTGTTAATCCTTTCTTTTAAGCGAATAAGTTGTATGGTATTGGCATTAACGGTATAACTTACTTTATAGTTTCCAAATTTATTGGTCAGATTCATATTTTGCGGTAAAGCTTCTACGGTATAGCCATCAGGTATGGTAATATTTACTGAATCAATATCTCTAAACGGATAGCTAAGCTCTAGATCGTATTTGCGCGGTTTATCGGTAGGTAGGCGTGCAGTACTTTTATTAAACATATTAGGTGTAACAAATAAGCGCTTGCTAGAGGTTGATGCATAATTTGGCGAATTGATAATAAGAATTTCATCCATTGCTGGTATGTAGCCCTTGGTTTCTTTGTAATCGTTTTTTTCTATTTTATAAGTTGGTAAACTTATTACTTCATTAAGATATTTCGTCCGTTCTTCTGGCGTGGCTTCATGTAGTAAACCATGCTGTAATTCTTGCGCTAAACCTGTAAAATGAGTTTTTACCTCAGCTTGTAAATTACCCTCTTTATCGATAGTGGCGGTAACAGTGCGTAGTTGTAAATTATCGGTATACTTGTAGGTAGGTGTTTTGGTAATATAGCCACCGCCGCTTTTTTCATCCACCACATATACTTTTCTGTTGCCAGTAAATTCGCCCATATAACCCGCACTTACATCTTGGTTGGTGCATTCAAGCCAAATGGTGTCTTTACCATTAGGTACACAAGCTATGACATGGTTAAAGTATTCAGCGGGAAAACTTGCGTCTACTCTATCACTGCCTTTACCACTGCCTCCGTAGGCAATCACATAATTAGCACTCACACCAGCTTCTTTTAACAAGGCAACCATGTAGTTGGACAATGCTTTACAATCACCATATTTTTTTTCTGCTACATACTTGGCTTCAAACGGCTGAAAGCCCCCAATACCAAGTTGAATACTGATATAGCGCGTATTTTTTTGTAAGAAATCGTACAGTACTTTTGTTTTTTCTTCAATAGTAGTTAGTTTATCTGTAAGACTATGTACTTGTTGTTTGATATTGTCTGGCAATACATCTCTATCCTTATTGAGCATTAACTGAAATTTGCCATAGTCTTGCCAAGTTGCAAAGCTCCCTTTAACGCCTTGGTACACAAAATCTGTAGGTGCAATACGCACTTGCGGTAGTATTTCACGTAAAGATGGTTGTGCAAACTCAGTAATCAAAGGCTTGTAATTATTAAGCTCCCAAGTAATCGTAATATCTTTATCGGTTGTAATAGTTGGCTTGCCATTGTAGTTGTATTCTTTGTAACGTAGGTGATAATCTGCTGGGTAAATAACTTTGTATTTACTTTGCAGTACACCATATTTTTCGCCATTTACAGGATACCAAGATGGTAAAGTATAAGTGCCTTTTATGTCTTGTTCATCTTCATATTCAATGGTGTATGGGTATATATTATAATAAAAATTATGTGCTTTAATTCTATCATCCAGCATTAAGCTCATACCGTCTTGAAGCGACACATCTACAATGTCTTTTCGTTTGACTGTTTTTAGTTTTTTGCCTGCAGCATCGTAAAGCGTGCCTGAAATATCATAAAGTGGCGATTTTGTATCATACGATTTTTGATACTTTGCATACTCAGCACCATTTTCGTTAAATATGGTGATAGCATATTTATGCTTTACAATGGTTTTTTCAAGCGATTTAATATAAACTTCTAGGTATTCATTTCTTAGTACAGCATCGGCATCGGTTTTAATTGAATCTGGTATTAATGCTACATTATATTCTTGCGCCCTAGTAGTAATACCCGCTACTAATAAGCTTATCAACAACAAATATTTCATGCCTAATTATGGTTATTTTATTTTCTTAAATACAATTTGTTCGGCGTGTTTTTTTACAATAAAACCGTAGAAATTTCTCAATGTTTCGTAGTCTTCAGGCGTAAAATTGGCTTTTTCAAGTACTATTTTACTACGCAACTGAATACGATTACCATCATTAGAAATAATGTATTCAAACATACCTTCATTGTCATTTAGTTTTACCCTTGTAGATTTTGGTAGTTCATCTACCTTATAGCCTTTAGGTATTTCCATATTTAGGCTAAATACATTATTGTCTTTGTAGGGCATTTCTACAGGATACAATCTTTCTGCAGAACTAAAAGGATTTTGCTTAATGGCTTCGCTTAATAATGGATTAAAATAGATAATATCTTCATCGTTAAAGTTGAGTTTAATATCGTAAGACATTTTTAGCGGCTCATCTACATCAGGTAAAGAATCAAGCACCAAGTTCTGCACGGTGATTTCAGATGGATATATTTTGGCAAATTCTTTAAAAAATTCACTGGTTTTTTTGGTATTAAGATTTTCACGTAAATGCATCGATTCGTAATAACCAAGATTAGATGCAATAGAGCCATTCGTTTCACCATTATCTTCATTTACAATAAATACGGTTGTCAGTTTTTCTTCTGTTAAGTCATCCGTATTCATAGATAGTAAAAGAGGAAACTTATCTATAACCCGAGCTGACGTGTTATAACATTCTTCGGGTAATTTGCCAAATCCTAATTTAGAATAAGATGCATCTAGCAAGTAATAAGTTGAATCGATTTTTAAACGGGCAATAACGTAATTGTATTGGTTCAAGAGCGCTGTGCTTTCCGTGACTCTTCCATTCTCTCTAGTACTAAGCATGACTGGATGTACATCAAAACCTGCATGGTTGAGCATAGCAGTGAGCACCAAATTAATATCAGTGACAGTTCCTTTTTTGCTAAAATAAACTTTTTTCAACGGGTCTGATAGCCAAATAGAGGCATCGTGGTCGGTACAGTTAAAATTATCTCTTACAAATGCAAATATTTTTTTGGCTTTCTCAAAGTCAGTGCCCTCTTTTGTAACCCTTTTTAAATCCTCGTCTAGCCAGCTATTTTTATCTTCTAGTACCGATTTGTAGTCACCATCCTCAAGTACTTTTCCTATTGTTTCTACCCAGCTTTTTAATATTTGTTGTGTAGGTGAATTTTCACTCAGTTTTATAGAGTGTAATTGAAAATCAATTTTGGAGAAATAATTTTCTAATGAAGAAGTATAGTTTTCCCTTTTAAAGGCTGGTGCATCTTTAATTGCCCAAACTTTATAGATAGCCATCCCACTTACTGATATGATTGTGGATGATTCATTTGCACCACCTGGATCAATAATATTGTAATTTTTGAAAATGCCTTTAAGGCTGTCAATCGTATACTTCAAAAAGCCTTGTTGCACAGGATAATAGGTGAAAATATGTGGAATCAGCACATGATATTGACTCCATAATACTGGATATTTACCTTGAAAATACCAAGATCTGATATGCCCCCTAAAAAAGGAAAATGGCGATTTGATGGTGTATTTATACTCAACTATACTACCTTCCTTTATATTGGGAAACGTGAATTTTCTAATAGTTCTGGTACGATTGTATTTCTCTTTAAATACCGCATTTTTATCTAACTTGGTTTCTACAATTGCCCCATTTTCTACATTGTAAGTAGTAGCTTCAAAATCTTCAAATTTTTCTTCTTCTGTTGCGGTATTGCCTACATAAATAGGTACTTTAACGGTCGCTTCATCAAAGGCATTTTTATTTACTAGTAAAGTACGTTTAACGCACTTAAAAACTAGCGTAAAATCGCCATTGTTATTGCCTTCAAACTCGGTGCTACCAATATCAGCAAGTACTACTGCATTGGCATTAGAGTCAACCACTGGCGATTTGGGTTTAAAATCTCCTAAGGTAATTTTTTCTAATTTGGATATGGGTTTTACTTGACTGTAAGAATAATTACTAATGAGTAAGCCACTAATAGCGAGCAGTAAGACGAATTTAGTTGTCATGTATCAGTTTTGGATAGTTGTATTACCAAATATATAAGATAACTTAAGATACAGCAAAAAATATTTATTCAAATTGGGGATTTTTTATTGTTTTATTTTTTTAAATACAATTTGTTCAGCGTGTTTTTTCACGACCAAAGCGAAAAAGTTTCTGAGATTTTGGTAGTCTTCTGCAGCAAACATGGCTTTATTTAATTGCAGTTTACTGCGTAATTGAATAGTGTTGTCGCTTAGCACTGTTATATATTCAAATATGCCACTGTTGGTACTATCCAATTTTATTCTTGTTGATTTTGGTATTTCATCAATGACATAGCCTTTTGGTACTTCAAGGTTTAAGGTATATACCTCATTAATTTTGTGTGGCATTTCAATTGGAAAAAACCTGTCCGCTGCTGTAAATGGATTGGTTAGCATCCCATTAGCAAACATTGGGTTTAAGTATAATAGATCTGCATCATTGGTATTGATTTTTATATCGTAATGCAGTGTTATTGGTGCTTCACATATTTTCAATGAGTCTATTTGTAAATTACTCACTTCAATTTCTGATGGATAGGTTTTTACCAAGTCTTTAGTGTAATCTTCTACTACTTTCTCTTTATATGTGTCTCTCAATTGAAATGATTCTGCATCGCCCAAAGTAGAATTATAAGAACCAGAAATACTACCACCTTTTTCATCGTTGCTTATAAAAACGACCGTAGATTTCGTTTCTAAGATATCATCATTCACCATTGAAATTAATGTTGCGCTATCATCTAATACCCTTGCCGAACGGTTGTAACAGTTGCCAGTTAGTTTGCCAAAACCAAGTTTGGGTACAGACGCATCTAATAAGACATAACTTGTATCAATTTTTACTCTTGCAATTACATAATTATATTGCTGTAAAACAGGGGCTTGTTCTGTTACATAGCCATTGTCTTTTGTACTCAGTATAACTGGATGTACGTCAAAACCTTCATGTGTAAGCATGGCCATTAGCATCAAGTTGATATCTGTTACACTACCAGACTTCGCTTGGAAAATTTTCTTTATTGGTTCAGAAAGCCAAACAGAAGCATCATAATCAATACATTTATAATGGTCACGTACATAATTATAAATTGATTTGGCTTTTTCAAATTTATTAGCACCAACAGAAATAATTTTACAATCATTATCTAGCCAATTTTTTTTCTCTTTCAATGCAGAATAATAATCTTCATCTTCTTGAATATATTTACTCATGCTTTTCCAAGTTCTTAAAACTGCATATGGTGATTTACTATCAGAATAATTGATAGAGTTTAATTGGAAATAGATTTGTGGTAAAAGTGTACTCAGGTTTGCAGTAAATGATTCGCTTTTAAAAGCAGGTACATCTTTCAAACTCCAAAGTGTAAACCTTGCATTACCGGCGATGGAATAATTATAGCTGTCTCGATTGGCGGTGTTTGATATTAAAGTGCTATACGCATTGAATAAAGCTTTACTACTATCTAAAGAATATGGCAAATAGCCTTGACGTAAAGTATAGTAATTAAACATTGGTGGAATAATTACATGGTATTGGTTGATTAAAGTAGGATAGGCACTCTGAAATCTCCATGGTCTTATTAAAATAAAAAGAGCTGATTTGATAGTGAATTTATACTCAATGATGCTACCTTCTTTTAAATTAGGGAAAGTAAACTTTTTCAAGATTCTACTTTTACTAGATTCTACTTTAAATATTTCATTTTTATCTAGCTTAGTTTCCTCAATTGTATCGTTATTTTTTACATTATAAGTAGTGGCTTCAAAATCTTCCATTTTTTCGATATTAGATCTATTATCCCCAATATATATAGGAATTTTGACAGTTGCTTCATCAAACGCTTTTCTATTTTTAATTAAAACCCTTTTTGTGTATTTGTATACCAAAGTATACCAAGTGGTTGCGTTACTTACAAATTCGCTACTACCAATTTCTGCAAGAATTACTGCGTTTGAATTAGAATCTACTACAGGCGATTGGGGGTTAAAATCAGCTAGTTTTACTTTTTCAAGCTGGTACATTGCATTACTTTGCGCAAATATTTGAAACGATAAGGTCAATAAGATAACTGTAAACAGTAGCGAAACCTGTGTTTTCATATGGTCATTCAGAATTAATATTATACCAAATATATTAGATTGATACAAATAAAAAAAATTGTTAAACAAACAACAACATACGCAGTTTATTAAAAATACAGCCACCCAATTGGGCTTCGATTTTTGTGGAATTGCCAAAGCGAAGCTGTTAGATGCAGATGCTAGGCGATTGGAGCAATGGTTGTCTCAAAACATGAATGGCAGTATGGCCTATATGGCTAATCATTTTGATATGCGGGTAGACCCAACCAAGCTAGTGCCTGGCGCTAAGAGTGTGATTACCTTGCTTAAAAATTATTATCCTTCGCAGCAGCCAAGTGAAACAGCTGCAAAAGTGTCTAAATATGCTTACGGTAAAGATTATCATGATGTGATTAGAAAGCAATTAAAGGCGTTGCTATCGCAAATACATACACATATTGGTGAAGTAAATGGGCGAGGCTTTATAGATAGCGCACCCGTGCTTGAAAGAAGCTGGGCATTACAAAGTGGCCTTGGCTGGATAGGTAAAAATGGGAACTTAATTAATAAACAGCAGGGCTCTTTTTTCTTTATTGCTACGCTGATTATAGATATTGAGTTGCAGTACGATGATGCCTATGCGAAAGACTTTTGCGGCTCTTGTACCCGCTGCATAGATGCTTGCCCCACGACAGCCATTTTGCCAAACAAAGTTGTGGATGGCAGTAAATGCATTAGCTATTTTACCATAGAGTTGAAAGAGCAATTAATACCCGATACTCTGAAGGGCAAGTTTGACAATTGGTTGTTTGGCTGCGATACTTGCCAAGATGTATGCCCTTGGAACCGCTTTAGTAAACCGCATCAAGAAGTAGATTTTACACCTATTAACGAAGTGCTCAATTTTAGTTTGAATGACTGGGAAATGCTTACCGAAGAAAGCTTTAAAACCATCTTTAAAAACTCGCCTATTAAGCGTAGTAAATACCAAGGTATACAGCGTAATTTGCAATTTATTAAAGGGTCATAAGGCATAGGATAAAGAACATGGTTGGAGGAGTTACAATTCGTGTAATCAAAAAATAGTAAATCAGCAGCAATGCTTTCATTTTCGGCGATACTAAAAAAATTTGGTGAACAAGGTGAGAAAACTGGCTGGACTTACCTTGAAGTATCTAAAGAGCAAGCACACCTCTTACAACCCAATACCAAAAAGAGCTTTAGGGTAAAAGGTAAGCTAGACAGCTATGCTTTTGAAGGCGTGGCGTTGGTGCCAATAGGTGAGGGCAACTTTATTATTGCAGTCAATGCTACCATGCGCCAAGCGATTAAAAAGCGTAAAGGTGATACGGTACAGGTGCAATTAGCGTTTGACGAAAAAGGCTATCAATTAAACGAAGATTTTATGGCTTGCTTAAACGATGAACCCAAAGCTTTGACTTATTTTAATACATTGCCCAAAGGGCATCAAAACTATTTTAGCAAATGGATTGAATCGGCTAAAACGATGGAAACAACCACCAAAAGAATTACCATGGCAGTTATGGCACTAGCTAAACAAATGGGCTATCCTGAAATGATTAGAGCGAATAAGGTAAGTAGTGAGTAGGCAGTAGTTAGTAGTAAGCATATGTCACAACTCACCATTCACGTTTCACTTTTCACTTTTTCACTCCCGATTGCTATCGGGATCACATTTTTTACATTATGACTTTACAAGAACGAGATTATCAAGTAATATGGCATCCTTTTACACAACAAAAAAATAGGCAAGCGCCTGTGCCCATTGTAAAAGGTAAAGGCACACTGTTATTTGATGAAAATGGCAGTACCTATATTGACGCCATTAGTAGTTGGTGGGTAACCCTGCATGGCCATGCGCATCCATATATTGCTGAAAAGCTATACCAGCAAGCTTTACAGCTTGAGCAAGTAATTTTTGCTGGTTTTACTCACGAACCTGCGGTGGCTTTGGCAGAACAATTATTGCCTTTATTGCCTAACCAATTTGCTAAAATATTTTATAGCGATAATGGCAGCACGTCTACAGAAGTGGCTTTAAAAATGGCCTTACAGTTTTGGTGGAACGGTCGGTCGATAGATGACGGTCAACAGTCGATAGTAAAAACCAACCAGCAACCAGCAACTAGTAATCGAACTAAAATTCTCGCTTTTAACAATGCTTACCACGGCGATACTTTTGGTGCCATGAGTGTGAGCGATAGGAGCGTGTTTACGTTGGCTTTTCACGATAAATTGTTTGAAGTGGTATTTATCGATACACCTACGGCTGATAATATCGATACACTGATTGCCACCGTAAACCAACATAATACCGCAATAGCCGCCTTTATTTATGAGCCTTTGGTGCAAGGTGCAGGCGGTATTAAAATGTACGATGCTGCGCTGATGGATAGACTATTGGCTGCTGTAAAGCAACAATGTATTATCTGCATTGCAGATGAAGTAATGACGGGTTTTGGTCGTACTGGAAAATTATTTGCCAGCGAATACCTTACCCACAAGCCAGACATTATTTGCTTAAGCAAAGGCCTCACAGGCGGCACGATGGCGCTTGGCGTTACAGCCTGTACCGATGCTATTTACCAAGCTTTTGTAAACGATGATAAACTGAAAACCTTTTTTCATGGGCATTCGTTTACGGCCAACCCCTTGGCTTGCACAACGGCATTGGCGAGTTTGGAGTTATTGGCTCAAAACAATTGCCTACAAACTGTAGAATGGATTACAGAACAAAACCAACTATTCGCTGCCAAACTCACTACGCATGACGTACAACGCACTATCAAAAATATACGTGTGCTAGGTACTATTCTAGCCTTTGAAATCGCCAACGGTAAAGATGAATACCTTAACAATATTGCTACCATTGTTACGCAAAAAGCTATGGCGCAAGGGGTGTACATTAGGCCGCTTGGTAATACGGTTTACATTATGCCGCCTTATTGCATTAGCGCCGATGAATTGCAGAAAGTGTATGATGTGGTGGAGAATATTGTTGTAGAAATTGCTCACTAGTACAAGCCTTAAGCCTGTAATTGACAGTTACTTATTTGTAAATAAACCCAAAACAGATGACCAAGTGACAGCTAGCACAGGTCGGTTATGTACTTTACTATGTTACAGACTTGAGGTAATGGTATGGGAAATCAATTGTTAGTAAATGTTATTATTTGCTAGATTGCTTTATCCTTTGAAGTATAGTTTTTGCCGAACGATAGTTCAAGATAAAAAAATTAAGTATTTTATACTTTTCTCCTGTAGTTAAGGTAATGACTATGGCTTTAAGAGAAATATTGTAAACATATTCGTCTTCTTTTACCGCCTTTATCTGGTTAAATTCGATAGTTCTGTGTCTAAAAAAAAGCATGTCTGATATACGCAGACCGTTTTTCGTTACAGAGATTTTATACCTGTATGTTAATAATAGGTCAGTCAATACAATTACCCCGTAGATTATTCCCAAACAAGCAGATGTTAATCCTATAATAGCAGCTTTATTTTTATTATTGTCAAAAATGATTAAAGCGAATTTGGGTATCAGGCACAATGCAGTTAGAAATAAAATAAAGACCGCGAAAATTAATAAATATGTCAGATAGTTAAACTTCACTTTCATGATACTCTCTTTGTGTTTCGCCAAATCTAATGAAAGACCACTTTTTTCTCCTCTTCAATGCCAATAGCGCAAGCCTTTGGCTTGTGATTACCTTTTACTTTGTTTTAAATAAACCCTAAACAGATAACCTAATGACATTCTAGTACAAGTCGGGATATACACTTTGCTATGCTGCAAGCTTGCGCTCGATGAGGCTACGCAACTATAATTTGCGTAGCGCAGGGTGAATAAGCAAAAACCTTACATGAATAACCTACATATGGCAGCCTACTAGCGTATCAAATTTTATTTATCTTTTCCACAACAAGCAAGCCCCAATAATGCCAAACTTAATGGTTGCTGAAGTGTGTTTGAATTCGTTATTGACTTTTGTCAATTTTGTTAATAAATTTATTTTCAAAAATATCGATAAGGTTTTTAATGGTTTCACTGTTTTTTATATAACCACCAAGTTTATGAGTATTGTCGAAAGCACCAGTAATACCTATGATAGAGGATGTTTTGTCTAATTCTTTGTAGAATAAGTGAAACTCATATAAAGTTGTACCGCTTGTTAAATGTAGGTTTGCATAATATTTAACATCGTCTATTGAGGTTCCAGTCGTATCAGTTATTTTAAAACTTAAATTATTATCGTCTCTATCTATATTGATGATTCGATCTCCAAGTTCGTCTTTCGTAAATAAAAATTTATACTCTTTCATCGGTGGATAAACAGCACTCGTTTGAGAAACACAATATGCTATTGTAATAATGATAAAAATGATACCTGCTAGCGTACTAAAAATGATAATTTTTCGGTCTTTCATTAATTTAATGCTTCAATTTACTGATTAAATAAAGGATTAGGTAGCCTATTGTCTATTTTGATTTTGGAAGTTAGCGTCTTACATTCTAGCCAACTTTCCAGGCTTGCTGCTGGGTTGTGATTTTATCCCAATAACGCAAGCCTTCGACCTTTGATTGCCCCTCACTTAGTTTTAAATAGACCCAAAAAATATAACTAGGTGACAAGCTAGCACAAGTCGGCTGTACACTTTGCTAAGCTACAGACTTGCGCTATGATTTGCATTATTCGTATGGATAAAAGCTGTCAACCCTTCTCTTCTTTTCAATTCGCATCGAGTAATAATTACCCTTAAAATAAAGAGCTTTTTTAAAATGAAGGTGTCGAAAAAAGAATAGACAAATTGCGAATTACCACATATTTACATACAGTTTAAAAGTTTTTTGTCAAGGTAAATATATTAAATTATTAGTGCCTCACGAACTCAAAAAACTAAAGCTACCAATTACTCCTAAATCGCTAACAGTATGCATTTCAACAACGCTATTTTTATCGTCTACACGCTCGCTAAAGCGTCTACACAATCAAAATTTGCATCTACATGCTCGCCAAAGCGTCTACACAATCAAAATTTGCGTCTACACACTCGCTAGAGTGTCTACACGGTTAAAATTTGTGTCTATGCACTCGCTAGAGCGTCTACACGATAAAAATTTACGTCTATGCGCTCGCCAAAGCTTCTACACATTTGGTAATAGCAACTTTTTTTAGGTATAGCTAGCGGTGGGGTGATGGCTTTAGCAGTATTTTTTGCTGTTTTTTGCGCTCTCTAAGGAAAATTTAATACCCACTTCTTTGCTCCTTTGCACTGCGATTTTAAATAGGTTCTTGACAATAACGAGAAGTTTCACGTCTTACTTTTCACATCTCACCACTGATGCCTCACTACTGCCTGCTAACTATTTATGACAAGAATCATGTTTTTCTATGACTCATCGCATAGGCAGGGCATTGCTATCTAGGCACTTTTGCTATTCAAATAATAACCATGGGAATATTCATTGTCATCGCCTTGTGCAGCCTTGTTATCTCTATTGGCTTTTTAATCGCTTTTTTATGGAGCGCTAAAACGGGTCAGTACGATGATAGCTACTCGCCACCGCACAGAATATTATTCGACGAAACCAAAACCCTCAACTAATCAATCACACGTATATATGGAATTACAAAGATTTGCTTACGACAACAGAATGCCTAGAAATTTTGCTATCGCTACCGTGGTTTGGGGCGCAGTGGGCATGTTAGTAGGGGTTATCATCGCTTTTCAGTTGGCTTTTCCGGTTTTAAATTTTGGTTTGCAATACACTACGTTTGGTAGAATACGCCCCTTGCATACCAATGCCGTTATTTTCGCTTTTGTGGGCAATGGTATTTTTACGGCAGTATATTATGCTTTGCCAAGGTTGCTAAAAACACCCATGTGGAACCATACACTTAGTAAAATTCACTTTTGGGGCTGGCAATTAATTATTGTTGCTGCGGCTATTACCTTACCACTTGGTTTAACGGCGGGTAAAGAATATGCAGAACTAGAATGGCCGAATGATATTGCCATTACACTTGTTTGGGTGGTGTTTGGGGTAAATATGTTTGGTACCATTCTTACCCGTCGTGAGCGTCACTTATACGTAGCTATTTGGTTTTTTATTGGGTCATGGGTTACGGTAGCCATGTTGCATATTGTGAACTCTGTCGAAATTCCTGTCAGCTTCTGGAAAAGTTATTCATGGTATGGCGGGGTGCAAGATGCATTGGTGCAATGGTGGTATGGTCATAATGCGGTGGCTTTCTTTTTAACCACGCCTTATTTGGGCTTAATGTATTATTTTTTACCTAAAGCCGCTGGCAGACCAATCTATTCTTATCGCTTAAGTATTGTGCATTTTTGGAGTTTAATTTTCCTATATATCTGGGCTGGGCCACACCATTTGTTGTATACCGCTTTGCCAGAATGGGCGCAATCACTTGGTACAGCTTTTTCTATTATGCTATTACTACCTAGCTGGGGCGGTATGATTAATGGTTTATTTACGCTTCGTGGCGCTTGGGATAAAGTGCGTGAAAACCCCGTCTTGAAGTTTTTTGTAGTAGCGGTAACGTGCTATGGGATGGCTACGTTTGAAGGGCCGATGTTGTCTTTAAAAAATGTGAATGCCATTTCGCACTATAGCGATTGGACCATTGCACACGTACATATTGGCGCATTGGGCTGGAATGGCTTTTTAACCTTCGGTATGTTGTACTGGTTAATCCCCAAAATGTTCAATACCAAGTTGCACTCTATAAAACTGGCTGCCACACACTTTTGGATTGGTACCTTAGGTATTATTCTTTACGCCATACCGATGTATTGGGCGGCTTTTAGAAGCTATTTTATGATGAAGGCCTTTACACCTTCGGGTCAGTTGCAGTACCAGTTTATAGATATTGTACAAACAGTGGTACCGTTTTATATACTACGTGCTATTGGTGGTACTATCTATTTGCTAGGTGTGTTTTTAATGGTGTATAATTTAATTAAAACTGCGAAAGCAGGCAGCTTTGAAGCCGTAGAATATGCTGAAGCTCCTGCCCTTGAAAAAGCGTATAAAGCACCTGCCAATTCTTTCTGGCATTCGGTAATAGAACGCAAGCCAATGATGTTGCTAACCTTAAGTTTAATAGTAGTAGCTATTGGCGGTTTGGTAGAAATGATTCCTACTTTTTTGGTAAAATCTAATATTCCAACCATTGCTAGTGTAAAGCCATACACGCCATTAGAGTTGCAAGGTAGAGACATATACATCCGTGAAGGTTGCTACAACTGTCACTCACAAATGATTAGACCGTTTAGATACGAAGTAGCCCGTTATGGTGATTATTCTAAAGCAGGCGAATCGGTATATGACCATCCATTTCAATGGGGTAGCAAGCGTACAGGGCCAGATTTAGCACGTATTGGTGGTAAATATCCAGATAGCTGGCATTTTAACCACATGCTAGAGCCTACGTCTATGTCGCCCGGTTCTATTATGCCTACTTATGGTTGGTTGTACGATCAAAATATTGATGTGGCATCTACCAATTCTAAAATTCACGCCATGCGCAAATTGGGTGTGCCTTATGCCGAGGGTTACGAAAGCCAAGCCAATAAAGACTTAGCGCAACAAGCGCAAGGCATAGCAGACAATTTGAAGAAAGATAAAATTCAGGTAAGCAGTAACAAAGAAATCATCGCATTGATTGCTTATTTACAACGCTTGGGTAAAGACATTAAAACCGATACTACCAATTATTCAAAATAGGTTCATAATCCCTGCTGTAGGTGGTGGGTGTAAAAGCCCACCTAGCAGCATCGATAAAAGTAGTTAAACCAAACAAAAACGCACATCAATGAAGTTCTCTCAATATTTAGAAAAAATAGCAGGTGTAGGGGTGTATCCTATGATATCGCTACTGCTGTTTGTATTCTTTTTTACTGTGGTAACAATATTGGTTTTTAAACAAAACCAAGCCGAAATAAACCACATCGAAAACCTGCCTTTAGATAACTAAACTTTTTACAACGATGCAACTAATAAAAAAAATTACTGCAACTACCATAGGTGCTTTTGCTACCTCTTTAGTAATGGCAGAAACACCAAGCAATACGGGTTCTTCAATTGTTATGGATGGCGATACCATGCTGGTTATCTGCATTAGTTTATTGGCTATTGTTATTGCTTTTTTGGGCAATACACTAATATTTTCAATGAAATCGTATGGCGATAAAGCCAAGCTAAAAAAGCAAACAGAGACTTCGGTTAAAGCCGCTATGTTTATAGGCTTTATGCTCGTAAGTGTATCGTCTATGGCGCAAGCTGCTACTGCTACTACCGAACCTGTTGCAGAATCGCACACAAGTGGTTTTAGAATATTGCTCTATACCATTGTAGGCTTAGAAATGTTAATTATTGTGCTGTTTGCGCAGCTAATAAAATACTTTATCAATCCAGAAGTATTGTTTGTAGCTAAAGCAGAAAAAGCACCCAAACCTGCGCTGATTAATTGGGCTAAAATATGGCGTAAACTTAATCAGTTTAAACCTTTAGAACACGAAGCAAGTATAGATACAGGTCATAGTTACGATGGCATTCATGAGCTAGATAATGTAACGCCACCTTGGTTTAAAGTAGCGTTTATTGCTTCTATCATTTTTGCGTTTGGTTATTTGTATCGCTATCAAGTGGCAAAATCTGCCCCTTCACAAATTGAAGAGTATAATATAGAAGTAGCTGAAGCCAAAGTGCAGCAAGAGGAATATTTAAAAAGTCAGAAAGACAATGTAGATGAAAACAGTGTGGTAATGCTAGATGCCGATGGGGTAAGTTCTGGTGCAGCATTGTTTAAAACCAACTGTGTGGCTTGCCATGGTGCTCAAGGACAGGGTGGTGTAGGGCCAAACCTTACCGATGATTATTGGCTACATGGTGGGGGTATTAAAGATGTTTTTAAAACCATTAAATATGGCTGGCAAGAAAAAGGGATGAAGTCTTGGAAAGATGATTTTTCGCCTGTACAGATGGCGCAATTGGCAAGTTTTGTAAAATCGTTAAAAGGTACAAAACCACCTACACCAAAAGACCCACAAGGCGATTTGTATAAAGAAGTAGCTGACTCAACTACCGCTGCTGCGCCAAAACTAGCAGATAGTACAGCAGCTAAAAAGTAGTCGTAAAGATTTGGTAAAATATAATGTTATGATAGACGAGGCAAACGATATACAACACCAAGTAACGTTTAGAGATAGGGTAAGTAATGTAAATGAGAAAGGGCAGCGTAAATGGGTGTATGCCACGCAACCTGAGGGCAAGTTTTATCAATACCGCACTTGGGTGTCTGTGTTTTATTTGGCGATATTTTTTGTATTGCCACTTATTACATACAATGGGATGCCCTTTTTTATGCTCAATTTTCCTGAGGGTAAGTTTATTGTGTTTGGCAATATTTTTTGGCCGCAAGACTTTTTCATTTTTGCAGTGTCGATGATTACGTTTATTGTATTTGTGGCTTTGTTTACGGTAATTTATGGTAGGCTGTTTTGTGGTTGGGTATGCCCGCAAACAGTATTTATGGAAATGGTATTTAGAAAAATAGAGTGGTGGATAGAAGGTTCGGGTATGCAACAGCGCAAAATGAGCGGGGCAGCATTAACTACTGAACAGCGTATTAGAAAATTGATAAAACATGGCGTGTTTTTAGCCATCTCTTTTTTAATTGCCAATACCTTTTTAGCCTATATCTTAAGTGTAGAAGGGCTACTGAAAATTATACGAGAACCAATTGCTGACCATACCGTTTTACTGACAGGCTTATTGTTTTTTACGTTTTTGTTTTATGCTGTTTTTGCTTTTGTAAGAGATATTATTTGTACCACTGTTTGCCCTTATGGCCGTTTGCAAAGTGTGTTATTTGATAAAGACACCATGCAAATTGCTTACGACTATAAACGTGGCGAACCAAGAGGTAAACTATCAAAACAAGCAGCGGTTGCCACAGGCGATTGTATTGATTGCCATAAATGTGTGCAGGTATGTCCTACAGGTATTGATATACGTGACGGGGTGCAAATTGAATGTGTAGGCTGTACCGCTTGCATAGATGCTTGCAACGAAGTGATGTTGAAGATAAATAAGCCCAAAGGCTTGATTAGGTATGCCTCTGAAAATGAAATTGCTAGGGGTAAGCGATTTCACTTTAATGGCAGAATGAAAGCCTATTCTGTATTGCTAGTGATATTGCTAATAGTCACCACCGTGCTCGTTTTTACGAGAAGAAGCGTGGATACACATATTACCAGAGTGCGTGGGCAATTGTACCAAGAAGTAGGCAAGGATACCTTGGGTAATTTGTTTAATGCTATTGTATTGAACAAAACCAACAAATCTTTTGGTGTAAGCATGAAGCTGGAAAATATACCAGGCGAAGTAAGTTTTGTAAGTACTAAAGATGCCTACATGAAACCTGAAGCCGTAAATGAAGTCACGTTTTTTATTCGCATAAATAAGCAATATATTACTAAGCGCAGTACTGATATAAAAGTGGGTATTTATAAAAATGGGGAGAAAATACAAACTGTTACAACCGTATTTCTTGGGCCGTTTTTGTAAGCAACCAATAAGCATTATATCACAAAATCATTTCAATCATCTTAATCACACATTATTATGAACTGGGGATACAAAATACTAATCGGCTTTTCAACTTTTGTCATTGCAATGCTTTGTATGGTAGGCGTTGCCATGAAACAAAGCAATGAAATGATAGACGACAATTATTACGACAAAGAATTAAAGTATCAAGATAAAATTGATGCATCTAACAACTTGAGTGCTGTGGCTGAAAAGCTAAGTATTACGGATAGTGGCGATGTAGTGGTATTGCAATTGCCTTTGGCTACCATCGGTAATAATACCACAGGTACTATTGAATGTATTCGTTCTGCTGCACAAAATAAAGACGTGAAAATGCGCTTGCAGGTAGATGCTTCTGGCAAGCAAGTGTTACCAAAAACTTTGTTTATCAACGGTGTGTACCAATTGCGTTTAGATTGGATGACTAACGGCACTAGTTATTTTCACCAACAAGTATTAACGATTACAAAATAATATGGTCGCCATTGCACTCATAGGTTTCAGTATTGGCTTTTTAGGAAGCTTTCATTGCGTAGGCATGTGTGGGCCTATTGCATTGTCTTTGCCTATAATGCATGAAACAAAAGCCAAACGCTTGCTGCTAATATTCTTGTACAATATAGGCAGAGCAACAACTTATGCTGGATTTGGCGCTTTGGTAGGTATGGTGAGCAATCGCTTCTTTTTAACAGGTTATCAGCAGGTATTATCTATCGTACTTGGTTGTTTAATTTTGGTCGTGTTGATTGCTAGTAAATTTATGAACCTAGGAGCAACCATTTTTAAAGGGTTTCATTTGCGTGTACAAGGTTTACTCGCTAAATATTTACATGGACAAAAAAACACCGCGCATTTTTATATAATAGGTTCAGTTAATGGTTTGCTACCTTGTGGCTTAGTGTATATGGGTATTGCCGCTGCCGCTGCTACTGGTAGTATTCTGTATGCAACTTGGTTAATGTTTGCCTTTGGCTTAGGTACTTTACCGCTCATGTTTAGCTTAATGATAGTAGGCCGTGCAATACCCATAACGATAAAGCAACAACTGCGCAAAGCCCTGCCTTACTGTGTTGGGTTGATGGCTTGCTTACTAATATTACGTGGTATGAACTTGGGTATACCATTTGTAAGCCCAATAATGAACCATGCAGGTAGTGGGGTAATTAGTTGTCATTAGTTTTATTGTTTTTATTTTTTGTTAAATAAATTTCTTTTATTCATATTTTTACACTAAAATTTATTCGTTAAGTCAATTAGATATATAGTTTTGTCTAAAATTTTATAATTTTTTAAGGCGGGCATCACTTTTAGAATTTTACTTCTCTTCATTTTTATAATAAATTAAACGAAAGTTAATGTGTTAAATATTTCGAATGGAAGCAATTAAATCACGGTATGATCAATATAAAGTTGTTTTCTATAAGTATTACCCATCTTTATATAATTACGCATATTCTATTTTGGGAAATAAAGAATTATCAGAAGATATTGTACAGGATAGTTTTTTGAATGTTTGGGAAAAAAAACAAGATTTATTAGGTATTAATAATATCAGATTTTATCTTTTTTCTGTCGTTAGAAATAGTTGCTTCTCAAGCTTAAAAAATCAACAAAAGCGACAAATAGTAGAATTTAACAATATTTCAGTTGCCTACGAAAACCAAGAACTCCATCCAATAATTAATGAGACCGAAGTAGATATAGAGAAACTAGTCGGTGATGCATTAAAACGATTGCCACCTAAATGTAAAGAAGTTTTTTTATTAAGCCGAATAGGAAATTTTAGCTACAAAGAGATTGCAGAAACATTAAGTATTTCAGTTAAAACCGTCGAAAATCAAATGTCAAAGGCATTAAAAATAATTAGAATATTTGCTGGCGAACATAATATTTACTTAATTCTATTTTATTTTTTAATGGCAGGTAGTGGTAATTGATTTTTTTAAGTTTTAATTATACTTAACAATATTGCAAAATGAAAACATTAAGCGAAGATCTAATGCTACTTATCGAGCGAGAAATTTCTGGTCAAGCCTCACCTGAAGAGCTTGTAACGCTTAATAATTGGTTAAGTGCTGATAAGAAAAACATAAAAGAATACCAAGTTTTACAACAACTATATCGTGGGCATCAAACCTTATTAAGAAATAATATTGTAAATACTGATGAAGCTTGGCAAAAAGTATCTAACAAAATAGAAATTCTTCAAAATAGCAATAAAAAAACTATTATTTACAGGTGGTATTACGTGCTATCCGCAGCAGCCGCCATTTTTATTATTGTTTTTTTTGCATGGGTTTTTAGAATCAATAACCAAGTTGTTACAATAGAAGCAGTAGCAGGTAATGAGCAATTTTTATTGCCAGATAGTAGTAGTGTGAGTTTAAAGAAAGGCAGTGCAATAACTTACAATCGTTCGTTTAAAAAAGGAAGAAGTGTAATCGTTAAAGGGATAGCTTATTTTGATGTAAAGCACATTGTTAGTAATTCATTTACTGTAATTACCAATAATACCTTAATTCAAGATATAGGTACCTCATTTTTGGTAAATAATACAATCACAAAAGACGAAATAACTGTTTTTTCTGGTGAAATCAAATGCATAAATCTATCCACAAAGGCAGTAATCAACAATATAATTGCCGGTAAAAAAATAATTAATTATTCAAAAGGTTTTGTTGTGACTGATTTTACAGATACAAATATACTATCTTGGAAAAGTGGTGTTTTAGATTTTCCTGATGTATCTTTAACGAGGGTTTTAGAAGATATAAGTTTGCATTATGGTATTACTGTTAAATGTTTACCAATTGATTTATCAAATAATATTTACGTTAAATTGCATTTCGAAAATCAACCAATACAAGAAGTATTAAATGAGATTAAATTAGTAACAAAACTGCAGCTACGTAAAGGTAATAATGAATTTATATTCTTTCAATCGGTGAAAAATGAATCAAGCCAAATTAAGAAACAAAAGTAGAAATACAATTTTTTTTTATAAGGTTCTTATATGGATAATAATAATTAGTATCAACTCGAAATCTCTTTTTGCACAAAAAAAATATTCTTTCGCCGCTGATTATTATATTTCTTCTATAAAGAAAGGTACGATTGTAGAATTTTTAGATAATATAAAAGCTAATAGTTCCTATATCATTGAGTATTCAAAATCATTTTTAGATACTAATAAAATCATTCAATTAAGTGATTTTGATAATAATTTAGGTAAAATTTTTACAAAAATATTAGCAGGGCAAAAAGTTGTAGTTGCAGAGAAATACAACAAAATAATCTTGATTCCTACGAATGAAGTTTTTTCTCCAGCTGGGTTAGTACCAAAATATGCACTCTATGGAATCATTAAGGATTCTCAAAGTAAAGAACCATTGCCTAATGCCGTCATACTAGACAGAGAAAATAGAATAGGTGCAATTAGTAATAATTATGGATACTTCACACTTTCACTTGTAGAGGGGAAACATACATTAGAGGTCACTTACGCAGGTTTCGAAAAATTAATACGGTCATTTGTTATATCAAAGGATAATAGATGCGATTTTGAATTAATTAGTAAAATAGATTTAGGAAGAGAAGTAATTGTATCTGCCTCAAGAAATGACAATATAAAAGATGGGGGAAATAATGTATATAACGATGCTGATGTACAACCTTTTACCAATGTACTTGGTGAAGATGATCCCATGCAATCTTTAACCCAACTAACTAGCGTAAATGCTCAGCCCGAATCAGCGGGTAACTTCTTAATTCGTGGGGGCAGTGCTGACCAAAATGTATTTTTGTTAGATGGAAACCCAATATTCAATCCAACGCATTTATTGGGTTCATTGTCTATTATCAACCTAGCAGCCTTGAAATCATTTAAGCTTTACAAAAGCGATTTTCCTGCAAGGCTTGGCGGCGGCATATCAGCTGTAATGGATGTACGGACAAAGGACGGTAATATGCAATTGTGGGAAGGCAATATTAATATGAGCTTTTTGGCAGGTTCAATTTTTGCAGAGGGGCCATTACAAAAAAATAAAACAGCATTAATGTTTTCTGCCAGACAAAGCTGGGCTAATCCCTTTCTTAGGTTATTACATAAAAATTATACTGCTCAATTTTACGATATAAACATAAAACTGACTCATCTATTAACAAAAAGGGATAAAATACAATTTAATATTTACACGGGAAAAGATAATTTGGTTCAACAGGAAGATAATACCAATAATGAGCAAAACTGGGGTAATAATGTCTTTTCATGTAGCTGGAATCATTTACTTAAGTCAAAATCTTTTATAAATACCTCCTTAAATTATACCTCTTACAAAAATATTGCAGGTTATAAGTTAACACTTCTTGATTCAACAGGCTTGCCTATTAACGACGCTGTGTTTAATAATTACTCGAAAATTGCACAATTTAATTTTCAGACAGAGGTAGAAATTTCATTAACCAATTTAATAAAAATCAAATTTGGTTCTAAGTATACAGCCACTAGTATTCAACCTAATGGTACCAATATTTCAACTAATTTTATTAATAATACCCGATTTTTTTCACCATTTGATGATTTACATTCTCATAGACTAATGACATTTATTGAGGCTGAAATGCGTCTTAGCAAAAATTTTTATTTGCGCCCAGGTTTGAATTTATCTTTTTATGATTTTAAGAGTTATCATTTTACTTCGCTGCAACCAAGATTATTTGCATGGTATAAATTGAGTAAGCATGAACGAATTTATGTATCATTTGCGCATTTATCCCAGAATTTACATTTACTTACTAACCCATTATTAGGTGTTAATAGCGACGTATTGGTACCAGCTACTGCTAATTTGAAACCAGAACAAAGTTTTTTATATAATATCGGATACACTTACAAGGCAATAAAAAAGGGATTGGTTATTGAGGCTGAATTGTTTTATAAAAAACTTAAAGATATCATTAATTATGGTGATGGTAAAAATATTTATGTAAATAATTTTGAGATAGAAAAAAATATTGAGGTTGGTAGAGGATGGTTCTATGGGCTTGAATGCAGAATTCAAAAATCTACTACAAAATTATATACTAATTTAACCTACTCACTTGGATGGAATTGGCGACAGTTCAATCAAATTAATAATGGCGACCCATTTCCTTTTAAATATGATAGGCGTCACACAATTAATCTTGGGGTATCATATTTTTTGAATAAGCGTACCAGTGTTTCAGGATTATGGCATTTTTCAACTGGTGATGTTTTTAGCCTTCCTCAAAAATTATACCCTGACTTTAATAGTGCTCAGCAAATATCTTATCCGGGAACGCCTAATGAATATTATTTTGTATATCATTTTACTGGTGAAAATCAGTATAGGACCTTGCCTTATAATAAAATTGATATTGCCGTTTCAGTTGTAAGTCAACTGGCAAAAAAAATATCAGGGAAGCTAAATTTTGGTATTTACAACCTATCAAGTGCTGCTAGTCAGTATATTTATGATGTTGAAGGTGCAATTGGTAGCAAAACACTTATTGTTTTAAAAAAGTATAAACATTTTGATATTACGCCATATTTGTCTTATGCCATAAGTTTTTAAG
Source organism: Parasediminibacterium paludis (assembly GCF_042651445.1). NCBI lineage: Bacteria > Pseudomonadati > Bacteroidota > Chitinophagia > Chitinophagales > Chitinophagaceae > Parasediminibacterium > Parasediminibacterium paludis. The sequence goes on from NZ_JBHSDC010000022.1 coordinate 213,502, forward strand.
TATGAAAGCAAGTTTTAAAATTATAGTTTACTATGTATTATTAATATTGATTGGTTGTAAAAAAAATAATTTTAATACAAATGCAACCGATTATCAAACTGTGGTGCAAACAGAAATTACTAATGGCGATTCTGCTTTTATACCAATAGCCCAAACTGTAGTGGTAGGTACTGGAAATATCATAAAATTCAGTAAACCTATAAATGCTACTGTTTCTATTTCTGATTCTCTAGGTAATAATGCCCTAATAAATGAAAATTTTTCTCCAGCGTTTCAAAATAATCCATTTGCAATTTTTACAAGTTCTTATAAATTTAAAAGTAAGAATAAATATACGTTGAGTGTAAAAAATGGCACCAGCCCACCTGTTACCGCCACTACATATATTCCTGCGCCTATATCTTTAGCTAAAATGGATACTTGTTCTTGCAATAGATTAAATAAAGCATTTTTAACGGTAAAAATTAATTTTCAGGATGATATAACAAGCGATAATTATTACATCATTGAGGTTTTAAAACAAAGAGTTAAAATCAAACGCTATTTTTTCTATCGAGGCACAAAATATGATTTATCAATACCTACAGATTCTATACTATATAATCATCTAAAGGCTGGCAATAATATATATATAATAAAAGATACTATTCCATTGAAATCTTATGTGTTACAGGATTCCTACACTAAAGATTTAAACACTGATAATGCTAAAATTAGTAGTTTGGAAATGCCATTTCAACGTATTTTATTAACAGATGCTAATTTCAATGGACTTATATACCATACGAAAATAGATATTGATAAAAAATTATTTGTAGAGCACAATCTTGAAAAACAAGGTAGAATTTTGATTCGCTTAAAATCTGTTTCCAAAGAACTTTATACTTATCTTTTTGATAATGAGCGTTACTTCGCCCTCTTTGGTTCTATCCCAAATAGCCAGTTGATAACCTTGCACAGTAATATTTTAAACGGCTTTGGCATCTTTGGTGGTAGCTACCTAGAGCAATGGGTTTTTTATTTTGAGCCACTAAATTAATGGCAGCCTCCTTTTAACTCACCTTTTGTAAATACTTTATTTTTCTGAAATCTTTTATTAGTAGATAGGGGTAAATGCAACATCCTTGTTTTATACTATAAACGTGTTCTTGAGTGCTTAATTAACGTTACAAAGCACAAAGTATACAGAGTGAATACTAAAATCTATGGTTGTATTAAAATTTACCCTTCAACAAGATAATAATGATATTACTATGAAGCGAATGGGGAAAGACATCGCATCTAGACATACTGTGATATATGGTAGCAATAAAATGAATGCTTCGTCTATAGAATTACTAGCCGCCGCAATTGCAACTTCTGCCTGCACAATCTTGCAATCGCATTGCGATAAAAATAAAATTGATATTTGTACTATTGAAGCTACAATTAAATTTAATCCTGACGTAAACAGTATAATTAGGGAGATGGACTTAAGTCTAATAATAACTGGCGGCATAGACAATTATCAAAAAAAAATGTTAGAGAATGTGTTAAATAACGAACTGATTTACTATTACCTAATATGTTCTAATATTAAAACAACAATTACTGTTACAAAAAAAGTAAAGTGGCGGACGGTTATATTGAATATACTTAACAATTTAAACTAACCGTTTATATATTTGATATTACTTATTGATGCTAATAACTACATCTTATATAATAATGTGTAAATATTTATATACTAATGCTGGTCGCTTTGTGAATCTAAAAGGTATAGAAATAAGAATTCCTATGAAAATTCTTACAGTAGTTGCTAGTATGAACCCTAAAGGGGGTGGGGTAGTGCAGGCAGTAAAAAGTTTTAGCAATATATATGCTAATAATAATATTTTAGAAACAATTGTTACTACAGATTTCCCAAAAGAAGATTTTGTAAAAGCAAATTCCAATATTATCGCATTAGGTCGGCAAGATAATAGTTGGGGCTATTCTAGAGAACTAAAAAGGTGGTTATTAGATAATATTGAACAATATGATGTTGTGATTCTGCATGGATTATGGTTATACACAAATTATGCTGTGCGTCAGGTGTTTAAAAAGATAAAAAAAAATAATATTATTGCAGTTCCAAAACTATATATAATGCCTCATGGCATGCTGGATCCATATTTCCAAAAAGCAAAAGAACGGCGCTTAAAAGCAATTAGAAATGCACTGTATTGGTATCTTATAGAAAAAAACATCATCAATAGTTGTGATAAAATTTTATTTACGTGTAACGAGGAATTGCGATTAGCGGCGCAGACATTTTTTGGCTATAAGCCCAAAACTTGTATTAATATCAATCTTGGTATTGAAGTGCCGCCGACTTTTGAACAAAAGCAAAAGGAAGCTTTTCAAAAAATATGCCCTAAAATAGTTGGGAAAAAATATTTGTTGTATTTCGGACGGATTGATTCTAAAAAAGGTGTTGACATACTAATTGAAGCATATGGCTCTATTGTCGAATATTTAGTGAAGAATGATTTACATGTTCCTGAGCTTGTAATTGCTGGGCCTGGCAAAGAAACCCTATACGGCAAGCAGCTAGTAATGCAAGTACGAAATAATGAGTGGATGAGCGATAGTGTACATTTTACCGGAATGCTTGTTGGTGATAGCAAATGGGGGGCTATATATGGTTGTGATGCTTTTATATTGCCAAGTCACCAAGAAAATTTTGGAATTGCTATTGTAGAAGCACTTGCTTGTAGTAAGGCAGTTTTAATTTCTAATAAAATTAATATTTATACTGAAATAGCCTTGAGTAACGCTGGAATAGTTAATAACGATACTTTAGACGGTACTGTTCAAAGCTTACTTACCTGGATAAGCTTAACGGATAAGGTTAAACAAATAATGAGCGAAAACGCTTACCATGCCTATAATCAATATTTCAATTTAAAAAATACCGAGCATACGATTATTGAAATGTTAGATAATGCATAATTTTTAATAATTAAATATAAACATATATTTAAATGGTACTTTTACATATTGGAAGCAATTCTACTAGTGCTTTAATACTTATTGGTATGTTAGTATATATCTTTTTTACTTTGAAAAAAAGGTAAGTTTATTTCTATTTTAAATGGGCAATTATTTATTGTAAGTTTTGTATTCGTGAATTATCAATAATGTATAAAATTCACATTTTTAATTTACAATATATATTCATTTTTTTGCTCTTTGGCACAATTATGGAATCTTTGTCACAAACAAATAATACCATGAAAAAAATAATAGCTTTAGTAATTATTGTAATGGCATCGATAGTTACTACCCATGCGCAAATAAGAAAAGTACCTGCTACAGTTACAGATGCTTTTAAAACACAGTTTGCCGCCGCATCACAAGTAGAATGGAAAGATAGAATTACCAATTTTGAAGCTAGCTTTAAGTTGAACAATATTAATCATACTGCTAAGTTTACCAAAGAAGGAACGATGATAGAAACCACTGGTGAGCTCGATTTTGTGCAACTGCCAAGTGGTGTAAAAGATGGGTTTAATAAAAGTAAATTTTCTGATTGGCAAGTAAAAGCAGTGATTACTTTTCAAGAAACTGATAAGCCTTTGTATTACAGAATTACGGTGAAAAAGAATGATATTACCAAGCGCTTTTTATATTTTGACAAAACTGGTAAACTGGTTAAAGATACAGTTACCCTCTAAAATATCCTTAATAGATAATAGCTATGCATGATATGGTGCATAGCTATTATTATATGGGTAGTGTTTCGAATACCCTTAGTTGTTAGCCATTGCCGCTATTAGTCCATTTAGTTCTGTAAGACTATCAAACAATTGCTTATAAGACCCTATCACAAAATATTGCTCCTGAAATTTATCTTTTATGTAAGGTGTGTTTAAAATTTGTGCAACATTGTAAGGTACTCTTTTGGGTTCATGCGAGTGTACTGAATAATAGGTTTCGCCACTTGAAGATAAAATACCAGCACCATAAATTTTTAAAATACCTGTTTCTTCAATTAGCCCAAACTCAATAGTGTACCAGTAAACCCTACTTAAAGCTTCAATAATTGTATCGTTATGTATGTGTTGCGAAGCGATTTTAGCCAGATTTTCTAAAAAGCTGCAAAAGTCTTTGGTGGCTAAAAGTGGTACATGGCCAAGTACATCATGGAACATATCGGGTTCTTCTAAATAGTCTAACTGTTCCATTTTACGAAGCCAAGTACTTGCAGGAAACTTTTTCTGTCCAAGCAATTCAAAAAATGAAGCATTGTCAATAAGCCCAGGTACAATTTCTATTTGCCAGCCTGTTATCGCTATTAAGCGTTCGTTGATGTGAGCAATATTGGGTATTTCATTTGCCGAAAAACCACAATAATCCATACCGCCAATATAGGCTTTTGAGGCGTAGGCATGAATTTGTGTAATTTGTCTTTCATACAATGCCTGCCAAACAGCTTGATCTTCTGGGGTGTATTTAGAATACTCTTGTGTCATATGATAATAATATTAAAACAAAATATAGTTGCAGAAAGCGATTATTTCTGGTGGATTTTATGGCTTTTGCAATACATTTTTATAGTAAGGGTGTACAAGCCCGCTAAAGTAGTGGTGATTTGTATCAGTTTATATTTCTGTTCAAATTTTTACACCTACGGTATGCTAAACTATCTTCGAAAAAAGATACGATTATTGATAAGTGGTTTTATTGGCAAACCGTTAATCATTTTTGATAAATAATTGTGGTATTTTCGACGATATTTATTTTATTTAATCACAAAGTCACTAAAATCAACACTAGTAAACAATGATTGTGAACCGTGTACTATTTGTGTTTTTTGTGGTAAAGTCTTAAAAATCTACTGAACAATGACAAAAAAGCTACTGATTGTTTCACTTTTCTCGCTTTCTATTTCGGCTATTGCAACAGCGCAAAGCGACCGCTGGCAGCAACACATTAAGTACAATATTGACGTGAAAATGGATGTTGTAACCAACCGATTTACTGGTATTGAAAAACTTGAATATACCAACAACTCTCCTGATACGTTAAAACGTTTGTTTTTGCACTTGTACTGGAATGCTTTTCAGCCAAATAGTAGCATGGACGTACGTAGTAGAGAATTGGGTAAAACCATCATTGGTAAAAATAGAAGAGGAGAAGATCAATATGATTGGGACGATCGCGTAAAAGATAGAATTAGCAAATTATCAGATGCGGAAATAGGATATCAACGTGTTAAAAGTTTAAAAATAAATGGGGTAGCGCAAGAATTGGTAGAACATGAAACCATTTTAGAAGTGAAGTTGAGCAAAGCTATTTTGCCAAAAACTAAAACCTTAATAGATGTCGCTTTTGAAGCGCAAGTGCCTTTGCAAGTGCGCAGAAGTGGGCGCGATAATGCAGAAGGTGTTCGTTATAGCATGAGTCAATGGTATCCAAAAATGTCAGAATACGATTATCAAGGTTGGAACGCAAATCCGTATATCGCTCGAGAGTTTTACGGTGTTTGGGGCGATTACGATGTGACCATTCATATTGACAAGAATTATATGGTAGCTGCAACGGGTGTATTGCAAAATGCCAATACTATTGGTTACGGTTTTGAAGCTGCAGGCGTAAAAGTGCCCGCACCTACTACAAGTACACTAACTTGGAACTTCAAGGGCGAAAATATTCATGATTTTGTGTGGGCTGCCGATCCTCAATTTAAGCATATCAGTAAAAAAATGCGACCAAACTTAACACTAAATGTGTTTTATAAAGCTGGCGATTTAGCCACAGATAGCGCTTGGAACAATGTGTTGTGGGCTGCTGAAAAAGCTTTGCCTTTTATGGAGAAAAAATTTGGTAAATATCCTTATCCACAATATTCTTTTATACAAGGCGGTGATGGTGGTATGGAATATGCCATGGCTACATTGATAAAAGGCCCAAGTTTGGGTACCGTTTTTCACGAGTGGATGCATAGTTGGTACCAGCATATTTTAGGAACTAACGAAAGCCTATTTGCTTGGATGGATGAAGGATTTACAAGCTTTGCTGAAAGTGAAGTATCTTATTATTATTATTCAAATTGGGCTTCTCAATCGCCTTATTTAAGTGCAGGTGCAAAAGCTGGTGTTGCAAGAATTATTGAGCGTACTAAATCACAATTACCGCTGGTACAAGCACCAAGTTACCAAGGTTATTTTGCGCTAGCTAAAAGTCCTTATGAAGAACCAATGAGTACCCATGCAGACCATTACAATACCAATTATGCCTACAGCTATGATGCCTATAGCAAAGGAGCTACTTTTCTTGCGCAACTAGGCTATATAGTAGGAGACAGTGTGAGAGACAAGATTTTATTAGCATATTACAATGAGTGGAAATTTAAGCATCCTAATGCCAATGATTTTATAAGAGTTGCAGAGAAGGTAAGTGGTATACAATTGCAGTGGTACAAAGAGTATTGGATAAATAGCATTAAAACCATTGATTATGCCGTAGGAAATTTAGATCCTGTTGATGGTAAAACACAAATTACTCTAAAGCGTATAGGTAAAATGCCAATGCCAATAGATGTGGTATTAACGTTTAAAGATGGCAGCCAAGAATTACATTATATACCAAGTAGTTTAATGTATGGGGAAAAGCCCGCTGAAAATGCCATTCCAAGAACGGTGCATACAGAATGGAAATGGACACATCCAGAGTATAGCTTTACTACCACTAGAAGTATTAAAGATTTAAAAAGTATAGAAATAGATCCAACACAGCGCCTTGCAGATGTAAATACAATCAACAACAAATTGGTGATACCCGAATAAATAAGTTGCTGAACTTTAGTCTGTAGGATTAAACAAGTCAATTGAATGAATAATAAAATACCTATTAGTACTAGATATTCATGCGATTCCATTTAGCATTATAATTTTATTAAAACAAAACAGCCTTGAGAGAAATCTCATGGCTGTTTTGTTTATTGACTTGTAACTTTTCAAATTTCACTTGGTTATTCCCAAATTTCACCTTTACCGTCAATCCAGTTTTTAACGGCTTCTGTAGTGACGCTTTTAGGGCGCTCTAATGCAAAGCCCAACGCTCTATCCCAGCAAAGACTAGATAATACACCCAATGCACGGCTTACCGCAAATAATACAGTGTAGAATTCGTATTCAACTAAGCCATAATGTACCAATAATGCTCCGCTATGGGCATCTACGTTTGGCCAAGGATTTTTGATTTTACCTAGTGATTGTAAAATAGGTGGCACTACTTCATATATATTCCAAACAGTACGGCACAATTTATCTTCTGGCATGTGTTTTTTACCAAATTCCATTTGTGCAGTAAAGCGAGGATCGGTTTTACGTAATACCGCATGGCCGTAGCCTGGTACTACTTTTCCACCTTCTAAAGTATCTTTTACATATTGTGCTATTTGTTCTTTGGCAGGTAAATCTGTGTCTAGTTTTTCCTGCATTTCAAAAATCCATTTAATCACTTCTTGATTTGCCAAGCCGTGTAAAGGACCAGCTAGACCATTCATACCAGCGGCATAGCTTAAATAAGGATCGCTTAATGCGCTACCAACTAAGTGGGTGGTATGTGCAGATACGTTACCGCCTTCATGGTCAGCATGGATAGTCATATACAAGCGCATCAATTCTTTAAAGCTTTCATCTTCAAAACCCATCATGTGTGCTAGGTTTCCAGCCCAATCCAACAAGCCGTTTGGCTCAATATATTCTTTATTTTTGTACTTTCTACGATAGATATAGGCGGCAATACGTGGCAATCGGGCAATTAAATCCATTGTATCGTCGTAAACAACGCTCCAATAATCTTTTTTATTAATGCCTTTTGCGTATTCTTTGGCAAAATTGCTTTCTGTTTGCATGGCCATTACACCCACCACATACATCGTCATTGGGTGCGTAGTAAGGGGCAAAGCATCAATGGCTTTAAACACATGTGTAGGTACATGGCTTCTACGCTGCCATACATTAGAAATGTGATGTGCGTCTTCATCAGTTGGCAATTCACCTAATAACATTAAGTGAAACAAACCCTCTGGCAATGGTTCGCCACCGCCTGGAGCTTTTGGTAATTTTTCTTGTAATTCGGGTATGGTATAGCCCCTAAAGCGGATACCTTCTTGTGCATCTAACAAGCTGGTTTCAGTTACCAAGCCAGTTATACCGCGCATACCTTGATAAATTTGAGCCAAAGTAACTTCACCAATTTTTTTGGTGCCATGTTCTTTTACAATGCTTTTTATTTCCACGTTGGCCAAGTCAGCCTTTTCCTTAAACCTGTCTTTAAGTACACCCATGATTATTGGTTATTTTTATAGCGAGTAAAGATTTTTTCTTGGTCGGCGATTGTATCGTTTTTCATCTTCGGTTGCGTTGAACACTAGAACTTTTAGATACTTTTCTCAACGCGGCTAAAAGTAATACAACTTAGTATGCAGAACAAAACATTTGCAAAGAAGTTGCGTGAAAAAACTGTAAAATTTCTTGTGCGGTAAATATTTGATACCGAGTTTTAGATACGCAAACGTTTTAGTAGAAAGTTGAAGTGGAAAGCATTTTATATTATCAAATTGGTTTCTAAATTGGCTTAATTTTTATTGGATGCTCAATTATCTGTTCAAATATCATAACTAGGCTTTTGCTTTGAGAATATAAGCGATGTGTTTAAATTGAATATGCTTCTGTTATTCTTTTTCTACCAATCTATAAATACCATGAGGTCTATTTTTACTGCAATTTTAAAAGTAGAAACCATTGGTTTATTCAAAAGGTTATGTCAACCATTAGTATGGAAGTTAAAAGTTCAATCTCTGTGTCTTACAATAACTACTTTCTATATTTATTGGGATAGGTTAGGTATTTGTATATTTTCTGACTTTAATGTAATTTCAAAAGAAACTAAAATGCTACCCCAACTTAAACAAATGGAGAATTCGATGTGATAGCGCATTTTTAAAATCCTGCTGCAGCTTCTGCGAAAACGGGTGTACATTTAATTCGAGAAAGTAAAATGGTGGTATTCAACGGCGATTGTATGATTTTAAGTATTAACTATAAAATATATTAATCGCCCGATTGATGCAATAAGTAGGATTATTTTACACTACAAACATTAAAAAGACATTGTTATTTGCCTATGGATAATGGTATAACACTACAAAAACCACAGCGGTTACTGTCGTTGGATGCCCTACGTGGTTTCGATATGTTTTGGATAATCAGTGGCGAAGGTATTTTTCATGGCTTAGCCAATGTTGTAAAAGATAAATACCATTTGACGCAAAGCACGGTTAATTGGCAAATTGCTACTGCAGGCGCACCTCTCAATATTTGGGAAGCATTGGTTGTAGGTATTAGTAACCAGCTACATCACAGCGTATGGAACGGCTTTACATGTTATGATATGATTTTTCCTTTGTTCATTTTTATTGCAGGCGTTTCTATGCCTTATTCGTTTGGTAGTAAGCTAGAAAAGGGCAATCTGCCTATTCGAATTGTCAAAGGAAGTATCTATCGCGCTTTATTAAAGCGAACGATAATTTTGATACTGTTAGGTATGGTGGTAAATGGTGCTTTACAGTTTAAAGGCTATGAGTTAACACGTTTTGCAAGCGTGCTTGGAAGAATCGGATTATCCTGTTTTTTTGCAGGACTAATTTATTTAAATACGCAACTACGTGGTCAAATTATTTGGTTTGTTGCCATTCTATTGGGCTATTGGGGGGCCATGACTTGTATTTCTGTGCCTCATTTGGGTGCTGGTAATTTAACACCAGAAGGCAATTTATCTGCATATGTTGATAGGCTTTTGCTGCCAGGTAAATTACACAGAAAAGTATATGATCCTGAAGGGTTATTATCCACGATACCCGCAGTAGCTACAGCAATGCTTGGTATTTTTACTGGTACTTTTTTAAAGTATCAAGCAAGTAATTTTACCATGATAAAAAAAGCTTTTTTTCTTGTAATAGCTGGTAGTTTATTGGTATTACTGGGTTGGTTTTGGGGCATGGTTTTCCCTATCAATAAAAATATGTGGACGAGTTCATTTGTAGTTTACACAGGTGGATTCAGTGTTTTATTATTCGCTTTTTTTTATTTGATAGTAGACGCGCTACAATTTCAAAAATGGTGTAAGCCATTTGTTTGGATAGGTACCAATTCAATACTTATCTATATGGCTGCACACGGTTTGGTAAATTTTGAAGCCACTTCACACTTTTTATTCGATGGGCTAATTAGTTTTACTCATCCGATTTGGCATGCTGCCATGCTTTGGGTAGGTGTAGCAGTCATACAATTTGCTGCTTTATATTTCTTGTTCAAACAAAAATGGTTCCTCAAAATTTAAATAATTTGGATGTGGATGGCAGTCTTGCTCAGTTTATTTAAGCTCAAATTATCCAATAGCATAAAAAATATTAGATACCGCAAGTTTCAAAGTTAATACAGGTTTTTAAGGATTAGTAGATGATGTTAAAATATTACATGAATAATAATTTCTATAAAAAGCTAATTAACAATCTTATGTTGTAGCCTATGTTTTGTAATAAAAAAATTATTTGATGAATAAACTTTATAAAACTGTAAGTAATTATATTCTAGGCTCTTTCATTGGGCTTCTAAGATGGAAACGGGCGTTAATCATGTTGTTTTCAAGCGGAATATTATACTCATTTTCAGCCTCTGCGCAGCTAGATGTCGCCGCTTCAAAAGCTTTGCTACAAAGGGTGGTGCCTACACGTGCAGCTTCATTTATTGTGCAAGCATACCATACTCATAATAACAATGATTCCACTAGCAACAGAGATGTATTTGAAATAGAAAGTATGCATGGTAAAATTGTGCTTCGTGGCAATAATGGTGTTGCTATTGCATCGGCATTATACTATTATTTAAATGAATATTGTCATTGTCAAATTACTTGGAATGGTACCAATCTTAATTTGCCAAAAAAGTTACCAGTTGTAAGAACAAAAATTCATAAAAAAACACCTTACGAGTATCGCTACTACATGAATTATTGCACTTTTAATTATAGCATGAGTTGGTGGGATTGGCAGCGTTGGGAAAAAGAAATAGACTGGATGGCTTTGCATGGTATCAATATGCCACTAGCTATTACAGGTGAAGAATATACCTGGTACTTGGTATACAAGGAAATGGGTTTTACAAATGACGATTTAAAAGGTTTTTTTTGCGGGCCGTCTTACTTTTCTTGGTTTTGGATGGGTAACTTAGACGCTTATGGAGGCCCATTACCCATTACTTGGATGAAGCAACATTTTGCGCTACAACAAAAAATATTGGCACGTCAGCGAGCACTAGGAATGAAGCCTGTATTACCAGCATTTACTGGGCATGTACCCCCATCTTTTAAACAAAAATTTCCGACGGCAAAACTGAAGCAAACCAATTGGAACAATGGCTTTGCAGATACTTATATCCTCGACGCTGGTGATCCGTTATTTGCCAAAATAGGTCAGCATTTTTTACAAAAGCAAACAGCCATGCTTGGTACCAATCATTTATATTCTGCCGATACCTTTAACGAAAACGAACCGCCATCGGATGACTCTGCTTTTTTAAGTAAGTTAAGTGAAAGAGTGTATGCTGGTATGCACCAAGCAGATTCAGCGGCTATTTGGGTTATGCAAGGTTGGCTGTTTTATAGCGATAGAAAATTTTGGAAAGCCCCACAAATAGCAGCTTTGCTCAATGCTGTGCCAAATGATAAAATGTTGTTACTTGATTTGGCAACAGAAATTGAACCCGTTTGGAAACGTACAGATGCTTTTTATGGCAAACCTTGGATTTGGAATATGTTGAACAATTTTGGTGGCAATACCAATTTGTTTGGTAGAATGGAAACTGTTGCTGCAGAACCATCCAAAGCCTTAAAAGATATTAAAAGCGGGCAAATGAAAGGCATTGGGCTAACAATGGAAGCAATAGAGCAAAATCCTGTAATGTATGAGCTGATGATGGCTAATACTTGGCAGCGAGATACCATTATTGTTAATGATTGGTTACCTAAATATGTACGCAATAGATATGGCTCAAATGATACAAATGCTTTAACTGCTTGGAATATTTTACGTAGAACAGTGTACGCAGTACCAGTGGATAAATACAAGCGTGATGGTGCAGAATCTATAATTCAAGGAAGACCAACCTTGGATTCTTCTACAAGATGGGCGAAAACCAATCTAAATTATGAGGCTAGAGATTTGTGGGCTGCTTGGGATGCATTCATTAAAGCGTCTAAGACTTGTCAAAAGAGTGATGGCTTTCAGTTTGATATTGTGGATGTTACTAGACAAGTGTTAGCCAATTATGCGTTACCCTTACAGCGCAAATTTGTAATTGCTTACGAGCAAAAAAATATCGCTGATTTCAAAAAATATAGCCAACAGTTTCTTGCTTTAATAGATGATATGGATCAGCTATTAGCTACGCGAAAAGACTTTTTATTAGGTCCTTGGATTAGGGATGCGAGACGCTGGGGTACAACCAAAAGTGAGAAGGCTTTGTATGAAATGAATGCAAAAGATTTAATAACACTTTGGGGTGATGCCAATTGTCCGTTAAATGAATATGCCTGTCGACAGTGGAACGGCTTATTAAGCAGTTTTTACAAACCAAGATGGCAGCAGTTTTTTAGTAAAATAGATACCGCCATGGCTAATAGCAAAAAATTAGATACGGTTGGGTTTCAAAAAGAGATTGCACAATGGGAATGGCAATGGGTAAATCAACGAAAAGATTTTCCTACGGTACCATTAGGAAATCCAATAACAATTGCTTTAAAACTACATCAGAAATATAGGTCGATCATCGAATGATGCAAGATTATTGCATACTAAATCTATATTATATTTAAATATTTTACACTGAAATAGATGTCAATCTAATTAAGTGGACATTAAGAGGCATTCATTATAAATTGTCTGTGATATTTTTATTAAAAAGAGTATTGATTTTAAATTAATGCAACGGTAAGCCATTTGCTATTAGTTTGCATACTATTCCTATTGTTCAATCAATTTCTTAAGTAGTTGCTTGTGTTCAGTAATTATTTCTTTATGTTTATTTCCGTATACTTGTACAATTTTTTTAATCTATATTTGTTTATTGATTTTTTGTTACCTCTATCATAAAATCCACAACATTTAGCTAGGCTTCACTACAAGTTTACTAATTATTTTAATGTTGAGAAATCAATATTGATATAATACAGGGCAGCGGCAGCCGTTAAATCGGCCGGGGTCATTAATATTACAGAATAAATTTTGCCGTTTCCAAGCGTAACGCCAGTTTTTTTACTCAGGTTGGTACTATCATTAAATACATTGATGTCGTAAGTGCCAGCCGCTACCTGCTTGAAAGTGGTATAAGTATCGTAAGATAAATGGTCTAAAAAATTTCTATTGGTATAGTCTAGTTGATCTAATCCTACGCTGATGATTCTAACATTGACATAATTAAAATAGGCTTGGGTTCTAAAGTCAAGCACACGAATGCCAGCTTTGCCAGCTGCTGGCGTGGTTAAATCATCTGTAACCAAAGAAATACGCCAGTTATAGCCTACCCGGTAAATAAAACAAGAGTAGTATTTATCTGATAAAACATCTACGTATACATCAACGATGGTATTACCACCAAACGTTACTTTAATGTTTCTACTACCCGCTGCTACTTGTTTGTAGGCAGTAGAGTAATAAATTGCTACATCGCCTTGACCAATACCATCGAGCGTAACATTGACATTGCCATAATCCATGACATTGTAAAAGCGAATATTAGCCGTACCAGTAGTGGTACCTGTAGTAGTACCAGTACCAGTGCCTGTACCTGTACTTGTTGAGGTACTTGAACCATCTACTACTTTGGTGCAAGCAGTTAAGCCTAGTAGTAATATTAATATGGTATTTAAAATTGCTTTCATGGTAAATATTTATTTAGCTGGAACAACTACTGTGGTAGTTGCAGATGCTGAACAATTAGCGTTTGAAGTGGCTGTTAATTTTACTGTATAAGTTTTGGCTGTTGTAGTTTGAGTATAAGTGTGGATGTTAAATGCATTAGCACCAGTAGTACCATCGCCATAATCCCAAGCATATGAAGTAATAGTACCATGCGATACCGTTGACGTACTATTAAATGCCCAAGCACTACCAGCAGCATTACTTTGCTGTACAGAAATAGAAGCAGTAGGTGTTACATCTTGCCCAAATGATGTAACAGGTTGCAATACTTTATATAGTTGCGAATTATTAAGCGTAATCGTTAGCGTTACATTATATGAATTTGGAAACGTGTAGCTTTTATTAATTGGATTGCCAGTTCCGCCAATACCATCTCCAAAATCCCAAGTATAAATAGCGCCTGCGGGCACACCATTTGTAGGGCCAGTAAAAGTAAATACCTCACTGCTTGGTTTACATGGGCTAGTACTTGTATAGGTAAATCCACCACTAATACTATAGCCTGCTGGTACAGTAACCACTTGTGAACTTGATGATACACAACCTGCACTGCTAGTAATGGTAAGTTTTACGGTAAATGTTTGTGCTGTAGAAGTTTGTACATAAGTGTGTGTGCTAAAACTTCCCGTACCATTACTGCCATCTCCATAATCCCACACATAGGATGTAATAGCGCCTTTTGCAAGGCTACTTGTACTATTAAATGTATAATAATTGCCTGTTGTGGTAGCATTGGTTTGCTGTGCGTAAAATGATGCTACTGGGGTAACACCTTGTCCAACAGCTGTAACAGCCATTGTACTTTGACCAAGTATTTGGTTATTATTTTTCACTTTTACCAATACAGTATAAGAGCCTGCTGTGTTATAAGTGTTAGTGGTACTTAAGCCAGAGCCCGAATTACCATCACCAAAAAACCACTCATAGGTAGAGCCCGACGGTGCTCCCGGTGCAATGACATTAAAGGTAAATATCTCGTTACTAGGTGCACATGGTGCAGTAGTAGTATATGCAATAGTGATATTACCAATACTACCGCTACTTGTACCGCCACTTCCACTAGTGCCCCCAGGTGGTGGTGTTGTAGTTCCACCGCCGCTACTGCTAGCCGCAGGTATGGTAATGGTTTGCGTTTTAGTAGCTGTGCAACCTGTAATTGCGCTAGATACGGTATGCGTAACGGTGAATGTTTGGGCTACAGATGTTTGTGTGTAAGTATGTTGGCTAACGCTACCGCTTCCAGTTGTACCATCTCCATAATCCCAAGAGTAGAGTTTGATGGTACCGTAAGACAAAGTACTTGTGCTTGTAAATACCACAGTATTAGTGGTAGCGCCTGCAACTGCGGTAAATGAAGCAGTTGGTGTGGTAGTTTGACCTAAAGCCGTAATGTTTAAAGTTGATTGACCAAGTATTTGATTGTTGTATATCACTTTTACCAAAACGGTGTATGTACCAGCGTTTGTATAAGTATTGGTGCTAGTGACACCAGTACCAGCTTTACCATCACCATAATACCAAGCATAGGAAGAGCCCGCTGGCGCGCCCGCCGCTACACATGTAAATGTAAATACTTCGTTACTTGGTGCGCAAGGTGCTGTACTAGAATAATTAATAGTAATAGTGCCAATAGAACCACTACTTGTGCCACCGCTACCTGTTTGCCCGCCAGGTGTAGTAGGCGTAGTTGGTGTGGTAGTACCAGTGCCAGGAGTCGGCCCCGGTGTAGGTGCAGGATTACTAGGGTTGCTAGTGCCACCACCGCTGCCAGTGCTAGAACCACTGCCGCTACTAGTACTGCTCGTACTATTGTCAATTACTTTTACACAAGCAGCTAATGCCAGTGCTATGTAAGCAACGATGAAGAATTTTGTTTTCATGATGTATTTAACGGTTGACTATCATATGCATCATACGCAATAATAACGCCATAACTATTATATTAGGCATAATGCATACGTCATGCAATAGATAGTGGGTACTTATTTACTATAAACTAATCTTGGGTATAGTTTATTGTGAACGACTGCAAGTTGGGGATATTTTTTCTTTTGCGCTGCAATTCGTAATCATATATTAATTGTCCAATATTTTTCATAAATGGATAACCTACCGTTTCATAATCATATTTATCATCATTAAATATCCCGTCTTTATTACAAAGCAGCGTAGCGCTTAACATAAATTCTACTTTTTTATCGGTATCTATTATATAAGCCACATCTGTTAAAAAGCCATATGCATCGCCCACCTTGTTAAAGACACGAATAGTAGGCGGTAAGCTGCCTTTGGCACTGCCAAATAGTAGAAACTTACAGTAAGCATCCCAATGGTTGGCTGTATCATAATAAGGATAGGCGCTTTCTCTCGGATAAGCACTCATCCAATGTTTCACAAACTCGTAATCGGTAGCTGATAAATTAAATTTTTGTTTACTTGGTACGGCGTCTGCAAATAATACGCTTTGAAGTATGTGGTGTAAATCTTGTAAATACACCCTATTTTTTTCGCTAAAATTAAATGGTTGGTTAATAAGCTCGTTGCCTTTGTAATACCCTTTACCAATTGCCACATCTAGTTTTGGAAAAATAGCATTGCTGTATTGTCCCTCTTGTTTGTACAATAATTTACCAGTGCTGTCGTAAAAACTAATAGGATTGGTGGCTCTGTTTTGTTCGTTAGTAAGGCTTATTTGTAAGCGATGTCTAATAATGGCATCAGCAAAACCTTTGTCTGCAAGCTTTTGCTGTATATAAGCTTGCCCTAAAAACTCGTACAATCTGTTAAAGGCATCATTATCACTTACTAAAAATATTTGCTTAATATAATTGGCAATCGATGCTTTGCTGTCTTTTGCCGTAGGATTTGTGTATACTTTATCTTGGCCGCTAAAACTACTATCTGTTACCATAGTGCTATTCATATCTACACCATATTTTTTTAAGCTATTTAGTTTTTCTAAAGCCAAAAAAGCTATGGGCATTTTTACTGTACTAGCAGGGTAGAAGTAGGTATTGTTGTTGAGGTTAAATGTGTAATCAGTAAATATGGGTTTATTGTGTTTGTCTCTATCTATTTTGGTATAAATAATTTGTAAGCGCAAGCTGTCTTTATTATTTAACATACTTCCAAACTGCTCAGGTTTGGTACGCATCAATTGTTCTATCAAATCCATATCTTTTTTTGAAGGCTGTTTGTTTTGGGCATATGCTTGCATTGTATAGCAACAAAGAATTAGGAGTAGGTATCTCATGCATCAAACTTAATAAGAAAATTGACTGCTTGTGATAAACGGCTTGGGCTATGTGCACATTTTTGATGTAACTTACGCCATCTACCAAAATCAAGTGTTTATGAGGATAGCATTAAGTAGTTTTTTATTAATATTAACTTTTGCCATAAAGGCACAGTCATTTACACCTACAGAAATTGCTCGCTGGCAAGCACAAGCTAAGCAGGTAAACATCATTAGAGACAACTATGGTGTTCCACATATTTATGGCAAAACCGATGCTGATGCTGTATTTGGCTTATTATACGCGCAGTGCGAAGATGATTTTAAACGTGTAGAAATGAACTACATAGAAAAATTAGGCCGTTTGTCTGAAGTAAGAGGAGAGGCGAGTTTGTATGACGATTTATTGATTAAATTATTAATAGACTCAACTGAAGCAGTGGCCGATTATAACAAGGCGCAGCCTTGGCTAAAAAAGCTACTAAATGCCTATGCTGATGGGATTAACTTTTATTTGTACAAACATCCTCAATTAAAGCCTATCATGTTAAAGCGCTTTAAACCTTGGTACGCCCTTTTGTGGACAGATGGTAGCATTGGGGCTATTAATACGGCAGATATTAGTACAGCAGAATTAAAGCAGTTTTATGGCAATGATAAAAGTCCGATTGCTGCTGTAGCTAAAGAACCAGATATGCAAACTGGCTCTAATGGTTTTGCGCTTGCACCTTCTAAAACCGCTTCTGGAAATGCTATTTTATACATCAACCCACACGTAACTTTTTACTTTAGACCAGAAGTACAGGTGGTAAGTGAAGAAGGTTTAAACGCTTATGGTGCCGTTACTTGGGGACAGTTTTTTGTGTATCAAGGATTTAATGAGCATTGTGGTTGGATGCACACTAGTAGTAATGTAGATGTTGCAGATATATATGCTGAAAAAATAGTAACTAATGAAAAAGGCTTGCAATATCAATACGATGGAAAGTTACTACCAGTAACGCAGAAACGCGTGAGCATCAAGTACAAGCAAGGTGATAGTTTATATACCAAAGTTTTTACGACTTTTTACACCCATCATGGGCCAATAATGGCTAAGCGTGACAGTAAATGGCTAAGCCTACGCTCTTTTAATCGTTCTATGAAAAGTATTGAGCAGAGCTGGCTTCGTACTAAGGCCAAAGGTTTTGAAGATTATAAACGCATTATGTATCTAAAAGCCAATACCAGTAATAACACTGTTTTTGCTGACGATAAAGGCAATATTGCTTACTGGCATGGCAATTATATGCCTAAAAGAGATACCGCTTTCAACTGGGCTAAGCCCGTAGACGGAACCATCAAAGCCACAGAATGGCAAGGCTTGCACATGGTAGACCAGATTGTGCATCAATATAATCCTGCAAGTGGCTTTTTACAAAACTGTAACTCTACACCATTTTCGGTAAGTGGTGTTAGTAGCCCTAAACAAGCTGATTATCCATCTTATATGGCACCTGATGGCGAAAATTTTCGAGGTATTAATGCGGTACGCGTTTTAAGCCAAGGTTCAAAATACACCATTGATAAAGTGATTGCTAGCGGCTACGATACCAAATTGTCTGCCTTTGAAGTGCTAATACCAGCTTTGCTAAAGGCTTACGCAACGTCTGGAACGAATTACCCACAATTACAAGATGCCATTAACGTATTAAAGGAATGGGATTATCATTCGGGGGTTAATTCTATTGCCACCACTTTGGCGGTAGAATGGGCGCAAAAGTTAGGATCTAATGTTAGTAAAATATATGTTAATCCTGGTGAGCTAGACCAAGTAAAAGCTACTAAATTATTCGCCGCTACTGCTACACCACAACAGTTGTTGACCCCATTACAAACGGTACTGCAAGAGTTAACAATGAAGTTTGGTAAATGGCAAATGGCTTGGGGTGAGGTGAACCGTTTTCAACGGTTAAGCGGCGATATACAAAGTAAATGCAACGACGATGAGCCAAGCATTCCTGTGCCCTTTGCATCTGCTTTGTGGGGGCAATTACCTTCATATAATAGCCGAGCATTTGCAGGCACCAATAAGCGTTATGGTGTAAGTGGTAATAGTTTTATTTGTGCAGTTGAGTTTGGCAAACGTATCAAAGCGAAGTCTTTACTTGCTGGCGGCGAAAGTGGCAATCCTAATTCGCCTCATTTTAAAGACCAAGCCGAGATGTACACAAAAGGTATTTTTAAAGAGGTATTGTTTTATAAAGAAGATGTACTAAAACATGTTGAACAGCAGTACCAACCTGGTAGCGAGCAGTAACACCTGTAAAATGTGATTTTGCGTAAAATGCCACTAAATAAGGCAAATACGCCTTCCCGAATAAACAAAAGCCGATACAGTCTTAGTGTATCGGCTTTTGTAGTATAAGTGATTAATAATTATAATCCTTGCGCAATTTTTTGTTTTACTCTTGCAATATCTGCATCGCAATATTTATTGCCTTGGGCTTTGGCCTTCAAATACCATTCTAAAGCTTTTTTAAAATCTTGCTTTACCGACATGCCATTTTCGTAATAAGCAGCAACATTTTTGGTCGCGTCAACATCGCCTACGGGTTTACCATTTGCAGAACCTTTTGTGTAGTAATAAAAAGCTGCATCTTGGTCTGCAACAATGCCTTCGCCGTTTTGTAGCATTAAGCCATATCTAAAGGCACTAGAAAATTTAGAAGGAATATCGCTTGTGCAATTGGCACCTCTTTCCCAGTAAAATCTAGCAGCATTAATATCGTTGGCTTTATAAGCATCCCAGCCTTTCATAAAGTATACATGGGCACTATCATTTTTATCCTCAAGATCGTATTTTGTACCACCTTTGGCTGCCGTAACTGCCTTTCGTACTATTGGCTTAGTTTGCGCCATAATAAGGGCTGGTATGAATGAGCAACAGATTATTAATAATTTTTTCATCGCTTT
Source organism: Parasediminibacterium paludis (assembly GCF_042651445.1). Classification (NCBI taxonomy): domain Bacteria; kingdom Pseudomonadati; phylum Bacteroidota; class Chitinophagia; order Chitinophagales; family Chitinophagaceae; genus Parasediminibacterium; species Parasediminibacterium paludis. Next base: position 233,703 of record NZ_JBHSDC010000022.1, read on the forward strand.
ACTCAAAATGGTTTATTTAAGGTTTTTGGTAAAAATTTTTGCAAATATCGTTATTTTAAACTTTTTGGCAACATCAATACAGAATGCTTACTACCAAAACTCACTCATAACGTTCCTTCTTAAGATTTATTGTTGTTAAAGTTAAATTTGTAATATACTCTTCCTGTATTAGTTAAATGGATAGTTTTTACAATCCATAATTGTTTAGTACATTCATAGCATTTTACCAAATCTTTCATTTTTTGTTTTAACTGCGTACCCTTACCTTTGCCGCCTTAACAATTTTGGAGTATTGTATCCCTTTTATTTTACGGTTTAGGTTAGACTGCAACTTGTCTTGACATTCAATGTGTTAAGAACGTACAAGTCCTCTGCAATGGAAACCAAACGATGTGACTAAAACCGGTGGTACTTCAAATCAAAACTCGATATTAGGATATGGCTATCAAAAGAGACAATCGTCCAAAATCAACATTTTCTCAAATTACCATTAGTTTGGCTTCGCCCGACAGCATCTTAGAAAGAAGCTTTGGTGAAGTATTAAAGCCTGAAACCATTAACTACCGTACCTACAAACCCGAGCGTGATGGCTTGTTTTGTGAAAGAATTTTTGGGCCGGTAAAAGATTACGAATGTGCTTGTGGCAAGTACAAACGTATTCGTTATAAAGGTATTGTTTGCGACCGTTGTGGTGTAGAAGTAACTGAGAAAAAAGTGCGTCGTGAACGTTTAGGTCATATTAAATTAGTAGTACCTGTAGTACATATTTGGTACTTTAAAAGTTTGCCTAATAAAATTGGTTACTTATTAGGTATGAGTTCTAAGAAATTAGAAACCATTGTTTACTACGAGCGTTACGTGGTATTACAGCCTGGTATTAAAGACAATTTCGCGCCTGGCGATTTGTTAACTGAAGAAGAATATTTAGATTTATTAGATACATTACCAAAAGATAATCAGTATTTGCCTGATGAAGATCCTCAAAAATTCATTGCTAAAATGGGTGCTGAGGCTGTTCAAGGTTTATTGGCTAGATTGGATTTGGACGAATTAAGCTTTAGCTTACGTAATGCTGCGGCAAACGAAACTTCACAGCAACGTAAAGCGGATGCATTAAAGCGTTTGAGCGTTGTAGAAGGTTTTAGGGACAGCTCTGAGCGTATTGCAAATAGTCCTGAATGGATGGTTATGCAATACATACCAGTTATTCCACCAGAATTACGTCCGTTAGTGCCTTTGGATGGTGGTCGTTTCGCATCATCAGATTTGAACGATTTGTACCGTCGTGTCATCATCCGTAATAACCGTTTAAAGCGTTTATTAGAAATTAAAGCACCTGAAGTTATCTTACGTAACGAAAAACGTATGTTGCAAGAAGCTATTGATAGCTTGTTTGACAACTCTCGTAAATCGAACGCAGTAAAAGCAGAAGGTGGTCGTGCTTTAAAATCTTTGAGTGATGTATTAAAAGGTAAACAAGGTCGTTTCCGTCAGAACTTATTGGGTAAACGTGTGGATTACTCTGGCCGTTCTGTAATTGTGGTAGGTCCTGAAATGAAAATGCATGAATGTGGTTTGCCAAAAGATATGGCAGCCGAATTGTTTAAGCCATTTATCATTAGAAAATTAATTGAAAGAGGTATTGTAAAAACAGTAAAATCTGCTAAGAAATTGGTAGATAAAAAAGAAGCTGTTATTTGGGATATTCTTGAAAATATATTGAAAGGTCATCCGATATTATTAAACCGTGCCCCTACATTGCACCGTTTATCTATCCAATCTTTCCAACCAAAATTAATTGAAGGTAAAGCCATCCAACTTCACCCGTTGGTAACTGCATCTTTCAACGCCGATTTTGATGGTGACCAAATGGCGGTGCACGTGCCTTTAAGCAATGCAGCTATTATGGAAGCCCAATTATTAATGTTGTCTTCTCACAACATTTTGAATCCTCAAAATGGTACACCAATCACCCTTCCTTCTCAGGACATGGTATTGGGTCTGTATTATATTACTAAAGGTAAAAAATCAACACCAGAAGAGCCAATTAAAGGTGAGGGTAAAGCCTTCTACAGCCTCGAAGAGGTGATTATCGCTTATAACGAAGGTGCTGTTGATTTACATGCAAATATCAAATTAAGAACCATGGTGCGTGAAAAAGGCGCTTTGGTTAAAAAAATTATTGATACAACTGTAGGTCGTGTATTATTTAACCAATTTGTTCCTGAAGAAGTTGGTTTCGTAAACGCCCTTTTAACTAAGAAAAGCTTAAGGGAAATTATTGGTGATATTATTAAAATTACCAATGTTCCTAAAACGGCTAAATTCTTAGATGAAATTAAAACACTAGGTTTCCGTATGGCCTTCCGTGGTGGTTTAAGTTTCAGTGTTAATGACTTGATTGTTCCAGAATTAAAAGCAGAATTGCTTGAAAATGCGAAGAATGAAGTGGAAGAAGTTTGGGATAGTTATAATATGGGTTTAATCACGAATAACGAACGTTATAACCAAGTTATTGATATTTGGGGTCGTGTGGATATGCGTATTACCGAAACATTGATTCGTGAAATGGCTACCGACAAACAAGGCTTCAACTCAGTATTTATGATGTTGGATTCTGGTGCTCGTGGTAGTAAAACACAGGTTAAACAGTTGGTAGGTATTCGTGGTTTGATGGCAAAACCTCGTAAGAGTGGTTCATCTGGTAGCGAGGTTATTGAAAATCCAATTTTGAGTAACTTTAAAGGTGGCTTGAACGTATTGGATTACTTTATCTCTACCCACGGTGCGCGTAAAGGTTTGGCCGATACGGCCTTGAAAACTGCCGATGCTGGTTACTTAACCCGTCGTTTGGTTGACGTTGCACAAGATGTGGTGATTGCTGAAGACGATTGTGGTACATTACGTGGTATTGCTACGTCTGCATTAAAAGACAATGAAGATATTATTGAACCATTAGCAGATAGAATTGAAGGTCGTACATCATTACATGATGTTATTCACCCAATTACTGATGAAATTTTAGCCTATGCGGGTGTAGAAATTTCTCACGATACTGCTGTTGCTATTGAAGAAGCTGGTATAGAAACTGTTGAAATACGTTCTGTATTAACTTGTGAGGCAAAACGTGGTGTGTGTGTAAAATGTTATGGTAAAAACTTGGCAACAGGTTACTTAGCACAACGTGGTGATGCTGTTGGTATTATTGCTGCACAATCAATTGGTGAGCCTGGTACACAGTTAACGCTTCGTACTTTCCACGTAGGTGGTGTTGCTGGTAGCGCTTCTATTGAAAGTTCATTAAACGCTAAGTTTGATGGTACCATTCAATTTGATGGTTTACGTACAGTAACTGCAATCAACGCAGAAGGTAACAAGGTTCAAATTGTTATCGGACGTACTGGTGAGGTGAGAATTATGGATGTGAAAAATGATCGTTTATTAATCACCAACAACGTACCTTATGGTTCTACACTACAAGTAAAAGATGGTCACCAAATTAAGAAAGGCGAATCCATCTGTACTTGGGATCCATTCAACAACGTTATCGTTGCAGAATATGCTGGTAATGTACAGTTTGATGGCATCTTAGACGGTGTAACTTTCCGTGAAGAGAGCGATGAACAAACTGGCCACCGTGAAAAAGTGGTTATAGAAACAAAAGATAAAACTAAAATCCCAACCATTATTGTAAATGGTAAAGAGCATAAGCATTACAACTTACCTGTGGGCAGCCACATTGCTGTTGAGGAAGGTGATGAAGTAAAAGCTGGTCAGATTTTAGTGAAAATACCACGTGTACTTGGTAAACTAAGAGATATCACGGGTGGTTTGCCACGTGTAACTGAGTTATTCGAGGCAAGAAACCCAGGTAATCCAGCTGTTGTATGCGAAATTGATGGTGTGGCTACATTTGGTAATATCAAACGTGGTAACCGCGAAATTTCTGTAGAAAGCAAGGATGGTGTTATTAAAAAATACTTAGTACCATTATCTCGCCAAATTTTAGTACAAGATGCAGATTTCGTAAAAGCTGGTTCTCCATTATCTGATGGTCAAATTGCACCAGCCGATATCTTGTCTATTCGTGGTCCATTTGCAGTACAAGAATACGTTGTGAATGAAATACAAGAAGTTTATCGTTTGCAAGGTGTAAAAATCAACGACAAGCACGTTGAGGTAATTGTCCGTCAGATGATGAAGAAAGTAGAAATTGTAGATGCGGGCGATACGAAATTCTTGGAAGAAGATTTAGAAGATAGGTTTGATTTTATTGATGAAAACGATAGAATTTACGATAAGAAAGTAGTTACTGAACCTGGTGAAAGCACTAAGTTTAGAGCTGGTCAAATCGTAACTTTACGTGAGTTAAGAGAAGAAAACTCAATTCTACGTCGTGCTGATAAGAAATTAGTAGAAGTACGCGATGCAAGACCAGCAACAGCACAACCCGTGTTGTTAGGTATTACAAAAGCCTCTTTAGGCGTACAAAGCTGGATTTCTGCAGCCTCTTTCCAAGAAACTACCAAAGTATTAAGTACTGCGGCTATTCAAGGTAAGGCTGATTATATGTTGGGATTGAAAGAAAACGTTATTACTGGTCACCTAATTCCTGCAGGTACTGGTCAGCGTGACTTTGACAACCTGATTGTAGGTAGCAAAGAAGAATACGAAGTATTATCAGCAACCAGAGAAGCAATGAGCTTTGATGATGATGAATAGTATTTTATAATATTCTAAAATATATAAAAGGCGGAAAGTTCACAACTTTCCGCCTTTTTGTTGCTTCATATATTTTTTATATTATCTTAAATGACACTACTACCTCAAAGCCATTATTTGGTGCAGAAATAAATTTGGCTGCGCCGTTAAATAATTCCGCTCTACTAATGATATTGTGAAGACCTAATCCTTTTTTTGGCTTTTTCAGTATACATCCTTTACCATTATCTGTAATAGATAATGTTAATTGATTGCCAGTAATATCAAGTTGTATAGCTGCAACTGTTGCTTCAGCATGTTTTAAAATATTATTGAGTTGCTCTTGTATGATTCTAAAAACCGCTAATTTCTGCTGTTTATTTAAGGATGCATCTATTGTATTACTAATATTATACTGAATTTCAAGTATATTGGTCTTTTGAATGGGTATTAATATTTCTTTAAGCGAACCAATAAAATCCTCGTTTATATAAAGTGGCGGAATGAGATTTCTAGACAATGCATTAACTTCTTTCATAGCAGTGACAATGTGCTCTTTGCAAGCAGTTGCCATACTCGGATTGGTTTTCTTAGAATTAACAAAATTGTCTAGATATAATAAGGAAGCGGCAAGAATTTGATTAACATTTTCATGTAACTCTACACCAATATTATAGCGTTCTTTCTCTTGTGCATCATTGGCAGCCTTACGTATTTGAAACTCTTTCTCTTGTTGTTCTTTTTTTAGTGCTTGCTGTAATAATATTTGTTGTGTAATATTCTGAACCTGTATTTGATAAACAGTTCGTTGTTCATAAATAACATTACAAATTGACACATTTACAAAAATAATATGACCATCTTTCTTCTTATGTCTTTGATATTTTTTTGATCCATTCGATTGTATAATTGCTTCAACGCCTTTTTTTATATTTTTATTTTGCCAAATGTTACGCATTTCTAAGCGTAAAAATTCATCACGCGAATAGCCATATTCTAATACGGCTGCGTCATTACATTCTAAAAATTGTTGTGAAATACTATCTACTATAAACATTGGCATTGAGTTTTCGTAGAATATTTGTCGGTATCTTTCTTCTAGAACAAGTGCTTCGACTTCCGCTTTTTTTCTAGCGATACTGAATAGTATCGTTTTGTCTAATGTATTGATGTTAAAATTGTCTTTTACCAAATAATCTTGTGCACCAAATCGTAGTGCTTTAACAGATGTGTCAATATCATTATGTGCTGTTAAAACGACGGTTGCAATTTGCAATGTAAATTCTTTGAGTGGTTTAAAAGATTCTAAACCACTACAATCGGGTAAATTCAAATCTAAAAAAATAATATCTGGCTTGTTTGTTTGTAAAAAGCTAATGGTTTCACTAAGTGTTGTTGTATTAGTAACAGAAATTATATTTAAGCTCGATTTTTTCAGTAGCAAACTAAACGTAGTAAAATTTAATATACTATCTTCTACAACAAGAATTTGTAATGGTGTTTCCATGCTTAAAGTCAGTGTTTATTTATTAGGTTGAAACCAAATGCAATTTCATAATTGATTTCAGTATACAAAAATATCACCACAATTCGCTTTACATTGTAGTGATTTGACTAATAAATGCTGCTTTTTGTCACGAATTATTTATCTGCTAACTTATTAAATGTTTATTCGGTCATTGGTTTTTTATGGGTAACTTGCAACAAAATAAGCTATTAATAAACACATATTAGTTTATTTTTAATTTATTTTTTTGAAAAATCTATCAGAAAGCTAGTAATTATTGTTGTAAATTATTGGTTAGTTAGATAAGAAAGAACGGTTGCTTAGGTTTAAAATAACGAATTAATCAACTGAAATTTCATTATTATGACTTTGAAAGATTTTGTACTTACAGACACTAATAATTTTGTGGTTTGTGAGCGTTACCTTCTATTTTTTAAACGCATCTACCTCGTCTTAATTACTAAAAATTATCTCATAGGGTTAGTGTGCAATAAACAACTTAAGTTAGCAAATAATGATGAATTGTTTGCCAATAAAAAAACTAATTTACAAGCATTAGAAAGTAAAAGCGGTGATGCTTTAAACAGGTTTTCATATCTAAGTATAGAGTATATAAGAAAAATAGAGAATAAATATTTGTTTGATCAAAGTATTTTTGGGGTGCAAAAAGCCAATTTTAGAATCGATAGGAACGACCTGAAGCGTATTGATTTCAACCCTGAAAAGGTTGATTTAGGTGAATACCCAAATAGTGGTACACTTACATTAGAAGCTTCGAGGCACGAAAGGAAAGAATTAATTGTTCTTGGTAATCAAAATGGCGATAATATTATAAAATGGATACAGACTAGATGACAATCTGTATCCGGTGTTGGGATGCACTAATAATGCCATCTCACAAAAGCCTCAATAGCTGCGTATTTTGTAAGCCCTAGTTGTGCATATAAATTTGCAGTATTGGCATTTCTTTCCTCTGCTCTTTGCCAAAATTCTCGTGTATCTGTTCCCTGAAATGGTACCATATCTTTCTGAGATTGGTGTATAAAAATACCAAAGCGTTTCTTCATCACTTGGTCTGGACTCATGGCTATTGCCATTTCTATTTCATCAATTTGCCACTCTTGCCAAGCACCTTTATACAACCACACCCAACAATCATTAATCCAAGGTTCTTGAGCGGCTTTTAAACGTCGCATGCTTTCGAATACAATTTCTAAACATACTTTATGCGTGCCATGTGGGTCAGCCAAATCGCCAGCGCAATAAATTTGATGTGGTTTTATTTTACGAAGCAGCTCCATGGTAATTTCTATATCTGCTTCGCCCATAGGTTTTTTTTCTATAGTGCCAGTTTCGTAAAATGGTAAGTTTAAAAAATGGGCTCTGTCGTCTGTAAGGCCCACATATCTACAGGTAGCTTTCGCTTCGCATACTCTTATCAAACCTTTAATGGCTCTAATTTCTTGGCTATCTACAGCATTTAAGCCTTTTGTAGATAAATAAGTTCTAGCAGCAGTTAAAATTGCTTGGCTTTTGTTGTTATCTATACCAAAAAGGTGTTCAAAACCTACCGCAAAATCGAGAAAACGCGTAACAAATTCATCTGTAACGGCAATATTGCCGCTTGTTTGATAACCTACATGCACTTCATGTCCTTGGTCGTGTAGGCGCATAAATGTACCCCCCATACTTATAATGTCATCATCGGGGTGCGGCGAAAAAATAAGGCAACGTTTTGGATGGGGCGTACTACGTTCCGGGTGAGCTGGTATGACCGCATTGGGTTTGCCACCAGGCCAGCCTGTAATGCTGTCACGTAGCATATAATATACCTGTAAATTAATCTCGTAAGCGTCATTTTTTTCAACTAATAAATCGCTTAAACCATTTTCGTTATAGTCGTGTGGCGTAAGGCTTAGTACGGGTTTTTGCAGCTTAAGCGACATATTTACCACTGCACGCTTAATCATTTTATCATTCCAATCGCATTCGCCTGTTAGCCACGGCGATTTGATACGCGTTAAATCGCTGGCCGCCATTTCATCTACTACAAATAAACAATCGTTATGCTGTTGTAAAATGCTAGCAGGTATTTGTTCTGTAACATGACCTTCTACTGCTTTGGCTACTATGGGCGCTTTATTTCCCCATGCAAGTAATATTACTTTCTTAGCTTTTAAAATAGTGCTTATGCCCATAGTAATGGCCAAGCGTGGCACTTGCGAGATACCTTGAAAATCTCTAGAATTGGCCATTCTAGTAGAATTATCAAGCGTCACTAATCTTGTTTTTGAGAAAATACTACTGCCTGGCTCGTTAAAACCAATATGCCCATTATTACCTATACCTAATATCTGCAAATCGATACCGCCTAAAGCTTCTATTAGTTGCTCGTATTTTTGGCAGTGTTTTTTTATATCTTCTTTTGCTATTTCGCCATTAGGAATGTGAATATTGGTAGGTAAAATATCTACATGGTTAAATAAATGGCGATGCATGAACGACCAATAACTCTGTATGGCTTCATGTTCTAAAGGAAAATATTCATCAAGATTAAATGTTATTACATTTTTAAAACTTAAGCCTTCTTCTTTATGCAGCTTTACCAGTTCTGCATATAAATGAATGGGCGTAGAACCTGTAGCTAAACCTAATACGCAATCTTCCTTTTTAGCTTGTTTATCTTTAATCAACGTGGCAATTTCTTGTGCTGCGAATGCCGAACCTTTAGCGGGCGAAGTAAAAATTTTTACAGGAATTTTTTCGAAGCTATCAATCAAATCAATATTCTTTTGTACAGGCATATGCATGCGTTTTTTTGCAATGTAAATATACTGATTTGCAGTATAGTGCGGTAAAAAGATAATGATACTTTTATCAATTTCTGTTTTCTGTTTCCTATACTTATTATTAGGTAAAGTATTAGTTTGTTTCTGTCAATGGTATTTCAACTGTAAGCTTACACCCCTTTCCAAGTTCACTCTCAATTATTAATTCCCCACCAAACAATTCTGCACGTCGCTTCATATTTGAAAGTCCAATTCCAGTACTAACTAGTTTACTATTGAAACCAATGCCGTCGTCAATTATACTAAGACATAATTTATTATCTTCAATCATTCCTTGTACGCTTATTGTAGACGCTTTTGCATATTTTAATATATTATTGAGTTGTTCTTGTAGAATTCTATAAAGATTGAGTTGGAATTCCTTAGAAGCATGATACGCCTTGAATGCCTCATCAAATTGTAAATCAATAATGTAGTGTTCATTTGCATTAAACGATTTTAACGTATTACTAAAGGCTTGCTCTAAAGTCGTATCATCTAAAAAAACGGGCGCTAAACGGTGCGATAAGTTTCTTATTTCTTTAAATGCCAAGTTTAAAGTTTCTATTCCATTATTAAAAACGGCGCGTTTATTATCTGGGACTACACTTTCTAGCATTTTAAAAGATATTTTGCTAGATGTTAAAATTTGACAAACATTGTCATGTAATTCAGCTCCAACCTCATACCGTTCTTCTTCTTGGGTTCTAATAATGGCTTGTATAATATCAGCATTACGTTGTACGCGTTCTGTCACATCTCTTTCTACCGCTATCCAATGCGTGTACCATCCATTAGCGTCAGCTACAGGGCTGATACTCATGTTATTCCAAAATTCGTCACCGTTTTTCTTATAGTTTAACACAGTGATATTATGGGATTGCCAATTCTCCAAAGCTTTTTTTAGTTTTTCTAATTCTTGTTTATCCGTTTTTGGGCCTTGTAAAAGCCTTGGTGTTTTACCTATAACATCTTCTTTTGAATAACCTGTGCCACTGGTAAAAGCATCATTTACATATATAATTTTAGGTCCCTCACCTTCAATAGGTTCGGCTTCTGTTATAATTACCATGTCGGATGTATTTGTAATAACAGATTCTAGAAGTTGTAACCTTAGTTCTTCTTCTCTCTGTTTGGTCATATCTCTTTTTGCACCTACCATTCTTAGAGCTTTGCCACTACTATCTCTAATTACAAACCCCTTATTAGTTACGTAAGCATAGGTATCGTCTGCTTTTTTAAAACGGTAACTATCTTCCCATTGCGTTTCCGTACCGTATATAACATAATATAAACCAGACATAACTGCCTCAACATCATCTGGGTGGATATAATCTAATCTAAAAGTTGAATTACTAATTAACGAATCTAGTTTATAACCAAAAATTGACTCGAAACCATCACCCCAATAAACTTTATCATGAATTAAATCCCAATCCCAGATAGCATCGGAAGTGGCTTTTGTTACGTATTCGTATCGCTGATTACTTTCCCGAATTTTTTCCTCAGCAAGTTTACGGTCAGTAATATTTTGAGCAGTACCAAACAACCGTATCACATTACCCGATTCATCTAGCTCCCCATAACCATGTTCTTGAATCACTCTTTTTTCGCCACTTGGCGTGGTAATCCTATAGTCTATGGTAAATGCCTCTCCAGTTTGTTGGGTATGCTTACTAGTTTGTAACACAAATGCTCTATCTTCCTCATCTACAAGTTCTACAAATGATTGGTGTGTTTCGTGAAAAAGTGCCTTTGTGATGCCAAATACATTGTATAATTCATCAGACCAAGTAAGGTTATCTGTTTTAAAATCAAAATCCCAATAACCTATTTGAGCCACTTGCTGCGCCGTTCTTAACTTAAGCTCGCTTGTTCTTAAGGCATTTTCGGTATTAATCTTATCCGTTACGTCATTGATACATACTAATGAAGATTTTTTACCTTTATATTGTAGTAGATGACCGGTGATATTTGCATAAAATAATTCGCCATTACTTTTTTTGTGTCTCCAAATTTTTTTATGAATTTGGCCATAAATCTCTTCAGATTTTGTTTCTGCTTCAATGAGTTCAATGTCTTCTTTTAATCGTAAATCTTTGATGCTTAATTGTAAAAAAGCTTCTTTAGAATAGCCATAAAGTAGTAATGCTTCTGCATTGCAATCAATAATTTTTAGTGTTTCAAAATCCCACACAATCATGGGCGATGGATTGTTTGAAAACAAATTTCTATATCTATTTTCGGATTCAATTAGTGCAATTTCGTTGCGCTTTTTTTCTGTAATGTTCCTTGCAACACCATATCTTATTTTCTCTACTTTATCAAAACGTACAGTCCATTCCATTAATACGGGAGTGCCGTCCTTTTTAATATACCTGTTTTCAAAAGCATCAATTTCAATCCCCTTCATTACTAGCTTGGCGGTTTGTAAAGATTTCGCCACATCATCTGGATGTAAAAATGTGGTAAAATGTTTCCCTACTAATTCATCTGGCGAGTATCCCCAAACTGTTTTAGCGGCATTGCTAGCATACAAAAAATAACCCTCAGCATTTATTGCACAAATCACATCGAGCGATGCATTACTTATTTTGTTTAGATTGATAGTTTGGTTATTTAACTTGGCATTATCGTCGATTTCCAAATTTCTTAGTGTAACACTATCTGTAATATCAGTTACAGAATGTACAATGCATTCTACATCCCCATCTTCACCAACTAGCGGCGTATTATTTATCGTAAAATATTTTACTTTAAATTTATTATTAAACAAATTTGATGGAATGGCTACTTCTTGAATAGTATGAGGCTTTTTGGTAGCTAAAACTATTTCAAGGGAATTTTGAATCAGTGCTATAATATTACTTTCACTAGAGGCATACGTTGATAATGTGAGAATGCTTTTTTCTATTATACTATCGTCATTTGTATTAAATAATTGTGAATACGCATGATTTGTGTTTATAATTGTAAAACCTAAGTCTGCTTTTAAAAGTAAACTGGGTAATGGAAAGGCATTAAATAATTGATTGTTATATCTCAAGGTCATGGCATCAATTGTTAGAAAGCGTTAGAAATTCTCACATATCGTAGTGAAATGCAATATCACTTTATAGCCACATTTCAATTAATTGAAGTTAAGGTGTTTTTTTCAATCAACATGTGGTAAAGTTAAAAAAGGGGTGATTGGCGTCTTTATAAATTTATAACCATCCTAATTAATCAATTCAAGTTGTAATTTGTGCCTCTTTTAATACCTTATTTTATAATTTCTGTTAATGAAATACTATCTCATTTCTGGTGAAGCAAGTGGCGATTTGCATGGCAGTAATTTGATCAAACAACTACTACTATTAGATTCAAAAGCAATTATGCGCTGTTGGGGCGGTAACTTAATGCAAGAAGCAGGAGCTACATTGGTAAAACACTATCGCGACTTAGCTTTTATGGGCTTTGCCGAAGTTGTAAAAAATTTACCAACGATACTTAAAAATATTAGGTTTTGTAAAAAAGATGTACTTGCATTTCAACCTGATGTTTTAATTCTTATCGACTATCCGGGCTTTAACTTACGCATAGCAACATGGGCTAAGCAGCAAGGCATCAAAGTAGTGTACTATATATCGCCACAAGTGTGGGCTTGGAAAGCCAATCGGGTAAAAAAAATGAAGCAATGTATCGACAAAATGCTGGTGATATTACCCTTTGAAAAAACATACTTCAAAGATGTTTGGCAATGGGATGTAGAATATGTTGGCCATCCTTTGGTAGAAGTGATAAATAGTTTTAAGTCTCAAGTTTCAGGTTACAAGTTACAAAATACAGTTAGTAGCAGCAATCAAGTAGTTAGCAGCGATAATCAAGTAGTTAGCAGCGATAATCAAGTAGTTAGCAGCAATAATCAAGTAGTTAGCAACGACAATCAAGTCGTTAGCAGCGAAAAACAAGTGAATAGCAGCAACAATCAAGTAGTTAGCAGCAATAATCAAGTAGTTAGCAGCGAAAAACAAGTTGATAGCAGCGAAAAACAAGTGAATAGCAGCGATAATCAAGTAGTTAGCAGTAATCAGCCCATTATTGCTTTATTACCTGGTAGCAGGCAACAAGAAATAGCTAAAAAATTACCTGTAATGCTTGCGGTGGCCAAACATTTTCATCAATACCAGTTTGTAATTGCAGAGGCGCCTGGCTTAGAGGCGTCTTTTTATCAATCCTTTTATGCAGCCGCTGGCATCACAAATAATGTAACTACATCAAATAACAAAACTTACCAATTATTGTCAAAAGCTACGGCTGCGCTAGTTACAAGCGGTACTGCCACTTTAGAAACCGCTTTGTTTGGCGTGCCAGAAGTGGTATGCTATAAGGGCAGTAATATTAGTTACCAAATAGGTAAGCGACTCATAAAAATTAAATTTATTAGCCTTGTAAATTTAATTATGGATAAGTTGGTGGTAAAAGAATTAATACAAGATGAGATGAATGCCACCAATTTAATTGCCGAATTAGAAGATTTGCTGGTAAATACACAACGTCAGCAACAAATTATGGAAGACTATACTGCATTAAAAAATAAGTTAACCCAAGGTGGCAATGCGTCTGAGAAAGCAGCGAAAAGTATTTTTGATTTTTTGTCTAATCAATAATGATGTTGTATAACTTAAAAGGTTTACTAGATTTCTGCAGATAGTAATATAAATCGCACAGGCTTCTAATCTTACAAAATCCTTATTCAGTCAACTATTTTACCAAGTTAAAATAGGGTGTTAAATAGTGCTTTGGATAATCTTCAAAATCGGCAGTAAATACCAATTCTTCGTGTAAGTTTTCAAAACTAATTTTAGGAAACACTTTTTTAATTTTATCGTAAATAGGTGTTTTTACTTCAATATTGCCTGATAATTCAACCGTTGCTTCATCGGTAGGTAACTGGTATTGCTGTAATACATTTAGCATAAAATAGAGGGCATCATCAGGTCCATTTTGCTCAAAGGTTTGTACAAGTAGTAATTTTTCGTTGTGAACAAGGGCGATGGTTAATTCTTTATTATAAAATTGTACTTTAAGTAAGGTGTGGTTATACGGTCTACTTGGCGACAATACATCTTCAATTAAATAACTGAATGTATGACGGGTGGTAATCATCATCAAATTACTATTTACCGTATCGCTTAATGCCCGTCTTATCTTGTACGCCACTACAATGGAGGGGGTTACTTTTACCTCGTCATATTTTAGTACATGGTTGGAAATATCACCATGCATTAATTGTAAATAGCCTTCTGCCGCTTCAGGGCTAAATTTATTAAAGGGAACAATCACAGCTTCTGGCAAATTGTAAAACACTCGCGTATCAATATAACCTCTATCTAATATGCGCGATTTAGAGCGAATGGCTTGAAAAATGTCGTACCAACTTTCTTCGTAACTATTAAAATGAAACACTTCTATGGCGCCAAAAGTACTATTGGCACTCATTTTAACAATGCAAGCTACGTGGTGTAAGCCCACTTCTATAAATAATTGATCACTATTAAAAGGGCTTTGAGAGGCGATGTCACCATACAAACCAACCACTTTCTTTGCCATATCATCTGTGAGTTTATGTGCAATGATAAAAAAAAAATAACAGTTTACCGAAAGCAATTGCAGTTTGTGTAAACCCTAGCTTTGCCGCCACTTATGAGTTCGCCTTCTGCACCATTAAATTTACAGGTTAATATTAGCTATCAGCAAATATTAACAATCGCCTTACCCATTTCTGCCTCTATTGTTGTACCGCAAATTAATTTTATTACCAATAATATTTTCCTAGGCGGCCTTAGTACACAAGCTTTGGCATTGGGTGGTATTACTGGTGTGTACTATTTGGTGTTTGCAGTCATTGGTAATGGTTTTAATAGCGGGTTACAATCGCTAATTGCTAGGCGTGCGGGTGAAAGTAAGTTTGATGAGATAGGAAGTTTGTTTGCCCAAGGTGTACGTATTGCTATCGTTATGAGTTTATTTGGTATGCTAATGACTTGGTTTGTGGCGCCCACTATATTAGGATGGGCGATGAAAGATGCTAGTAATGCCACGATGGCTATTAAGTTTTTGAACATTAGGGTTTTAGGCTTGCCTTTCTTGTATTTGTATCAGTTAAGAAATGCGTTACTAGTAGGTACTAATCAAAGTAAATTTTTGGTAATAGGTACAGCTACAGAAGCACTTACCAATATTTTCTTCGATTATGGGTTTATTTATGGCAAGTTTGGCTTACCACAATTGGGTTTTAACGGTGCAGCTTATGCCTCTATTATTGCCGAAATTGCTGGTTTGGTAAGTATATTTTTTGTGGTAAGAAATAATGATATCATTAAGCAATTGCATTTGTTTAAAAATTTTGTGTACAATCACAGTATTACCAAACTCATCTTAAAGCAATCCTTACCATTGGTTTTTCAGTTTGCCATCAGTATTATTAGTTGGGAATTTTTTTATATTCTTATCGAGCATCACGGTAGTAAAGATTTAGCGATTTCTAATACCATGCGCAATATATTTGGTTTTTTTGGTTGCTTTACTTGGGCTTTTGCTGCTACCACTACCACGATGGTAAGTAATGTAATAGGGCAGGGCTTGCAGCACAGAGTGATAGAATTATTACATAAAACTATTCATTTATCGCTTGGATTTGCCGCAACGGTTTGTATTTTCTTGAACCTATTTCCACGTCTATTTTTATCCATTTATGGCCAAGGTGATGATTTTATTCAGTCGGCCATACCAGTGCTTCGTGTTGTGTCTAGTGCATTGGTGATCATGAGTGTAGCCGTGGTTTGGTTAAATGCATTGGTCGGCATTGGTAAAACCCAACTCAACTTATTTATAGAAATTGCGGCTATTGTAGTTTATTGTTTGTATGTATATTTAGTGCTTGAAAAATGGAATTTATCTATTATGTATGGCTGGGGTAGTGAGATAATTTATTGGATAGTAACCTTACTGCCTGCCTACTTATATATTAAATCTGGTAATTGGAAAACGATACAACCAAAACCGGTTTAAATAATCGGTACCAAATTAGACTGTTCAATTTTTAGGGTTGGAAATCACTTAGGTGTTGCAACAAGTTTTTTAAAAATTAATTAGTAGATAATGTTGGGTTAATGTATGCTCGTGAGTTAGTTTATTATTTTGTAAAAAAATTGTGTGACAAATAAAGCCATCGTATCAGTTATTATTACAGTTTACAACACGTCGATAGATTTGGTAACAAGGGCCATCGACTCAGTATTGCGTCAAGATTTTCAGGGTTTTGAAATTATCGTCATCGATGATGGAAGCAACAATGATACTTATAACCAATTATTGGATTATATCAAGGAAAGAGAAGATAAAATTACCTATATCCGCCATCGCAATTGCGGTCAGTCATTGTCTATAAACCGCGGTATTTTAAACAGTAATGGAAAATATATAGCCATTTTAGACTCAGATGATGAATACAAGCCCAATCATTTAAGCAACTGTTTGGAACAAATGCGATATGCTGATTTAATTGCTTCAACCACAACTACTATTGTAAATAGTGAAGACGATTATTTTGTACCCGATAGAGCCGATAATAACAAATTGGTACATGTAGATGATTGTATTTTGTTAGCTACTTTTTTTGGTAAAAAAGAAGTTTTTGAAATGCTTAAATTCACCGATATGTATGCGGCAGATGCCCATTTTTTTGAACAAGCTTCCTTATTTTTTAGAGTAAAAAAAGTAGCACTTGGTACCTATATTTATTATCGCAATAGGGCAGATAGTATTTGCTCAGCCTTAAAAACAAAGCAAGTGTTAAACCATGTTTAGTCAAGCCTTCGTATTTCCTTTTAAAGTAGGCGAACCTTTGGTTATGACTTGTCATTTTACAGGTATTTACGACGTTAATAGAAATACCACATTACCAAACGATGATTTTTCGCTCGTAAGTGATTGGGCAAACTCGCTTCAAAAGCATGGCGTCAATGGCGTGCTATTTCACAATAATTTTAGCGCCGCTACTTGTTTACAACACCAACATCCGCGACTCTGCTTTATTTATGTAACACATGATCGTGCGTTTAGCCCTAATGTGTATCGATATATTGTGTACCGAGAATTTTTGAAGCTATATGCTTATAATATCTCGCATTTATTTGTAACTGATGCTACGGACGTGCGCATGCTTCGAAACCCATTTGTAGATGCGTTCTTCAAGCAGCAAGATGGCAAACTTTTTTGTGGTGACGAGCCTGAGATTTTAGACAACGAATGGATGCATCACCACTCGCAAACACTAAGAGATAGCATAACAGATTACTCAGATTTTGAAACACAATTTAAAAATGATGTCTTGTTAAATTGTGGCATTATAGGCGGGAATATATTGATTATGAATAAATTTATAGATGAATTAGCGGCTATCCATACCCAATATAACCGAAATAACGCATCGCAGTATACTGGTGATATGGGCGCATTTAATTATTTAGCGCGTACAAGGTTTAACTATGATTTGATACATGGGACACCAGTAAATACCATATTTAAACAATACGAAATAGCGCGAAAGGATTGTTGGTTTAGCCATAAATAAAGTATATAATACTATATTCTCGCGCCAAATAACAAACTACCAATGCGCACCATGTTACTACCCGCTTCAACAGCAAGTTTGTAATCGCCACTCATGCCCATGCTTAAATTTTGGAGTTGAAAGTTTGGGGCTTTTAGTTGCGAATATCTGTCGTAAATGCTTTTCAGATACTTAAATTCTGCTGCGACTTTATTTTTATCTTCACTAAAACTCGCCATGCCCATTAAGCCTACAATTTTTATGTGATTTAGCTTTGGTAATTCATTAATTATCGCTTCAATGTCTGCTGCATCAAGGCCAAATTTAGTATCTTCTTGTGCGATGTAAACTTGCAGTAAACAGTTGATTATCAAATTGTTTTTGCTAGCTTGCTTATCTATCTCTTTCAATAATTTTAAACTATCTACACCATGAATTAAGTGTACATAAGGTACAATATATTTTACTTTATTGGTTTGTAAATGGCCTATAAAATGCCATTTAATATCTTGGGGTAATTGAGGTACTTTATCTATAAATTCTTGTACATAGTTCTCACCAAAATCTCTTTGGCCGAGTTTGTACAATGCTTCTATATCACTTATTGGCTTGGTTTTACTTACCGCTACTAAAGTGGTGTTACTACTCTTTAAATCTTCTATAATTGATTGATAAACAGTTGTATTAATTGCCATTTCTAAAAATTCATTCACATTTAAATACTTGTCAAAAGTAGGTCCATACACTTTTTCAAGCTCACTTGCCAATTTACCATTTTTACACCAAAATCTGCAACAATAGATGTTTTGTCTAATACAGAATAGGCGGGTCTTTTGGCAGGAGTAGGGTAGGCGCTAGTAGGTATTGCAGATACTTGGCAGTTTAAGCCAGCGTTGGTCTTTATGGCTATTGCAAAATCATGCCAAGAAATCACGCCATCATTGCTATAGTGATAGTAACCATAATGTTCGTTGCCTTTTTCAAGTTCTGTAACAATGGTCATTAAAGCGCTCGCTAAATCTGCGGCATATGTAGGCGAACCTATTTGATCGCCCACTACATTTAGGCTCTCTCTTTCTTTCATTAGGCGCAGCATGGTTTTTACAAAATTGGCACCATGTACACTGTATACCCATGATGTTCTTACCACGATAGTTTGTGGATTATTCGCAAAAGCAAGGTCTTCACCAATGGCTTTTGTTTCACCATAGTAGTTTAATGGTTGCTTGGTTTGGTTAGGCAAATAAGGCGAAGTGCCATTGCCATCAAACACATAATCGGTAGAAATGGTAATCAGTTTGCAATTAATGGCAGCACATTCTTTGGCAATAACCCCTACACTTGCAGCATTAATGTTGTAGCACAATTCTCTTTCTGTCTCTGCTTTATCTACGGCTGTATAAGCACCGCAACTAATAAAATATTGTGGTTGATATTTCGCAAAAAAATCTGGAATTGAAGCTGGATTACTTAAGTCGAGTTCTTCTCTATCCACAAAAATAAAGTTGAAGTGC
Source organism: Parasediminibacterium paludis (assembly GCF_042651445.1). Lineage (NCBI taxonomy): Bacteria > Pseudomonadati > Bacteroidota > Chitinophagia > Chitinophagales > Chitinophagaceae > Parasediminibacterium > Parasediminibacterium paludis. Next base: position 252,849 of record NZ_JBHSDC010000022.1, read on the forward strand.
TCGGCAAATTGTGGTGCTAGTTGCGACAATTCCCAACCAAGTTGTCCGTTTTTTCCGGTGATGATGATGAGAGGTTTCATATAAAAATGAATTGTGAATTGGTAATGGTGAATAATCTCAAATCAAAAATTTCGAATAAGTAATGTTTATAAACTCCAATAATGCCTTGATGTAATCTTGTTTCTATAAATACCTTTTAAGTCGGCAATAATTGCATGTGGCTTTGTTATGGATGCAAAATAAGCATCATTTAAGGTTTTGTAACTTTCGTGCGGCACTATTATAATCACAGCATCATAATCATTAACAATTTGTTCTGTTAAGGCAATACCATATTCATGTTCAAGTTCTTTGCTATCTGCGTAAGCGTCTGTTACATCAACATTTAAATGAAAATTTGTTAAGTCTTCAATTATTTGAAACACCTTACTATTTCTGATGTCGCTTACATTTTCTTTAAACGTTGCGCCCATAATTAACACTTTAGCGGCTTTTACTTGGCTGGCGTGCAAAATAATATGCTGAATGATTTTATTGGCAATATGATTGCTCATACTGTCATTTATCAATCTACCCGCAGCAATTACTTGTGGTTTGTAACCCAGTTTTTCAGCTTTGTAAGTTAAATAATGCGGATCTACACTAATACAATGCCCACCCACTAAACCTGGTTGAAACTTTAAGAAATTCCATTTGGTAGCTGCAGCTTCCAAAACATCGTAAGTATTAATCTGCATTTTATCAAAAATGATAGATAGCTCATTTACAAAAGCAATGTTTAAGTCACGTTGTGTATTTTCAATAATTTTCGCAGCTTCGGCTACTTTAATACTGGTGGCTTTATGCAAACCAGCTTTAACAACTAAGCTATACACATTAGCAATATTTTCTAGAGCTTCTTCGTCGCAACCTGCTACCACTTTTACAATGGTTTCAAAACTGCGTGTTTTATCACCTGGATTAATACGTTCTGGAGAATACCCCAATTTGAAATCTATTCCCACTTTTAAGCCGCTAATATGTTCAATAATTGGCAAACAATCTTCTTCGGTACAGCCTGGGTATACGGTAGATTCAAAGACCACATAATCTCCTTTTTTAAGCACTTTACCAATGGTTGCAGAAGCAGCTTGTAGGTAACTTAAATCGGGCAAATCATCTTTGGTAATGGGTGTTGGTACTGCTACTATGTAAAAACTCGCCTGTTGCAGTCTATCAAGTGCATCTGTAAATGTAATCTCGCAACCTTCAAAACCAGCTGGTGCAATTTCTTTACTTGGATCAATACGTTGTTGTAACAATGCAATCCTATCCGCATTGGTATCAAAGCCAATAACAGATAGTTTTTTGGCAAAAGCCAATGCTACCGGCAAGCCAACATAGCCCAAACCAATCACAGCTATTTTTTCTTGTTTATCTAGTAAGGCTGTTAGTTGCATTGGTATATTATTGTTAAGACCTGTCAGGTTTAATAAACCTGACAGGTCTACATAACTTTAATTTGCATTCACGTAATTCAATACTTCGGTAGTAATTAATTCCAATTGTTCTTGTTCAAGTTCAGTATGCATTGGTAAAGAAATCACACGTTCTGTTAACCAATCGGTTATTGGTAAATCCATATTTTCCAAACCAAATGAGGCGAACATTTTTTGCTTATGGCCTGGCACGGGATAATAAATCATAGAAGGGATTTTTTTCTCAGCCAAGTAAGCATTTAAACCGTCACGATTAACGCCATTTAATACCAAAGTATATTGGTGAAACACATGATTTGAATAAGATGCCACAGAAGGTGTGGTAATTTTTGGATTATTTGCAAATGCTTTGGTATAAAAATCAGCAGCAGCATTACGTGCAGCAATATAATTATCTAGTTGCCCCAATTTAATATTTAAAATCGCCGCTTGAATAGCATCTAATCTTGAGTTACAACCCACCACATCGTGGTAGTAGCGTACCACTTGACCATGATTGGCAATCATTTTCATTTTAGCAGCCAAATCATCATCATTGGTAAATATCGCACCACCATCACCAAAAGCCCCTAAGTTTTTGCTTGGGTAAAATGAGGTGCAACCAATATGACCAATGCTTCCTGTTTTCTTTACCGTACCATCGCTAAATGTATAATCGCAGCCAATAGCTTGCGCATTGTCTTCAATTACAAATAAGTTGTGTTCTTTAGCAATAGCCATTATGGCTTCCATCGGCGCAGCATGACCGTACAAGTGCACGGGTACAATGGCTTTGGTTTTTGGTGTAATTGCCTTACGAACAGATTCTGGATCAATACAAAAAGTAGTCTTATTAACTTCTACAAATACTGGTGTTAGTTTTAATAATGCCACGACTTCTGTTGTAGCAATGTAGGTAAATGAGGGTGTAATCACTTCGTCACCAGGCTGCAACCCCAAAGCCATCATGGCTATTTGCAAGGCATCGGTGCCATTAGCACAAGGTATAGTGTGTTTGCTGCCTATATATGCATTTAAAGAATTGGTAAAAGTGGCTACTGCCTTGCCACCAATGTAAGCTGCACTATCAAGCACCTCATGAATAGCTGCATCTACTTCTGTTTTTATTTTCAGATACTGTGTTTTAGTATCTACCATCTGAATTGGCTTCATATGTACGACGTATAAGGCGGCAAAACTACGGGAAAATGTGGTAGGGCTGTTGTGAGTTTATTAGGCACTTATCGGTATAATAACTGTTATTTTGTAGCTTTAAATACTGTTTAATCTTGAAATTCTTATACCGTTTATTTATTACTGTTTATCCAATTGCTGCTCGTTTATTTAGTTTTAATAACGATAAAGCAAAGCGTTGGATAAAAGGTAGACAATCTATTTTTAGTGAATTGCAAACAGCTTTTGCCAATAATTCAGGTAAGGTAGTTTGGATGCACTGTGCATCTTTAGGCGAATTTGAACAAGGCCTACCTATTATTGAAAAACTTAAATGGCAACAACCTGATACAAAATTTTTGATCACTTTTTTTTCGCCATCGGGCTATGAAGTGCGTAAAAATTACCAAGGTGCAGATTGGATTTTTTATTTGCCAATGGATAGCGCCAAAAATGCCAAGCGCTTTTACGACATCGTTAATCCAGCATTAGTGTTATTTGTAAAATATGAGTTTTGGTTTTATTATTTACAAGAAGCCAAGCAACGTCAAATTCCTTTGTTGTTAGTGTCTGGTATTTTTAGAGATAATCAAGTATTCTTTAAATGGTATGGCGGTTTTTACAGAAAAATGTTGCAAAGTTTTAGCTATTGTTTTGTACAAAATCAGGACTCAGCAGATTTATTGGCAAGTATTGGTATTACGAAGAATGTAAGTGTAAGTGGCGATACTCGTTTTGACCGTGTAAACGAAATTGCAGCCCAATTTTCGCCTATCCAACGCATTGAAGATTTTATAGGCAAAGCACCTGTGATAGTAGCAGGCAGTACTTGGTTAGAAGATGATAAAGAATTGCAGCACTATGTTAAAAAGCATCCACATATCAAGTTTATCATTGCCCCGCATGATATACAAAAAAGTAGGATAGATGAATGTGTAGGCTTGTATAAAAAAGTGGTATTGTACAGTGATTTGGTCGACGGTCAACGGTCAACGGTCGACAGTCGACAAACCAACATTCTACTCATCAACAACATCGGCTTATTAAGCAAATTGTATTATTACGCCACTATTTGTTTTGTAGGGGGTGGTTTTGGTGATGAAGGCATACACAATGTACTGGAAGCTGCTGTGTATGGCAAGCCTGTGGTATTTGGCCCTGTGTACGATAAATACATAGAAGCAGAAGAACTAATAGAAGCAGGTGGTGGCTTTACAGTAGATAATGCACTAGAACTTGAAGCCAAGTTGAATGAGCTTTTAAACAACAATGAATTGTATTTAAAAGCTTGTACCAATGCAGGTAGCTATGTCGCTAGTAAAGTGGGTGCAACTGATGAGATTGTTGGGTATATTATTAACTCTAAAATGGTATCAGAATAGCATGAATGCTCAAATATGGAATTAGAAGACTTACTAAGCTTGTATTTCAAGAAATATAACAAAGTACTTATTGATGACTTAGCTGAAATAGTTGAATACAATGTTGACGGCGGTTTAGTCAGTGTAAACCACCTATTCAATATTTATTCTGTGAGGGATGAATCTTATTGTGAGCGTCACAATTCAGAAGAATCACCTTTTACTCACTTTTTGAGTGAACTTGAAATACATAAAAATTCATTAGAAAATGTCAGATTGGGTTATGTACATACCAATTCATTCATGATATGGCTCTTACTGATCCACTAAATGAAAATATTTTAGCTGACTTACGTTCACCAATTCGTTAGCAGATAAGGTTTTGGTTATTAATTAATCAAAATCTGCGCCTACCTGAGAAATCAACAAACCATCCCACTACGAAAATCGCCTACTCACCAATTGATCAAATAGTTTCACTGCAGGGCTACCTTCTTGCCAGCCAAGTTTTACTTTCAGTTCTCTTTGTATCCAAAATATGGCTTCAGGCAGTATGCTAAACCCTTGAATGGTTTTTAAGCTGCGTTCGTACATCGCTTCATCACCTCTAAACAACTCGTTGATAAACAAGTATCTGTCGTTTACATTAATCGCTTTTTTCAAATCCTTAATCGGCGATTTTTCTAGTACAGTCGCTACTTCTACTTGCTTTGCTTGCCATTTAGTATTCACATTTTCTTCTTCCGTCATCATCATATCGTTTAAAGCATATACTTCCTTTGGCTCTTGAAAAGCCACAGTAGGTAGGTTGGCAAATGCATCGTCAAAAAACTGGTGGTGTTTAAAAGCTACCGCTTCTTCCTTGGCCACAATTTCTTCTTCGGTGATAAAATCTTCTGTATCTAAAGGTTGTGGAATTTCAATAATTGTCGCTTCAGTAGGAGGTGTAATATTGTCTTGCTGCTGTCGGTAAGGCATGGTTACAGCCACTTTACTGGTTGATTTTTGCAAGTGTTTTTGCTGTAATTCTATGACTAGCATTTGTGCAGAAATCAATAAACTTTCGTTGCTAGCTTGTTGGTCAAGCTGCTCTTTCAATCTGTGAATAAGAAGATGTACCTTTTCCATAAGATGTGATATTTTTGACGTTTTAGAGAAAACAATCCGTTTACTAACGTTTTTTATTACAATATATTTTACATGTTTATAGAACCAAGTTTAAGTGGCGAAAGAAGGGGATGGATTGAAGTGATTTGTGGCAGTATGTTTAGTGGTAAAACCGAAGAACTTATTCGTCGATTGAAACGCGTAAAAATTGCCAACCTAAAGGTAGAGATTTTTAAGCCTGCAATTGATGTGCGTTATGATGAATCTAATGTGGTTAGTCACGATGCCAATGCGATTCAATCTACACCTATCGATAATTCACAAACCATTTTATTGCTAGCGCAAGATGTAGATGTAGTAGGGATAGACGAGGCGCAATTTTTTGATGATGAGATTATGAACGTGTGCCAAACCCTAGCACTACGCGGTATTCGTGTAATTGTAGCAGGTTTAGATATGGATTACAAGGGGCACCCTTTCGGTCAAATGCCAAACCTGTTGTCAATAGCCGATTATATTACAAAATTACATGCTATTTGTGTTAAATGTGGTCATATTGCCAATGTATCGTACCGAAAAACCGAAGAAAGTGGCCAAGTATTACTTGGTGAAAAAAATACCTATGAGCCGCGCTGTTGGAAATGTTTTGCAGAAGACGAAGCAGCCAAACAGCGTATTTAACACCTTCGGATGTGGGCTGTTGTTTGTTAGGTAGCTTTGAGTGCGATCTATCCCCAACCAATAACTTTCGAGCTGTAACGCTTATTTCTATCCAACCCTATCAATATCTAGTTTAAACCTTCTCATGCGTATTTGGCCAGGGAAAAAAATAGCAACGAGCAACACCTGTTGTTAGTTCTTGGAAACACCGAGGAGAAAGTAACAGACCTTAATAGGTTGTTTTTCTACTAAGCACTTATTTTTCTGAGGTAATAGCTTCTATTGGCTGTGCATATTCACTTTTGCTGCATTTTTGCGGTTTCAACCATTGTTATGACAAGCGCAGACATCAACAAAAAGCTTAACTCGCTTAATACCCTCATTCAAGAATTTGGCATAAGCCAGTTTTCTAGCAGAGATATTTGGAATAGAAAAAAAGAAATAGACGAGAATTTAAAAGCTACCCAATTTGATAGTGCAGAAGATAAAGCCACTACACTTGCTGCCTTCGAGCAGTTAGTAAAAACTATCACCGAAAAAGAAGCTGCTGTTGAAGCTGCTAACGAACAATTTACCCAACAGGGAGAGCAAATGGTAGCGCAACTAACCGTAGCTGCAAATAATGTGCTGGCGCAAAACACCATTACCAAAGACGATTTTAAAAACCTTAGAGAAATAGCCAACCAAACTTTTGAATATTTTAAACAACAGCGTTGGATAACCAAAGACCGTCGTACTGCTGCATGGGACACCTATAATCATATTAGAAGTATTGTAAAAGATAAAGAAGACGAATTATTTGCCCAAGAAAGAGCCACTCGAGAAAAGCAACAATCACAATCACTAGCGATTACTGAGAAATTGTGTGTGATTGTAAATGCTTGTGCGCCGGCCATTGCTATTGAAGAATTACAAGCTTTTGTAGAACGATTTCAAGCTTTTTTACATGAGCAAGATTTGGTAACAACCGATGCGAAGCCTTGGCATTTAATAGCCAAACCAGAAGATAGTAAGTATAGCTTACGTAGCCGCACCGAAACCTTAAACGATGTTCGCAATTTTATTGGTATTTATAAAGACGTATTAACAAGAGAGCATAAAGGACAAGTATTTGCCAACATAGATGCCATCAAAGAAGACCTTAATAAAGCTTGGGAGGAACATAAAGAGGCACAACAAAAACGCCAAGAAGAATGGGAAATAAAGAAGAAAGAGCGAGATGAAAAGCGGGAAGAATGGACCAAAAAGCAGCGTGAATTTTTAGACATGTTGGAGAAAAGATTGGTGAACCAACAAGCATATAAGGCCAAACAAGAGAGTTATTTACAAAACCAACAAGTATTTGAACAGCGCTTTCAAGACCGTATTGCGCAGCAAAAAGATTATAGTGCTAAGCTAAAAGACCAACTGAAAGACTTAAACGAAAAGCTAGAAACCGCTTGGACAGATAGTTTTAAAACAAAAGTAGCAGCGTGGATAGCTGAGAAAGAAGAAAAATTGGTAAGCGTAGAAAAAGACATTGAGGTATTGAAAAACAAGCTTGATGATATTGCTAAAAATACTGAATCGCTACCACTTAAAATAGCCGATTTAGACGCATCAATTGCCGAGATAGAAAGCAAAATTGCAGAGGTAAAAGAAAAATTAGCGAATGATGTAGCGGTTGAGAAGGGCTAGTTTTTCTAAAATTGTAAATAAATAGGCTTAATCACATCTGCTTGTTTAAACTGTATAGCCAAGTAAATAGCTGCAAAGAGATACACAATTTTAAGTGGTGTAGATAGTTTGGTTAAGAATTTTTGGTATTCTAATTCTGTAGGAGAGGTAATACTATGTAGTAAAAAGCCAAGCCATAGCATCATAATCACATTGGCATAATTAGCTACCAATTGTGGTAATACAGCAATATTGAAATGTGAGAAAATTTGGTTGATAAACGTCCAACTGTCGGCAAATGAATTGCACCTAAAAAATATCCAGCCCAAGCATACAAAATGAAATGTTGCCATCACTTTTAGCATTTTGGTTAGGGCAGGTGAGTAGGGCACGGTAAATACTGGCAAGTCAACCAAAATTTTATTAATAAACTTGGTCACTTTCGGTGAATAGGGAATAACCAACAATGGTTTTCGTTCGTAATCTTTTTGCAGTTTGTGTAGCGCCAATGCTGCCCCATGTAAAGCGCCCCAAAAAATAAAGTTCCAGCTTGCGCCATGCCAAAAACCACCAATAAGCATGGTAATAAATAAGTTTCTGTAGGTATTAAAATAGCCACTACGGTTGCCGCCTAGTGGTATATAAATATAGTCTCTTAGCCAGCTAGATAAGGAAATATGCCACCTGCGCCAAAACTCGGTAATAGAGCTACTTTGATAAGGCGATAAAAAGTTGAGATTGATCTCGAACCCAATCCATTTGGCCATACCTCTAGCCATATCAGAATAGCCAGAGAAATCGCAATAGATAACCATGGCGTAAGCATAAACAGCAAGCAAACATTCAAGACCAGTATGTGCAGACGGATTATCAAAAATATACATAACATAGTTGGCATTAATATAATCGCTAATGACTACTTTTTTAATAATGCCAGCAGTAATTAAATACAAACCTTGCCCCAATTGCTCATCTGTTACAAAGGGCTTTTTCTCTATTTGTGGTAAAAAATCTGCGGCACGCACAATAGGTCCCATCATCAATTTTGGAAAAAATGAAAGGAAAAATAAGTAGTCTATAAACCTATCTACGGGCTTTATTTCCCGTCTATAAACATCCACCGTATAGCTCACATTCTCAAACGTATAAAACGAAATACCTACCGGCAATAGCAATTTTAAAGGGTGCAACTGTTGTTGCGATACATCATTAATGATATCGATAAAAAAGTTGGTGTATTTAAAGTAAAATAGCAAGCCTACATTTAGCAAAATGCTCAAGGTTATTAATACTTTGCGAGCATGCTTGGAAGTGGTTTCGTAAATAATTTTACTGATATTAAAATCTACCACCGCAGCTAGTAAAATAAACCCTACATACCAACCACATGTTTTGTAAAAAAAGTATAATGAAAATAAGGTTAGAAAATAAATTCTGGTATTTCTGTTTTTTTGAAATAATAAATATGCCGTTAAAAAGAAACCAAAGAAAATCAAGAAAAACGCACTATTAAACAATAGCGGGTCTTGCTCGTTAAAAGCGAGTAATTTCAACAGTTTATGAATATCAATACGCATCATTGGGTTTATTATTTTTTAGCGTATTGTTGGTAATATTTTTTCGATGCCATTAGTCTACTATAAAAAATGTCGGCTACTTTTTTTGCACCTCTCTCGTTCACGTGGGTATAGTCTTTATAAGCCAAGGTAGGTTTGTCTTCTGCCCATTGTACGATGGTATTTTCGCCACCCATAGCCGTATATAAATCCCAGAAAGCTACTTTGTTATTGTTGGCGATTCTTTGCTGTGTGGCCACCATAAATGGTACTGCTTTATCGGTGTTATACTTGCCATTGTAGCGGTATGCAAAGTCGCTTGTACTTACCAAAAGTATGGGTGTGTTAGGCAAGTTTTGTTTAATGGTTTGAATCAGTTTATTCATGCTATTTTCAAACCAAGGAAATCGCTCTTTATCGTGTTCAATGGCATTGAGGCCATAATGTAAAATGATTAAATCGTACTGTAAATGTTTATTAAATGCTTGCCAAGTTTCTTTGGTAATTAAGTTGGTAAGCAAGCTGGTATTGCCACGGTAAGCATAATTATCAATGTATACGCCTTCACTATTGTCAATACTAATGCCATATACTGGGAGCTTGTTGTCTGAGGCAGATATGCGTAGATCTGTTACAGGTGCATTGGCGGCGTTAATATAGGTTTCATTTACAAGCTCTGTGTTGCTTACATTTATAGTAGCAGCTTTGCCATCTTTTGCGATGAAAATAGTAGGTGCTTTGTTAGTTGTGTTTAAGCCAGTATATAATTTAATATCGTAAAACGGTGCTTTATTTTTAGCCATATAAGCCGTGGTTACACTACCTAGGGGATAAAAAATATGTCCTGTAAAGCCAAGTGGTAATTTGTAGGGATTGCTTTTAAAATGATAGTCTTGCCAAAAGCCTTTAGTTGTAAAATTGATACTATGATATTGGGCGCTTACTACCGATTGTATAGGTAAAAAACCTATGCCAATTCCACCAAACTGCGTCTGTAAATGTGTGCGTAAGTCGGCTGTGATATTATCTGATTCGATAAACGAATCGCCAAAATATGCAATACGTACTTTTTTGTGTTTGGGCTTTGCTTGGTCTAACTTATTAAAAAATGTAAGCAAACTTGTCAGCGAGTCTGCGCTATAATCTGCAATTAAAGCAGTATCTAATTTTTTCGGAGTCGTGGCAGTTTTAAGTGAGTCTATAACAATTGGTACTGATTTTTTGCCGGTATCTACTCGTAAATCCGCTAAAATATCAACCGCCCTATAATTATTTAAATACTTAATATTGGGCAATTTGATAATAGACAAAACCAGCAATATTAAGGTAACCGAACTTACAATAATGACAGGTTCTTTAATTCTATTCTTCATTGCACTTTAACAATTAAGCGAGTCTCTTATTTTGATGTTTTTTAGTTGTTTGGCGTAATTAAATTTTTTGTTGCCAGCAAAGTTTTTCTTTTGCAAAAATTGGTAATAATCTTCTTCGCCGTGATAATATTTGTCTTGCCATTTTTTATAAAAATCTATACAGCTTTGCCACGATTTAAATTTCATATAGGTTTTGGTGCGCCTAAAGCCGAATAGATTGTTTTTGCTTTTAAAAATCCTAGACTTAAAGTGTCCTGATTCATAAATCGCTTGCTTGAGCACCACTTCCGAATGTTGTATCCCAATGCTATTCATATAGCAGTATACATCATTTTCAGACACTGCAAATATTGGCGAGAAAATGCACAGGCCAACGAGCAGCAGTAATATAATTTTCATGGAGAGCAATTGTTTGGTTTATTAAATGTAGGTAAAAGAATAACGTTTTTACTATGCCAACCAAGTTATTTAAATTACCTAACCTCGAATGTGTTTTATTGGTGTAAAATATTCATAAGTATTTGCACTTAAAAGAATGCATTGAATTATTACTCAATGTGTCTTCTTCCAGGATAAAAATTGTAGCTGACCATTGTAAGTAAACCAATTACTCATCGTAAAAATATAACATTATTTTTTTAAAAGTAATGTTTGAAAATTAAAATTATCGTATTTGCCCATTCTCAGATTAATTTTGCTGTGGCCATGCAACAAAAAATCTCACATCCAGTTATTGCCCTTTTACGCAAAGATATTCTGCTTGAAACCAGACAGCAATATACTTTATACGGTATTTTGCTCTATGTCATTTCTACCATATTTGTTATTTACCAATCAATGGGGCAACCTGAGGATAAAGTTTGGGATGGTCTTTTTTGGATTACCCAGTTGTTTGTATGCGTTAATGCAGTAGCAAAAAGCTTTTTGCAAGATAATAAAGGCCGCCTTTTGTATTTCTACACCATCGCAAGCGCTAAAGATTTTATCATTAGTAAAATGTTGTTCAATCTGTTGCTTATGGTATTGATGAGTTTACTAAGCCTTGCCATGTTTACGTTGTTATTAGGCAACCCGCTCACTAATTATTTACAGTTTGTAGGTATTACTATTTTAGGTGGTGCAAGTATCAGTTTGGTATTCACTTTTTTAGCAGCCATTGCTGGCAAAGCACAGCAATCGGCGGCATTAATGGCTATTATGGGCTTTCCAATTATCATCCCCCAGATATTATTATTAATGAAAATCACCACGACAGCTTTTAGCACAGTCATATTAGAAGGATGGTGGTTTTTAATTTACTCTTTAGTGGGTTTAGATATACTCGTGGTAGGGCTTGCTATTATTTTATTCCCTTTTTTGTGGAAAGATTAAGACCTTGGTAATGCTTGTATCGCTTTTATCAATACGTCATTATCTATCGTTTGATAAGTGATTATATTTTTTGGAGCATCAATAATTATGGCTTCGCTTGGCGTATTTGCAGCATCAATAAGTGTTGTAATAATTTTACTTAACGTTGATTGGTCAATTGTTTTGCTGCTCAAAGCTAATTTGGCATAGAATAAGCCATAGGCATTGGTAAATTGATAACCACTCATCAGCGCTATCGCTTCTTTACTCTTTAGCTGTAAAGCCTGCCAACCTTGCTTTTCCAAAGCCTCTGATGCAGCCATTGAAACACCTTTGTAATGAACATTACCCAAACCCATTAAAGGCAAACCCAATTGACTTAAAACTGCTGAATCATTAAAATCATCTTCACTATAAATGACAGGCAAGATATCGGAATTATACATGTCCATTAGGCGCTTCACAGTTTCTATTGTTATACCCGATTTGCCATAGCTGAAACTTTTTATTTTAAGCATTAGCGTCAATTTTACAATTGGTGTAGGTAGTAAAGTGCCTTTGCTAAATGCTTGGCGCACGAGCAATGTTTGCTCATTCGTTTCTGCCTCGTTTGTTGCAACCACTTTACCATCAATGGTTTCAATCGCATCTAATAATTTGCCGTCAGCTATTATTTTATCCAAGTATTGCCTACCTATTACTATTTGTTCATGCGCATCAAACGTGATAGAAACAAGTTGTTCGTAGTCAAGTAGGTTAATTATTTGGTCGAAAAAAATTGGTTTTCTATCAAGCGGTAGATAATTGTAACTCATCAAAAAAAGCAATTAAACTTTAAAAATACAAGCTTTTTTACTGAATAAAAGAGAGAAACTTGTTTTGCGAATTATTTTACCCTTAAATTTGCCATCCAAAATAAATGACTCGGTAGCTCAGCTGGATAGAGCTACAGCCTTCTAAGCTGTAGGTCATTGGTTCGAATCCAATCCGGGTCACCCATCAATAAAAAGCCTTGTAAATCAATTGATTTCAAGGCTTTTTTTTAATATAGTCTTTAAAAAAATTAAAACTATTCAATAATTAGTTGCGCTAGTCTATTACCAGCATCTTCTAAGGCGTTGTTGTTTTCTAGTAATATACATCCTTGTGTATTGGTAGTTATATATTTATTTCTATCAAAACGTTTTTGAATGGTAGCCGCATCTTCTCTATTTCTACTGATCAGTCTTTGCAAAATTATATCTGGCGTAGCAGTAATTAAAATAGGTATTAATTGCGGATATAATGATTGCGCAGTGGCTAAATATTCTCTCGAACCATTAATTACTACCTTTCCACCATTTTTCATCCACGTATTTATTTCAATGCCTATACCATACTGTTGGTCGTGACTATTCCAATGCATTGCAAACAACTGAAGGGTTTTTCTTGCTTCAAATTCTTTTTCTGTTAAAGAAATATGGTTTTCATTTCCTACATGCGCTGGCCTTGTAATATAGCGATGGGCAAACTGCACCATATGAGCACCATCAATAATTGTGCGTGCATAATTCATCAAACTATCTTTACCAACACCAGATGCACCCATGATATAAAACAATTTGTACATTAAATAATATTTAACTAATCAATAAATCGGTAGAATTTTCAAGAATGGTACGAGCGATAATGGCATGTGTTTGATCTAAGGCTGTCTTTAAAGCTTGCTCTATCGAATATGTATTATAGAAATAATATAAAATAAAATGCGCTAACAACACATCACCTGTACCTCCAAAATTTTTTGATAATCGCGGCAGGAAATAATCGAAATAACTATTGCCAAAATATTGAATGCCAATTTCATCATTATCTGATAGTACACTTTTTGCGATAAGCTGTGTTTGGGGAAATTTCTCCCGAAAAGACACCGCATCGTTATCGCCGCCGCCATAAATCTGTAACTCTGTTTGATTGGGGAAAGTAAAATCAGCTTTTTTAATGAGGGAAGGCCAAGCTGCTACAATCGATTCCTCTACATATAATCGGTTATTATCGCCAGAAACTGGATCTACAATTATATATTGAATTAAAAAGGCATACTCATCTAATAATTTTAAAATAATATCTGCATTTTCAGGTTTTCCCAGGTATCCAATATATACAATTAATTGTAATTCCCTTGCCTTTGCTAATGCAAGTGAACTGCTTAATAAATCTTTAAATGGCGGATCGAAAGTTGTAACCAACGACATATTCGTTAAGCCGTTAAGTATTTTGCTAGGAACTGGTAAAATTTTTTCACCCAATATGGCTGTAAAAACTTTTAAACTTGCGGTTCCATGAACGGCAAAACTACTGATAGCTAGTACGTGTAATTTTTTATTCATTTGTATCGATTATACATTCGGCATAATATCCAAAATGATCGCTGGGATAATTACCCTGACCGTCTTTTTGATTAAGCACTACGTTGCTATTTATAATTTTAATGGTATATGCTGCTTTTGCTATGTTTTTATAAAAAATATAATCCACACAAATCGCATTTCCACTAGCAGCAGCCTCTACTAAGCTGCAACGTTTTGTTGAACCATTTGTTTGTTCAAAAACATCTTTTACACCTGCAGATTGTTGAAAAGCCTCAAGCAAATGGTGTGTTTCAGCTAAATTAAAATCTCCACAAATCAATTGAGGTGTTTTTGTAGCATGTATTGTTTCTGTCAAAGTTTTTAGTTGTTGTGCTTTTAACGTATCGTCAATATCTATATGTGTAATATGAACGTTGTTAACTAATAAATGTAATCCATCTGTAATCTCCAAATATACCTGTTGTATTTTTCGATCCTCATCAAACCTATTACGAGGCAATTGAACGGATTTGTGAGCGATGGTTTTAAATCTTGTTAAAATACCTAACCCAGATTCTGTTTCGTACATATTTCCTTTAAATAAGCGCTGTTTTTTTCTGCCGGCACAATAATTTGCATTAAGTTGAAGTGTATTGGCTAAAAACATTAAAGTATTGACGCCCAATGCATAACAAATAAAACACTCTTGAATGCAAATAATATCGGCTTGTAAATCTTGCAACTGCTTTGCCATAAGTACCATTCGCTCATCATAATTTCCGTCGCCTTTCCAAGAATTGATGGTGCAAATTTTTACGGGATACACTTATTGCCAATTTCTGTAAAAATATAAGGAAATAAAAAACCTTGTAATACCAAATTGTTATCAAAACTTTCTGATTATTAACTTTTACTTCATATCGTGTTACTAGTTTTGGTAGCTATGATGGACATATTTTATGTTTTATGTGAATGCAACCTTGAACCATTAAGGGAATTAGTTGCTTCTATTGAACCCAAAAACACGATTATCATTATCAAAGAACCTACGGTATGTATGACCATGATACCTGCTGAGGATTCTGTAGAAGCACAGCCATTTTATTTGGGCGAAGCATTAACTACTGCTTGTGAAGTAACTGTAGATGGGAGTATGGGTTACGGAATTTGCTTAGGTGATGAACCCGTAAGAGCTTACTGTATCGCTGTTATAGATGCTATTACACAAAAACCTGCTTCTGAATGGCAGGAAATACATCATTTTTTAGAGAAACAATTGCAATTGATAGAAGCAGCTAAAAAAGTAGAGTACAATCAAATTTTGCAAACACGCGTTGATTTTAAAATTATGGAGCAAGAATAAGCGTATGAAAAAAGAAATAGTTTTTGACGAGGTTTTTGATGCACAAGAACAATTCAGAATTTTATTGAACGCTTTCGCAAAACCTGGTATTATAAACACTTTTGGCAACTTCGATTTTGAAGTGCCAAGTGGCTTTAATACATCAAGTTTAATTGTTGCCTTTGCATTGCTTAACGCCGACGTACATTTTTTTTCTACAAATGATGTTCTGAATAAATATATTTCACTAAATACAAATTCAACGTTAAGTGGGGTTGCTACAGCCGATTTTATCTTCATACGTCCAGAGGAAACGCAATTAGCTATCAATCATTGTAAAACGGGCACGTTGAGTTATCCTGAAGAAAGTGCCACTTTGGTGATTGCAGTAACAAGAGTGGCCAACGTTTTTTTTGAGAATAGTATTGGCATTACTTGTAGTGGGCCTGGTATTAAAGATACCAATACGTTTTTTGTGGCTGGCATTGCTTCTAAAGAAATAGAAGCATTATTAGCAATGAATGAAGAGTTTCCGCTAGGTGTTGATATCGTTTTGGCAGACGACCATCTGCAAATTGTGAGTTTGCCACGTTCTACTAAATATAAAGTGATAGATTAAATAAAAAATATGGGATATGTAGCGGTAAAAGGGGGTGCAGACGCGATTAAAAATTCTTTAAAATTGGTTGAGTTTTATAGAATAAAGGATTCTTTGGCACCTATCGATATTCAACAAATACAATCACAATTACGCCTTGCGGTAGATAAAGTCATGGGCGAAGGGGGATTATATGCACCCGATTATGCTGCTATTGCTATTAAACAAGCAGAAGGCGAAGTATTTGAAGCTGCGTTTATTTTACGCGCCTTTAGAACTACCTTACAACGTAGGTTTTATGCTGAAACGATAGATACAAGGGATATGTTTGTAAAAAGAAAAATCTCAGCAAGTTTTAGAGAAATACCCGGCGGGCAAATTTTAGGGCCAACTAGAGATTATTCTCAAAGAATTTTAGACGCCTCAAAAGCTTACGAAACCTTAGAAGATATTAAAACGCTACTGGGTCATCTTCAAATAGATTTGAGTTCAGAAAATATAGAAAACGTTACAACATACAAAAAGGTTATTGATTTATTAAAAACTGAGGGTTTATTAAAACCAATTGATACAAAAGAGGATAGAAAATTAATAGATATTACCCGAGAAGCAATTCGATTTCCCGCGCCTAGGTCTGCACGTTTACAAATGATGGCGAGAGCTGAAACTGGCGGTTTAATGGCTATGGGTTATAGTAGCATGAGAGGATTTGGCTCTGTACATCCTACCGTTGGTGAATTACGGTATGGACAAGTTCCCGTAAGACTAAAAGATCCCTCTGGAAGGGTGCGATATATTGGTAAAATTGAAGTCACTGAGGCTGAAATGATTACACATGTTGCTACCACAAAAAAATCTGAAAGTCCATTATATAGCATCGGGTATGGCTTGTGTTTTGGACAAAATGATACCAAAGTTATTTGTATGGGCATATTAGATACAACCATGCGAAATCCCGATACTAGTTTACCAGCTAATGATCAAGAATTTGTATTATACCATACCGAAGGGATAGAGTCGATGGGTTTTACAAATCATCTTAAGTTGCCACATTATGTAACTTTTCAATCTGATTTGAAAAATATTCGTGAAGCAAAAGAACGTAAAGAAAAAGCAGTTCAACAAGCCAATCATTTACCTAAAAATTAATAATGGTAGAAAATAAAAAATATATTAATAAGTATAATTTCGCTTTTATAGACGAGAGTACTAAAAAAGAAATTAGAAGAAAATTATTGAAAGCCATTGCTATTCCTGGTTATCAAGTGCCTTATTCTTCTCCTGAAATGCCCATAGCTAGGGGTTGGGGTACTGGCGGCTTGCATGTTACTTTAGCTATAATAGGGAAAAAAGATATATTTAAAATTATCGATCAAGGTAGTGATGCCAGTGTCAATGCATGCAATCTGAGAGATTTTGTGCAGGCAATGACGGGTGTAACTACCACCTTTGATACAGCCGCAGCCACGCTTATCCAAACACGACATAGAATTGTAGAAGAAGTATTAAAAGAGAATCAAATTTTTGTATACCAAGTGCCACAGCCAGAGCCACTGCGAAGTGTTGAGCGATATGAATTTAAAACCCGCCAAATGCACGGAGAGGCAGATTATGCCAAAATGTGGGTTTCTTTATATGAGCAGTTTATAAGCCATGGCGATATCATGTTAGGTGCGGGCTATCCTGTTAAAATTAATCACCGATATATGATGGCACCATCACCCATTCCAAGATGGGATATACCTAACCTTCATCAGTCTCATGCTTTGCACTTATTTGGTGCGGGCAGAGAAAAAAGATTGTACGCTGTGCCACCTTATACCGTTGTAGAACCATTAGAATTTGACGATGTAAAATTTCATCCAGAAGACTTTAAAGGTCAAGCTTGCTTTAAAACGGGCTATAAAAAAGCATTTCTAGATGAATTGTATTACAATGATGGCAGCAAACATTTTGTAATTAATGACAGCAATTTTTTAGATAAACTAATCGAAAAGCAGCAGCCCGTCCAACATCAAAATAAATATATTAACCAATTAGTAGATTAACTATGGTAGAAAAAGATTGGTTATTAAAAGTTACAAATTTAACCAAAATATATGGCGAGCCTGGTGCAAATACCCTTTTGCAAACAGGTCCTGAATTTAACTCAAACATCTGCCCAGAAACAGGCAGCATTGTAGCTTGTGCAGATATTAGTTTTGATTTATACCCTGGCGAAGTATTGGGTATTGTGGGCGAAAGTGGTTCTGGAAAAAGTACGGTGGTGAAGATGTTGTATCTTGATATTGAAAGTTCTAATGGCGCTGCTTTGTTAAAGCCTTATCAAAATGGGTTGGTAAATATTTTGGACGAATCGAACCAAAAGAAACGATGGATTCGAAATTATTTAATGGGTATGGTTTATCAAAACCCAAGAGATGGTTTAAATTTTAAATTTTCTTCTGGTGGAAATATTGCTGAAAAATTAATCATGGGTGGCAATTACCATGTGGCGTCTATTAGAACAAGGGCTAAGGATTTATTAACTAAAACAGAAGTACCTGTTCAGCGGATGGATGACAAACCTGCTTCTTTCAGCGGCGGGATGCAACAACGTGTACAGATTTCAAAAGCAATTGCCAATAACCCACCCTTGTTGTTTTTGGATGAAGTTACCACTGGTTTAGATGTGTCGGTACAAGCAAGGGTTTTAGACCTTATTCGAGAACTGCAACACGATTTAGGCATTGCAATGATTGTTGTTTCGCACGATTTAAGTGTCATTAGGATGCTGACTGACCGAACCTTAGTGATGAAAAATGGCCGTATCGTTGAAAGGGGCTTAACAGACCAAATTTTACAGGATCCACAACATCCTTACACACAATTATTAGTAAGCAGCTTATTATAATTATAACGCATGAATATATTGGAAGTTACTAATTTAAGCAAAGAATTTAAGCTGCACATGCTGAATAATAAGAAGTTGGCGGCATTGAAAAACATTCATTTTTCAATGAAACAAGGAGAGATTATTGGCCTTACTGGAAAATCTGGGTCAGGAAAATCTAGTTTGATGAAATGTATTTACCGAACTTATTTGGCTAGTTCGGGCGCCATTGTTTACCTATCCCAAAAAGGTTCCATAGATTTAGTGCAAGCTACCGAACATGAGATTATTGCATTGAGAAAAAATGAGATTACATATTGCTCCCAATTTTTAAGTGTTATACCTAGGGTAAGTGCGATAGACGTTGTTTGCGAAACCATTTTTAAGGTAAACACCGACAAGGAACTTGCTAGAACAAAAGCAAAAATGCTATTAGAACAATTAGGATTAGCTACCGATTTATGGGATGCATTTCCAGTAACTTTTAGTGGTGGTGAACAGCAAAGAATCAACATAGCGCGAGCCATTATTAGTGAACCTAGATTTTTATTAATAGATGAGCCAACGGCTTCATTAGATAGTAAAACAAAAGATGTAGTAATAGATCTGCTACTCGATTTAAAGGCAAAAGGTACGTCTATACTATGTATTTCTCATGATGAATACACTTTAGAAAAGCTAGTAGATAGGCGCTTGAATTTGCATTTAGGCAAGATTGATCACACCAATTAGACTAATAATATTTTAAATTTTATGCAATCGTTATTGATTAAAAACGGCACCATTGTTACCCCAACGGGTATTCTAGAACAATCAGATTTGTTAATCACTGAAAATCTAATTACCGACTTTGGCAATGCAATTGAAGATACTGAAGGCGCAAGGATCATAGACGCCACAGATTGTATTGTTATGCCTGGTATCATTGATGTTCACACCGATGCTTTAGATGCAGAAATAATACCTAGACCAGGGGCGGATATCCCAATTGAAGTGGCTTTTAGAGAGCTAGAAAGAAAAATGAGTGGTTGTGGTTTTACAACGGTATACCATTCTATGCACCTTGGCTACAAAGTGGCAGAATATGGCTCAAGAAGTAAATACAAAAGGCGCGAAGTATTTGAAACTGTCAACAAAGCCATTAAGGGCGATACCCTTTTGAACAATAAAATCCATTTGCGCTTTGAGTTAACGGGCGTAGATGCCTATGACGAATGCCTGGAATATTTAGAAAAAGGCTATGTAGATATGTTATCTGTGATGGATCACACACCTGGGCAGGGACAATTTACCAAAGCCCACTTCATAGAACTGAGTATCAAAAGCGGTAAAACGGAAAAACAAGCCATTGAAGAATATGAAGAAAGAAATAGTAGGGCGGTCATCAAAGACGATGCATTGGCGAATATGATAAAAACGGCTTTATCTAACAATATTTCTGTGGCTTCTCATGACGATGATTCTATTGAAAGAGTTATTACCATGCACGAATTGGGGGTTAATATTTGTGAATTTCCAATTAATATGGAAACAGCCGTTTATGCGTCTAATATTGGCAAACATGTAGTGGGCGGCGCTTCTAATATTTTAAGAGGCGGGTCTTTATCTGGCAATTTAAATATCAAAGACGCTGTCTTAGCTGGTGCAGTAGATAGTTTATGTTCTGATTATTATCCACCATCTATCATTCATGCCATTTTTAAACTCCACCAAGAATATGGCATGGCATTGCATCAAGCTATAAACCTTGCTACCTTAAACCCAGCAAAAGCTACAGGTATTGATACATTTACTGGTAGTATAGACATTGGAAAAGATGCAGATATTATTATCGTTAAATTGATAGATAATATGCCAATGGTGTTACATACCATCGTAAAAGGTAGAGTAGTGGTTTCAATTCCTAGCAATATTAGCTATAACGAAGCTTTAACTGCATAAAAACCTGTATCATGGATTTTGATTTTCAATCATACAATAACCGCCAATTCACTGCTATCAGCGATGCATGCATTGAAGAAGCATCTGCCGCAACGAAACCTGGCAATAAATTCATATTTCAAAATGGTAAATGGCACCCTCTCCCTTATGAAGGGTATGCTATTATTACCATGGTAGATGATAACGAGCAAAATAAGCCGTTGTCAAACCGCATTCATTTACTACAAATAGCTTTAGCAGAAAAGCTACAAATGCCAGATACGTTTTATTTTTTACCTAAGGAAAGTTTTCATCAAACCGTTGCCAATACACTATCTGCAGAGAAATTTCAAATCCATATTGCTAAACCTGGATTAGAAGCTAATTACCCTCAAATTGTTCAACAGATTTTTGATAGTATTCCAAGGAATACAGTACACAACGTACTACCAATGAAAATGCTTGGCTTAAGTATTTTTGGTACGGCTATCGGCATGTTGGGAATGTTTGAAGATGAAGCAGCCTACCAAAATATTTTGCATTTTAGAAAATATTTTTATACCCATCCAGCTTTAGAGCCTTTACATATCAAGATGACTAGACCTTTTATAGGTCATATTACTATAGGTTATATAGAACAGAATATTGATAAAAAAGCCCAGTCTGTTCTAGCAACTAGTGTTCAAGAACTAAATCATGCACTACAAAAAGAAAATAATATTTTTTATTTATCGCAAACATCACTCAGGCATTACAAACATTTAGCAGCTTTTGAAAAAGCGCACCATTACCCAACTTTCAATTTTTAAAAGATGCCATATATTACACAATTTCCTGAAATAACTTCCGATACTAAGCCTCACCAGCTTTCTGAAGAACCATATATTCATCCAACTTGTGTTATCAAAAACAGCACACTTGGGACGTATACGTCTTTAGCTGCACATACCACTCTAGTAGAATCTAGCTTTGGCGATTATAGCTATACAGCAGGTAATGTTCAAATTATTTATAGTGAAATTGGGAAATACTGCTCTATTGCCAATAGTGTTAGAATTAATCCTGGTAACCATCCTCAATGGCGCGTAACACAGCACCATATGACGTATAGGCGGATAGAATTTGGTTTGGGCGAAGAGGATGATCATGCTTTTTTTGACTGGCGTAGAGCGCATAAATGTGTGATTGGCCATGATGCTTGGTTAGGACATGGCGTTATTGTGATGCCTGGTGTCCACATCGGCATTGGTGCAATTATAGGTTCTGGCGCAGTTGTAACCAAAAATATTGGCCCTTACGAAATTGCCGTTGGCGTACCTGCTAAGGTTATTAAGAAAAGATTTTCAGACCCAATTATTGAACAATTATTGTCGAGTGAATGGTGGCTTTGGGATAGACAAGCACTAGAGCAAAACTTCGAAGATTTATTAGATATCAATCAATTTATTGCAAAACACACTTCCTCCAATGATTAAGTTATTTCAGTATTTTTTTATAATATGTCTGCCTTTTTTGGTAGCCTGTCATAATTCAGATGATATGCGCAACGGCATACCTAAAACCTTGATTATTGGTATTTATAGTGGTGATAATCCTACCCAAACCAAAGAAAAAATTGCGCCTTTTCAAAAATATCTTGAAAAAGAATTAGGCATGCCTGTCACCTTCTTTTTTTCCTCCGATTATACGTCTTTGGTAGAAGGTATGCAGCGCAAAAAATTGCACATTGCCCAATTATCTCCATTTGCCTACGTTTTGGCTACGCAAAAACCTTGCTTGGTGCCTATTGCAGCCTTTGGAATCAATCACCAACCTACTACCTATCATAGTATTATTTTCGTCAATTCAAAATCGGCTATCCATTCATTAGAAGATGTCAAAAAGCAGTCTAAAAATCTTACACTTTGCTTTGCCGATCCCGCATCTGCTTCTGGACATCTGGTGCCTAGAGCCTATTTAAAAAGTATTGGTTTGGACCCTGAATCTTCTTTTAAGCAAGTCGTTTTTGCTGGTAGCCATGCAGCGTCTATTATGTCTATCAACTCAGGTAAAATTGATATTGGCTGTTCTACCAACGATTTAGCACTCGACAAAATGGTACGCGAAGGCTCTGTAAAAGCAGCAGATTTTAGAATTTTATGGGAATCTGACCCCATTGTTAATGATGCAATTACCGCTAGAAGCGATTTAAATAAAGATTTTATTGCAAAGGTCCAAAAAGCGTATCTAGAAGTAGACCAAAAAGATTCCATTGCATTTAAAGGTAGTTTTTTTAGATATTATCCAAATCCTGTCAATATGCAGTTTATTCCAATTGCTGATTCTGTGTATAATCCTATTAGAAAAATTGCTTATTCTATTAAGGAATTAAAACTTATTAATTAATTTTTATGAAAAAAATAAGCCTAAGCCTCTGCTTAACCACGCTTTTCTTTTTCGGTTGCAGGTCTAATAGCGACGTAGACGCGAATGGCGTACCAAATAAGGTCGTAATTGCCATGTATGGAAACAGTGGCGAAAATGCAAGCTCTTTAAAAAAAGCAATGGCACCACTAAGGGATTATTTTGCCCAGCAATTACATAAAAATGTAGAAATATATTATACTACAGACTATACAGCTGTTGTTGCGGCTATTCACGCTAAAAAAGCGGATATTGCTTATTTAGCACCTTTTTCTTATATCCTTTGTGCGCAAAAAAAAGATATTACGCCATTGGTGGTGGTAGGTAAAGACGGTAAAGCTACCATGTACCATAGTTTTATTTTTGTGAATAAAAAATCTGGTATTAAAACGATGGACGAATTAAAAGCCAAGGCTAAAAATTTAACCCTAGCTTTTTCAGATCCAGCGTCTGCATCAGGCCATCTCATTCCTATGGCCTATTTAAATACGATAGGTTTATCGCCCGATACGGCATTTAAACAAACAATGTTTGCTGGCAGTCACCCAGGTGTTATCTTAACAGTTGCTTCGGGTAAAGTAGATGTGGGAACTTCTGCTATTGAATACGGGCTTAATCCATTAATAGCTAAAGGACTTGTTGACAAAGACCAATTTAATATTTTATGGACGTCAGATCCTATTGTAGGAAGCCCCATTGTAATTAGAAATGATTTAAATACAGATTTTATTGCAAAAGTAAAATCTTTGTATTTAAACCTATATAAAGATGCACCTGAAATATTTAATAATTATATTAAAGTGTATAAAATCGATCCTACATCATTGTCTTATATAGCAGTTGATGATTCTTTGTATAATGGCATTAGGAAAATAGCCAATGGAATTAAAGATTTGAATATTGAAAAATAATGCTTGTCTAAATTATTCAAAATCAATTGAACCTAAATATTTATGATAGAAGTTCAAAATATATCTAAGTTCAGTAAAAGTGGCCGAAAGCTATTGAACAACATTAGTTTTACTGTTAAAAAAGGTGAATTTGTAGGCATATTAGGTGCTAGCGGTGCAGGTAAAACCTTAACTTTAAGAACCCTCAATCGGTTATTGACGCCTGATGAAGGTGTGATTAATTTTGAAATGTCGCCCGGTATTTTTAAAAATATCAGCAGCGTTTCAAAAAAAGAATTAAGAGCAATTCGCCAAAAAATTGGGGTTATTTTCCAGGGATATCATTTAATACAACGCTCTACTGTTTTAGAAAACGTGTTAATTGGTAGAATTGGGAGTATCAGTACGTTGAGAAGCATTTTTTATGGGTTTACTGATAAAGAAGCAGCAGAAGCAATGGTAGCTTTACAGGAAGTAAACATGGCCGAATTTGCAAATCAAAAAGTGGCAAGCTTAAGTGGCGGCGAAAAACAAAGAGTGGCCATTGCAAGAGCCATTTTCCAAAATCCAAGTTTGGTATTAGCCGACGAGCCAATTTCTAATTTAGACCCGAGTAATGCCAAATTAATTATGAAATTGATTAAAGCGTTATCAGACCAAATACCTGTTATAGGTGTTTTCCACCAACCACTTATGACTGCAAAATATTGTACTCGGGTAATTGCAATAAAAGAAGGGCAGATCGTTTACGATGGCCATCCTAATTTATCTGAAGAACAGTTATTGGATATTTATGGATTAGAATTAGAGCAATTACAACAATTTTAATTTTTATACCTGTGCAGCTTAAAGAGTTTAAAATACAGCGTTACTATAAATGGCTATTACCCATTATAAGTTTGTATATCTTGGTATATTTTTCATGCAAAATTTGCGAGGTTAATTTCAATGATTTTTGGGGCGGGTTTAGTAAAAGCTGTTATTTTCTGGCTAAAATGTTTCCGCCAGATTGGGGTAGCTTTCAGGAAATGTTGGTACCCACCATTGATAGCCTGCTGATGGCTATTTTAGGCACTTTTTTTGGTACTATTTTATCATTGTTCATTGCCATATTTGCTGCTAGCAACATTAGTAATAAGTGGATAAAAGCTATTTGTAGAGGCTTAATTAGTATTGAAAGAGCCATACCTGAACTTTTCATTTTATTAATACTCATTACTGCTTTTGGTTTTGGTGCAATGCCAGGTGTTATTGCTTTGATGTTGGGCTGTGTTGGGATGATGGGTAAATTTTTTGCCGATGCCATAGAAGATACAGACCCTGTGATTTTAGAATCTATGCGTTCATTAGGCGCTGATAAAATTCAGACATTATACTTCGGCATAATACCGCAAATTTTTCCAACCATTTTGTCTACTGCATTATTTCGATTGGAAATTAATATCCGCCTTTCTATTATTCTTGGAGCCGTCGGTGCTGGTGGTATTGGCTATGAATTGGAAAATTCATTTAGTATGTTGCAATATAACCGAGCGCTTTCGGCCTTATTAATTGTATTGGTCATGGTTTTTGGTATCGAAAAAATCTCTAATTATTTTAGAAATAAGTTACATAAAGATGGGTAATAAGCAACTAGTCAATTATCAACTGCCATCAAAAAAGTTTACTAATAAACTTATTTTAAATGGGATCATTTTTGCAAGTATTAGCGCCATCTGCTATTACTTAAATTTTTATCCTTGGATAATATTTTCTGAATTCCATTTTTTAAAAGATTTAATAGGCGAGATGTTTCCACCAAGCCTAACTATTTTTTGGGACAACAGCGCCATTTTCACTTCTATTTTACAAACATTGGCAATGGCTTTTCTAGGTACTTTTTTCGGTTGCGGTATCGGTACTTTTTTAGCCTTTATATCTGCCAATAATGTTATGCCCAATAAATATATCAGAAATATCATAAAATTCATACTTACTGTAATAAGAGTAATACCTAGCTTGGTGGTGATATTGATATTTGTAATTACTGTAGGGCCAGGTAGTTTTGCTGGGTTACTGACATTGTTTGTAATTACCATTGGCACTTTTGGTAAACTATTAACGGAGGTATTGGAAAACTCAGATTTAAAACCATCTGAAGCTATTTTTTCTGTTGGCGCCACTAACCTCCAAGTCATTCGTTTTTCTATTATTCCGCAAATATTACCGGCTTTTATCACTAACTTCTTGTACTCATTCGATTTAAATATGCGGGTGTCTATTGGTCTTGGCATTTTTGGCGGCGGGGGTATTGGCTACAAATTATATTTAGCCATGCGGGTTTTACATTATAAAGATGCGCTCGCTTTAATAGCTTGTATTGTGTTGATGGTTTTAATTATTGAAAGCGTATCCAACTTTTTGAGATTAAAAATAGTTGAGAATTAATAAGTCTTAGGGTAACTTTCTGTGTATTCTGGAAGTTAGAATATTTAATTTAATTAATCTAATGAAAATTTATCCAATACCAATTGTAGCTTTTTGAATCAGCTCAAAAGTAGAAATTATATTTTTTGCGAAATGGATTACAATAGTGTAAGTTTTCATAAGTTCAGCTATAGTAAGATTAGAGTTAAAACCACAAATGTTAGAAATTGTCTCATAGTTTCGTGTTTTATTTTAGATGCAAGGAATATATATATCAAATAGCAAGAACTAACTAGATTTATTTAATCAGTGGCGGAACATGGGATTAACGCAAAAAACTTTTTCAGCACCTGTTAAGTTCCACAAAATGGTCCATATTGCGGAACTTTATAATTTAGTTGAATAATTTAAAATTTTATCTCTAAATTTCTATTTAATTGTAACCATCAACAATTGAATTGCACATTATACAAGAAATAATTCAAAGTATATAAACGAAACAACTTGAACAGTAAAGTGTATTGAGTTTATTAATAAAAAACCAAACCACCAATAACAAATCATCTAATCAATTTTCAAAACTGTCATTTAGTATTAGCCGTTATTCTTGAACTATTACTCTTGGTTGATTTTGATGATGAGGAAACACGTAGACACTTAGCTGTTTAAATATGTCGCACCAATATATTTTAGAATCGAAGAACAATATGAGCCAAAAAATTTAATTACCAAAACTTACACTAAATTAATTGTATATATAAAAAGATAATTCAGCAAATATTCCTTTTATTTATTCAAAAAAATATGTTTTTAGTGCTCGCATCAATTTTCATTTTTAGGACATTCTATAAACTTCAATGAAGTTAAAAAGTGTAATCTTTATCAATATACGCAGCAAATACTTCACCTGCTTTAAACTTTGCCTGCTTTCCATTAAAAAGTAGTGCTACTGGGCTTACCAAAATGGCTCCGGCAGCAACAGCTGTGCCGCTACCATTAATATTCTTTTTTATACTGCTTCTTAGTTTCACTACCTTACCATTACTCAAATAAAGATAATCAATTGTAAAACTTAGCTTTCCTTTTTTGCCAAAGGCTTTAGCTCCTTCTGCCTCTGTAACAGTGCCTGTTATCTTTGTCCCTTTGTCTACTACTATTCTATCGTTTATTATAATTGGATCCGAAAGTTCAAAGTTGATGGATTGACCGTTACTTAGTGTTTTACCGCTAATATCTTGTAATAGGGCTGCTTTTATTTGATAACCTTCACTTAGTGTGAAGTGTTTGGTACTACGTTGCGAAAAGAGACTGCCAGACAGCAAAATTGCCATTAAGGTAAGTGTGTGTTTGATTTGCATATGTAATTTTTAACGTAAATTTAACTGTAACTGTTGATGTATCCAAATAATTCATTCCTAAACAAATTTTTTTATTAATTCTCTAGTTTTTTATTTATTAATCGAGAAGGTTGTGATAGCTCTTAGATAGTATTACACTAAGACAATTATGATTAACCAAATACAATTTTTTTAATCCTTTGTCTACTTTTTTATTTTGAGCTTTATTGAATTATATCCGAAATGCAAATAAATAGTATAGCAATAGTTCTAGCAATGTCATTTATACGATCAACAGAACTACAAATCTTTTTGAAATTACGATTGTTGATTAGATGGTGAAGTTGCTTACTTATCAAATAATTTAACTTTCGCAATTGCATAAAAATCGATTGAATACCACTTTCAACCTTTATTTTTACACAAAATTTATTACTATGAAGCTATTTGTAGCAGGCTTAACTGGCGATTTTGATGAAGCAGATTTGAAAGAAATGTTTGAATTATATGGCGAAGTAAAATCATCTCAAATTATAATAGATAGAGCAACGGGCAAAAGTAAAGGTTTCGGTTTTGTGGATATGCTAAACGATGCAGAAGCAAAAGAAGCCATGCAATTATTAGATGGTGTAGCGATGATGGGCAAAAAAATTGCTGTTAAACAAGCAGAAGACCAACCACGAAAAGCGCCGGGTTCGTCTTACGGTAACAACGATCGTGGCGGTGGCTATGGTAATAATAACCGTGGCGGCGGCGGTTATGGCAATAATGACAGAAGAAACGGTCCACCACCTAGAAGAAATAATTATTAGAACATTAAAAAGCCCAATCAACGTGATTGGGCTTTTTAATGTGGCTTATTTTACCAGAAAGGTCATAATCTTTTTGGCATTAAAAGTAGGAACGTAAAGTAGGCGTTTTGCGGCATCGTAGCCAATATCTGCTGTGTTTACTTTGTCTAAATGCGTGTCTAGTAATGTTTCAAATGTACCATTGGCATACACGTAATAGATATAACCACTCCAAGATGTAGCAATAAAATCACCATTGCCTATCGGTTCTAAGCCATCACCCGCTTGTGGCAGTTCTACAATAGTTGTTATTTGCTTATGCGCATCTGCTTTTACAAAACTTTTACCTGATAATATATAAAGGTCATCTTTTATTGCTTTTAAGCCATTAGCGCCTTTCATATTTTCTAGATAAAGACTTGGTTTGTCGTTAACTATTTTCCAAATTCTAGCTGTTTTTGAGTCAGACACATATACTTCGCCTTTATCACTTACGGTAATGTCATTTAAGCCTGTAGCACTGTCTACCGCTATTTTCTTTTCAATGGTGCCTTTCTTAATATCTATCACCACCACTTCACTAATATCTGCTACATACAATTTATTGCCTACACGGCCTAGGCCTTTTGGTGCGTTTAAGCCTGTTATCCACTTGCTATTAATAATTTTACCATTAACATCCAAAATCTCTACACCACCTTGGCCATCTACGCCCCAAGGCGCGCCATCTATTAGTGAAACATATAATAATCCCTTTTTGGTATCTGGCAATACCGATTCTGGTACAGCTATTACCGTATCAGTTTCCCATAGTTTTTCAAGACGATGTGTTTGCGCTTGTCCACTAGTAATGGTTGCAGCTAATAAAATACCTAGTAAATAATGTTTCATATGTTTTTGTTTTTAGCACTGCAAATGTCAGTAAACATTGGTTGAACGAGGTAAATTTTTTTACTAAAACACCGCCATTCATCCAATACTTTACACGCAGTAAAAAATCATTTCTTTTCCCCTTATCTTCATTGCTCAAACCTAGTTTACGTATGAGTACATCTAAATGGCTGTTGCTATTATCAACTTCAATTCTTGCAAATGCTGCATTGGCGCAGCAAAAACAGTTTACCACTGCCGATTTATTGGCCAATAAAACCCCGAAAAACTTTTACAATGCCTTACCCGTTGTAGTAAAATGGGTAGATGATGAGCATGTGATGTTAAACCAAAAAATCCATCCAGATTCTGCAGCTAAAAACTATGTATTAGATGTCAAAACGGGTCAGTTAACGCCCTCTAGTTCTACTGCAATGCCTGTTGGTCGTGGCTTTGGTAGAGATGCTGCACCTGTTGGTGGCAAATCGGTTTATGTTAAAGACAATGATTTGTATTTGCGTAGCAATGGCGAAGAAAAACGCTTAACCAACGATAAAGCCGAAGAGAAAAACCCTACATTCTCGCCCGATAGCAATTACATCGGCTATACCAAAAACAACAATTTATATACCTACAATTTTACTACTAGCAAAGAAACCCAATTAACTACCGATGGTAGCTTTACTACCCTTAATGGCTATGCAAGTTGGGTGTATTACGAAGAAATTTTTGGCCGCCCTACGCGTTATCGTGCTTTTTGGTGGAGCCCCGATAGCAAAAAACTAGCGTACATGCATTTTGATGAAAGCATGGTGCCGATGTTTCCTATTTACAACAGCGACGGACAACATGGTAGCTTAGAAGAAACCCGCTATCCTAAAGTAGGCGATAAAAACCCTGAAACCAAAGTGGGTTTTGTAAATCCTGATGGTGGTGCTACGGTATGGGCCGATTTTAATGAAAAAGACGACCAATATTTCGGCTGGCCGATTTGGAAACCAGATGGTAAAAGCTTGATTGTTCAGTGGATTAACCGTGGACAAGATAATTTAAAATTATATGATGTAAATCCTTCAACAGGCGCTAAGCAAGTGTTT
Source organism: Parasediminibacterium paludis (assembly GCF_042651445.1). Lineage (NCBI taxonomy): Bacteria > Pseudomonadati > Bacteroidota > Chitinophagia > Chitinophagales > Chitinophagaceae > Parasediminibacterium > Parasediminibacterium paludis. The sequence continues at coordinate 283,398 of NZ_JBHSDC010000022.1, forward strand.
TATACCGAGCAACAAAAAACTTGGATTGACCTGGAAGATGGCGCTGGTGGCAGAATTACCTTTTTAGAGAATAAAACGGGCTTTATTTTAAATAGCGATAAAACTGGCTGGAACCATTTGTACCTGCACAATATGGATGGTAGTTTAAAAAATCCTATCACGCAAGGTAAGTTTACTGTGCTTGATGTAAAAATGATAGATGAAAAAAATAGTCTAATTTATTTCACAGCCCGCAGTAGAGAAAATACGGCGCGTATCGATTTTTACAGTGTAAAAATGAATGGTACCGATCTAAAACGCCTCACGTTTGGCGATTATAACCATGCACAAATTAGCTTATCGCCCAATGGGAAATACTTTATAACCACCTATAGCAATGTAAGTACGCCAACTAAAATGACTTTGGTAGATACAAAAGGTAAAATAATGAAAGAGCTTGGCGATGCCAAAGGCAGCGAAATGGCCAATTATCCATTGGCTAAAACCGAGTTGATTCGTATTAAAAGTGATGATGGCTTGTACGAATTACCAGCGGTTGTTACTTGGCCTACCAATTACGACCCTACCAAAAAATACCCGATGCTCATTAGCATTTATGGTGGGCCTAATGCAGGTACAGTTTGGGATACTTGGAACTGGAGCAACAACCGCCAGTTTTATGCCAATGAAGGCTTAATTCAAGTTGCTTTTGACCATAGAGCGAGTGGCCATTTTGGTAAAGAAGGTGTAAACTATATGCACCGCAACCTTGGCTATTGGGAAATGACCGATTATAAAACGATGGCGAGATGGTTTATAGCTAATGGTGGTGCCGACCCTAAAAAAATATGTATTACGGGCTTTAGCTATGGTGGCTATATGAGCTGTATGGCGGTTACTTATGGTGCCGATGTGTTTACCCATGCGATGGCAGGTGGTAGTGTGGTAGATTGGCGCTTGTACGATAGCCACTACACAGAGAAATTTATGGATACACCAGACGAAAACCCAGATGGTTATAAAAGCAGTAGCGTATTAAGCTACATTGATAAATACAAAGGCGTATTGCAAATTGTACATGGTACAATTGACGATAATGTACATATGCAAAACAGCTTGCAACTAATAGCCGCCTTAGAAGACAAAGGCAAGGATTTTGAAATGACTTTTTATCCAGGTGGTAGACATGGTTGGGGTAATTTACCAGCCCGTAATGCCCATTTTAATAACCTTAAAACCAAGTTTATCTATAAATACTTGCTTGAAAAACCAGTACCAGCGGGTTTATTGAGATAGTTAATAGGTTATACATATAAACAGCCGAAGCAGTTAACCGCTTCGGCTGTTTTGCTTTTGGTAACTTGCTTTAAAGTGCTATAATATTGGATAGCGTTGAATATGGCTGTTGTAGAAGCTAGTTTGCTCTACGAAACTTGCAGTTTAGCAATGATATGTTTTTGCCTTCGGCAATGTTGCGTAATTAAAAAGTTAACCTAATGGCTATTTTATAACTGCAAGATTTGCGGAGCTGGATATTTACAACCAGTTAACAAACATATCACAATAAAAATAAAATCAATGCCAAATGAGGGGTTATTCCAAAAATTCCAAAACAATAGAAATCCCCTACTACTTTTAACGATTTGATAATTGAACCATTTCAGTAATGGGTTTCATTGAAGGTAGTTTTGTCAAAATAACTAAACCAACCAAAAATGAAGAAAAAATTTACCTCAATTATTATTGCCTTCTTTCTACTGATTTCAGTTACAAACAGTTTTTCGCAAACACTTATTCACTATTGGCATTTTAATAATTTTACAACAGCAACTCCCATTCAAGATGTTGTAGCAAATCCTATTGCACCTATAACTGCCGATTACACAATTGTTAGTACCCCATCACCACAAGTATCTTATACGGTTCTCCCAGGTACCGCTTCACCATACAATACATATTGGGATTATCTTGCAAGTACAAATACTGGTACCAGTAATGCACAGACGATTAATGGTACATTAACTCCAGCTGGTAATGTATTAAGACCACGTAATCCATCTGATAAAATGCAAATTTTATTTAAAGTACCTACTACTGGCTACCAAAGTATTGCTATGGCATTCGATTATCAAATATCTAGTGTTGCTAGTGGTCCAAATTCTATTATAATTGATTATAGTACAGATGGGGGTACCACTTTCGTTACTTCTGGATTATCTATTATAACCTATGCAGGTGCTACACCTATCACTACATCAACAGTACCTTTTGATGTTACATCTACTGCATCTTCACTTGCTACAAACTGGAATACACTTAAATTTACTATTACCAATACTGCTGCAGAAAATAATCCTAATTTAGTAATACGTGTAAAACATGGTACGCCTAACAGTGGTACATCGGGCAACGTACGTTACGACAATATAACTATCACTGGTACGCCAATAACTTTACCAGTTACCTTGTTAGCATTTAATGCGATAAAAAATAATGGTAAAACACAACTGGTATGGAATACTACCAACGAGCTAAATATGCAATCGTACAATGTAGAAAGTAGTACAGATGGCACTAATTTTAATTTTATTGCAAGTGTTGCACCTGCTAATACTGCTTCATTAAATAGCTATAGCTATACAGATACTAAATCTTCGGCGGCTATTACTTATTACCGTTTAAAAATGATGGATAATAATGGCAGTTATACTTACAGTAACGTAATTACTGTTAATAGCGCAACATTAACTAGTAAACCACTAAGTGTATATCCTAACCCTGTGGTGAATGGTACATTGCAACTAATGCATGAAATAACTTTGGCTAATGCTTCTGTTGATATTTATAGTGTAAATGGTACATTAGTTAAAAGCTACCCAGTTGCTGCGGGCATGATAGTAAGTAACATCGCTATAAACAGCTTTTCATCAGGCACTTATATCGCCATCTTGAAAAATAATGGTAGCAATTCATCTGTACGATTTTATAAAAAATAAACGCTTAGGCAATTAATAAATGTTTAAAATTGTGGCTAATAGATGTCCCAATAAAGCACATCGTTACCTAATAATGAATATGAACAAACGCCTAATTCATAAAATCAGTCTTTTTTTTGTAGCTATTTGCTACACACTCACTGTGTTCGCTGGATATAAAACAAACAAGGATACAACAGTTGTTTCCTCTAAACCAATTACAGGTAATAATATTGTTCAATTTGTATTTACTTCCGATCAACACTATGGCCTTACCAAAACGACTTTTCAAGGTGCAACTGAAGTAGATGCACACATTGTAAATGCAGCTTTGGTAGCTAAGCTAAATACCTTAACTGGTGTTACATTTCCTAATGATGGGGGTGTGAAAGCAGGCTGTGCAATTAAGTTCATAGATTGTGTTGTGACTACAGGTGATATTGCTAATAGATCGGAAAAAGGTGTTCAAGCAGCGGCAGCCTCTTGGAGTCAGTTTTATGCTGATTATATAACTGGAATGGCGCTAAAAGATAGCAATAATCATAAAACGCCCATTTATGTTGTGCCGGGTAACCACGATGTAAGTAATGCCATAGGGTATCATAAAATGATGACACCACCTGCCGACCCAACTAGTGTTATTGGTATGTATAATTTAATGGTATCACCCACAGCCCCCAAAACTGCCGCAACCTTTAATTATGCTACAGATAAAATACATGCGTCCAAAAATATTGGTGGAGTACATTTTATTTTTCTTAATCTATGGCCAGATTCTACGGAGCGTGCGTGGATGGAAAATGATTTGCTTACGGTAAGTGCTACTACACCAGTATTTTTATTTGCACACTCCATACCAGATGTAGAAGCTAGATTTTTTACCAATCCAAATGGCGCAGGCGATATTAACAGTACCGATAAATTTGAGAATCTATTATCAGAAGTGTTTAAAGATGGCGCCAAAACCATCAACGAAAAAGCACTCATTGAACAAAGAGCATTTGCCAATTTTGTGAAACTTCACCCCAATATTAAAGCCTACTTCCATGGGCACAATAATTATAACCAATACTATACGTGGCAGGGGCCAGATTCAACTATTGCCCTACCTTGTGTAAGAGTAGATTCGCCAATGAAGGGGGCTGTTTCTGCAAAAGATGAAACCAAGTTATCGTTTCAAGTAGTAGCGGTAGATACCCTAAATAAAAGTATGACGGTGCGTGAATGTTTATGGAATGCTACACCTACCAATCCTTCAGCACCAATAGTTTGGGGCAGTAGTATGACCTTTTCTATCCAGTAATAGAGTATCTAATTGTTGTAAAAAAGCCCCAAAAGCTCAAAGTTTTGGGGCTTTTTTACGTATTCACTGCCAAAAAAGGACGCCTTGGTTGACAATTGCTGCAAAAGAGAGTTGGTTGCATTGCCCAGCCTTTCCAAGTTTTTTAAACTTGGAAAGGCTGACCGAAGCAACCCCGAAGTCGCAGAGGCTTTAGGAGTTGTATTTTATGTTATGGCTTTGTAAGGGCTAATCAGTTACTGTACGAATTTTGATTAAGTTTGTAAGAATAAATCTTATCAAATATGTCGCTACAATATATTACTGACAATACAGGTGCGCACACTGCGGTAGTGATACCAATACAAGAGTGGGAGGCGATGGTGCATAAATATGCCGATTTGAAAAGCTTAGAAGCTGAACCTAGAAAAGAAAAAGTAAAGTTGTCTGACTATGCAGGTAAATTATCTATAGCAACCGCAGACGCTATGCTAAACTATGTTGCTGAAAGTAGGGGTGAATGGGAAGAAAGATTAAAGAAACAACTGTAAGTTTATGTACTTGCTAGATACCAACGTTGTTATTGATTACTTTAAAGCTGCATTACCTGAAGAATCAATGCAACTATTAAGTTCTATTTTAGATGAGCAGCCGATTATTTCTGTCATTACCCACCTCACCAAATTCCCCTCAACAGAGGGGTGGTCGCAGACCGGGGTGTCATCATACCACCATACAGTATAGCCCCTCATATTACAAACATTTACCTTTCTTTAACATTTCATATGGTATTTAATGTTTTTGTAATTGATATATTCGTAAACGTTTATACAATCATTAAAAACCAATGAACATGGCGTCAAAAAGCGAAACAGGCCACGCAGTTAATGTGGCAAACTTTAAATTGTTACTAGATACCGTAAAGAGTTACGGTGCAGATTACAAACCTACCAACCCCAAATTGCTACTGCCTGCCCTGACGGCTAAATATGCTACCGCAAGTGCCGCACAAGACACGATTAATAAAGCAGAACAGCAAGCCAAAGATCCTACGGCACAAAGAGAGGCTTTGTTTAAACCCTTGGGTAAGCTTATTACTAAGTCGCTTAACTATTTTAAAAGCTGTAGCCCACTAACTACGACGTTCCACAATGCCAAAAGCCTCGCAGATAGGGTAAGGGCTGTCTCAAAACACAAAGCTAGTACGCCCCTACCCGCTACTAGCACCCCTACACCGCCACCTGACCACAAAAACATAAGTACTAGCCATGCTAGCTATGTAATGCGTGCCGATGCGCTGGACAGCTATATTAAGTTATTAAAAGCACAGCCCATTTACGTGCCTAATGAGGCAGATATAAGCATTACTGCCTTAGAAACCATGTATACCAGTCTTAAAGCGGCCAACGATACTATTGGCGATATTATACTGCCAGTGTCTAACGCACGTATTGCCCGCAACCAAGCCTTATACCATCCAGAAGATGGCTTATTAAAAGCAGCCGAACTGATAAAAGTATATGTGAAAGGTATTTATGAAGCGACATCGCCTAAAACCAAATTGGTAACTAAAATAAAATTTAGAGACGTGCAGTAAAACTTACTCAGCTTATTTCAAAAGCCATCATGTAGCCATCATGATGGCTTTTGTGTTGGTACATGGGGCTGCTTAATGGTTGTAAAAGTCAACTGTTTGCTTGCAAAAGGCATAGTAATAGTTGCAAAAGGCGTAGATATTTTTGCATATCGTAATGTATTCGTTCAAAATACATCAGATATTTTTACATATCGTTATGTAATTGTTACAAAATAGGCAGATATTTTTATAGATTTTAATGTGATTATTGCAAATAGCTTAGTAACTTTTCAAAAAGTAACCGTAACTGTTATTAATACAAGTATAATGATAGGATATTCGGTGGTTAATGTTGCAAAGCCCTACTACCATTTACCAAATAGCATGTCAATTACTAAAATATAAATGGTAGCTGCTGCGTATTCTACCTTCGGTACTTCGCCGCATTATCGTAATATTGCTACATAACTTACCTCGCATGACCCTCGCTGATTCTTTATCTATAGCTTTTAGAACCGTTCGTAGCAACAAACTGCGCACAGGCATTACCGTTACCATTATTGCATTGGGTATTATGGCTTTAATAGGTATTAACATGGCTATTTACGCGATGAAATCTTACCTAAAAGATAGTTTTTCTTTTATGGGGGCAAATGGGTACACCTTGCGCTTTAAAGATTCTAAAGTGCGCTTTGGTGGGCCTCGTACTGCTACTTTGGGTAAGGTAGGGCAAAAGGAAAAAAAATCGAACTTAGATAAGCCCATTCGCAAAGAAGAAGCGGAGTTGTTTAAAACGCAGTTTAACTATCCCGCCACAGTGTCCATTTCGTTGCGTGCTACAGATAATAGCTTAGAATGTACTTATGCCGATAAAAAAACCAATCCTACTTGCTCATTATTGGGTGGCGATGAAAACTACCTTAATGTAAGTGGTTATAAAATAGCAGTAGGCAGAAACTTTAGTAGTTTGGATGTATCCTCTGGCCGTAATGTGTGCTTGCTAGGTAGCAATGTAGCCACCAAATTATTTGGCGATAATCCTGAACGATGTTTAGACAAAGTGATTCGTGTAGGTAGTTTGCAATATCGGGTGATCGGCTTGTTAAAACCAAAAGGGACAAGTTCGTTTTTGCGCCAAGATGATGCGGTAATTACCACCTATTTAAATGTAAAACGCCTACCTATTGCATCGCCTTCTTTTAGCATAGGTGTTATGGTAAACAATGTTACAGAAATGGATGCCGCTATTGGCGAAACAACGTCCTTGTTTCGTTCTATCCGTAGGCTAGAACCTGTAGAGCAAGATAATTTTGTGATAGAAAAAAGCGACAAGTTTGCCGAAATATTTATTGGCTTACTAGGAGGGATAGCTGGTAGTGCTATCCTTATTGGTTTAATTACTTTGGCAGGTGCTTCCATAGGATTAATGAATATTTTACTGGTAGCAGTAAGCGAACGTACCAAAGAAGTGGGCTTGATAAAAGCCATTGGTGGTAAACGTGTAGATGTACGCAGGCAGTTTTTATTTGAAAGTTTAATTATTAGCTTATTTGGTGCTTTTTTTGGCATCATCCTAGGCATTTTAGTAGGCAACCTTTTCAGTTTATTGTTAGGTACGGGCTTTATCATGCCTTGGGGGTGGATCATTACGGGTGTGTTAATTTGTACAGCTGTAGGCTTGTTGGCAGGCATTTACCCCGCTATTAAAGCTTCTAAACTCAATCCTATTGTGGCATTGCGCTATGAGTAATAATGAGTGAGTAGTGAGTGTCAATGGTCATTGGTCAATCGTCAACTCTAGGCAATCGACAACCTGCAAATTGCAACTAATAACCAGCAAATTTTAAATCCGTACTTTTGTTGCACCTGTTGAAAAACAGCAAACGAACAAATTATGGCAAAACATGCATTTGACAAGTTCATGAACAATGAACCAACTGGCGCTAAGAAGAAAGAAATGGTTAGGGTAGAAAAGCGGAAAGCGAAAGCCGAAGCAAAAGCCATTGGCGACCAAAAGCGCCGTGAAAAGTGGGAAAAACAACACGGCATTGTAAGCGAAGAAAAGCCCGCTCCGAAAACGCCTTTTAAAAAAGCTGCTCCCAAACCTCGGGTAGAAAAGTCCGAAACAGAACGTAAATTTTCTAAAAACTATGTTCGTAGCAACAGCGATAAATACTTTAAACCCGAAACTACTCCCAAACCAAAAAAAGTAGGTGAAGCTACTGAAACAGTAGCTGAAGACATGCCTTTGAACAAGTTTATTGCGCACGCAGGTGTGTGCGGTAGGCGTGAAGCTGCCGAACTGGTAAAGCAGCGTTTGGTAACTGTAAACGGCGATATTGTCTATGAGCCAGGTTACAAAGTATCTGAGAAAGACGAAGTGAAAGTAAAAGGCAAGCAGATTTTCCCAAAGAAGAACCTTGTATACATTTTACTAAATAAGCCGAAAGATTATTTGACCACAGCCTCTGACCCAGATGGTAGAAAAACAGTGCTAGATTTACTAAAAGGTGCTACACCAGAACGTATCTATCCGGTGGGTAGATTAGACAGAAATACCACAGGTGTGCTACTGTTAACCAATGATGGCGAACTAGCCCAAAAGTTGACGCATCCTAGCTTTCAGATCAAAAAAGTGTATTCAGTAAAACTAGATAAGCCATTGACAAAACGCGACTTTGAAAGCATTTTAAGTGGTATTAACTTAGAAGATGGGGAAGCCCATGCAGATAGCTTAGCATACTCAGATACAGGCGATAAAAGCAATGTAGGTATCGAAATTCACAATGGTCGTAACCGCATTGTTCGTAGAATATTCGAGCATCTCGGTTACGAAGTAAAAGCATTGGATAGAGTAATGTTTGCCAACCTGACAAAGAAAAATGTTGAGCGAGGCAAATGGCGTTTCTTAAACGACAAAGAAGTGCGCTTACTAAAGTATCTGAACCAATCGTTCGCCAAAAAAGCCCCGAAAGCCGAACCTAAAGTAACTACAGATTAATACCTATTCTCTAACAGATTTATAAAGACACCAACAGTACCATAGATACAATTACGCTTTGATAAGATAATTCCAAGCTATGTGCCTATGTGACGATGTGGTGAAATGTTCCGATTATGAAGTTGGATATTTTATTTGAAAATGACCTATTCATTGCTTTAAATAAGCCATCAGGCATGTTATCTATACCCGATAGAATACAGAGTGAGCCTTCGATGAAAGATTTTTTAATAGCCAAATATGGCCAAATATTTACTGTACACCGTTTAGATAAAGATACAAGTGGCATTATTGTATTTGCCAAAGATGAAGTAACCCACAAAGCGTTATCGCAATTATTTGAAGGTAGGGCCGTAGAAAAATATTATTTGGGTTTGGTGAATGGAACGCTAATGAATGAGCGGGATACCATTAACATCGGTATTATGGAACATCCTGCTAGAAATGGTACGATGGTAACCAATGCTAAAGGCAAGCCTTCTATTACAGATTACGAAGTGTTGGAAAACTTTAGAATTTACTCTTGGTTACAATTCCAAATTCATACTGGGCGAACACACCAAATACGTGTCCACATGAAGTACATAGGCCATAGCATTGTGTGCGATGCTATTTATGGTGATGGCAAACCTGTATTGATTTCAGCACTAAAAAAGAACTTTAATTTGGCTAAGAAAGAAGAAGAGGAAAGACCTATTTTAGGCAGATTAGGATTACACTCCTACAAATTAAAATTTGAGTTACACGGTGAAACCTATCATCTAGAAGCGGAACCGCCAAAGGATTTGCGAGCCCTGCTACAACAATTGCGCAAGTGGAAAAAAGGGTAGAGATAGGAGCGTTGATAATGCCGATTTAAGCAGATTACAACAGATACTTTTATAATAAAAAGACTGCATCAAAATTTAATGCAGTCTTTGATATACATTCGCAATTCACTACTTACCACTCACTATCTTCTACCTTCCTTCATCCCTTTATGGCTTTCTAATTTTGCCAATTGTTCGGCGGTAAGTACATTTTTAAGGCTTTCTTTTTCCTCATCCATCAAGGCTTTCATTTGCGCTTTCTTTTGTTCAGGAAGCAATGTAGCATCTTCATGTAAGGCTTTCATTTTTTCATGTAATTGTGTTTGAGCAGTTTTAATTTTTGCTACTTGGTCGTCTTTTAAACCCAAATTTATTTTCATTCTCTCTAGTCTTGCGGCGACTTGTACTTGTCTATTGTCGACCATTCTTTTTTTGTTTTCCGCTATTTTTGCTTTTTGTTCTGCAGTAAGCAAGCCATCTAGCTTCTCTTTTTGTGCTTTTAAAATAGCCGCTTTTTGTTGCTTGAAGTCGCCCATGGTTAGTTTATCATTGTTGTACAAAGCTGCTATCTGCTTGCTAGTGTTTTCTCTAATGATTTTACCCTGTTTTTTTTGGTCTTCGGTTAGCTGAATATGTTGTGCAAAGCGCTCTTTGCCTTTCTCAAATCTGCTTTTACGGTCTGCAAATTTATCTGTCCCATCACTATGTTTAAAGTCTTTACCTTCTTTGCCATCTCTACCTTTAAAGCCCATTGGTGGTTTATGTGGCATGTTTACTTTGGTGCTGTCTTGTTGTGCGTTGGCAGTACTTGTCATTATTAATGCTATTACTGCTGCTGAAATCATTGCTTTCATGTGTTTTTGTTTTTAGTTGTTTTTTAAAAGCTTGTTTGTAGGTAAGAGACCAATCCATAACCACTACGTTTAAGGGTTCTAGCACCTAATCGGTAGAGAGGAATTTTTTACGGCTGTTCGTTGTTTTTTAGAATTCTGTATCTTACCATCCTAAACATTGCATTATGAGATACCTCTTACTTAGTTTTTTGATGGCTTTTTCTGTCGTTGCGTTTGCGCAAAAAACGTATATCTATTGTGGTCAGCTCGTAGATACAAAAAATACTACCATGTTGAAAGAAATGACCATTGTGGTAGAGAAAAACAAAATTATAGATGTACAAAAAGGCTACACAGTAGCTACCGCTGCTGATAAAACTATCGACTTGAAAGCCTACACGGTGATGCCTGGTTTAATAGATTGTCACGTACACATTGATCACGAAACCAATCCTAATCGCATGTTGGCCTTTCAGCAAAACAAAGCCGACATAGCTTTTGGCTCTATTCAATATTCAAAAACAACCTTAATGGCGGGCTTTACCACAGTTAGAGATTTGGGTGGTTCGGTAAGTATCGCCGTTCGTAATGCCATTAATAAAGGTCAAATTGTTGGGCCAAGGGTGTATACGGCTGGTAAAATAATATCTAGCACGGGCGGCCATGGCGACGCTACCAATGGCTTACGTGAAGATTTAATGAATATTTCTGAATTAAATAGTGATGTGGTAAATGGTGTAGATGAATGTATAAAAGCTGTAAGACAGCGCTACAAAGAAGGGGCTGATTTGATAAAAATATGTTCTACTGGTGGCGTATTAAGCTTAGAAAAAGATGGTAGTGGCGCACAATTTTCTGAAGAAGAAATTAGAGCAATTGTAACCACCGCTAAAGATTATGGCATGCGAGTAGCCTGCCATGCACACGGGGCAGAGGGTATTAAGCGTGCTGTTCGAGCAGGTGTAACTTCTATAGAGCATGGTACATATATAGATGATGAAGCCATTGCTTTAATGAAACAAATGGGTACTTACCATGTGCCTACCATTATTGCGGGTAAATCTGTGGCCGATTCTGCCAAAAAACCAGGCTATTTCCCTGAAATTATTGCTACAAAAGCCACTACTGTTGGTGGGCTAATTCAAGGTGCTTTCGCAAAATCGTACAAAGCAGGTGTTAAAATAGCGTTTGGTACCGATGCAGGTGTGTATGCACACGGTAAAAACTGGATGGAATTTGAATACATGACTCAAGCAGGTATGCCTATTTTAGAGTGCATCAAAGCAGCAACAGTCAACGCATCTGATTTAATTGGTGTTTCAGACGATTTGGGCACGATAGAAAAAGGCAAACTAGCAGATATAGTAGCTGTTGACGGCGACCCTACTAAAGATGTAAAAGTAATGGGCAAAATGGTGTTTGTAATGAAGGATGGTGTGGTTTATAAATCTACAAAATAGTTTTTTGTAACCAGCAATTGTTCCACCATTTGGCATCCTTGCGTCGCACACTGCGGCGCTTTGATACTTTATTCAACAATTAATCCATCACCTTCATTTTTTCGAATTATTTTATTTGTATGAAAAAAATAATATTACCACTTTGCTTGTTATGTGCAGTATCTTTTGGCAAAGCCCAAAGCCTATCAAGTACCGAGCAACAGATAATTGCATATATTAATCAGCATTTGCCACAAACACAGCAATTATTGGTAACATCCGTTAATATTAATAGTGGTACACTTAATATAGATGGTGTAAAAAAAGTAGGTGCGATATATGCAACTGAGTTAGAAAAAGCAGGTCTAAAAAGCGAATGGGTAACGCTGCCAGATAGTTTACATAGGGCAGGACATTTAGTAGCGATAAAAAGAGGCACCAAAGGCAAACGTGTTTTTCTTATTGGCCATTTGGATACTGTTTTTGAACCCGATATGCCAGCAAATCCTTGGAAAATATTGAACGATTCCACAGCTACGGGTCAAGGTGTTAACGATATGAAAGGAGGCGATGTGGTCATCATTGCGGCATTGCAAGCTTTAAATAGTTTGGGTTTATTAAACGATGCTTCTATAACCGCCTATTTTACTGGTGACGAAGAAAAAGCGGGTTCGCCAGCAAGTGTTAGCAGAAAAGACTTTATTGAACGTGCCAAACAATGCGATGTGGCACTAGGTTTTGAGACGGCTGTGGGGTTAAATACAGTAGCTACTGCACGCAGGGGTGCAAGCGGCTGGAAATTACAAGTAACAGCTAAAACTGGCCACTCATCAGGTGTATTTAGTAGTGGTTCTGGATACGGCGCCATTTATGAAGCTGCAAGAATTTTAGATGCGTTTAGAGTACAATTAAGCACAGAAAAGTATCTCACGTTTAACCCTGGCTTAATAGTTGGTGGTTCAGATGTAAATTATGATGAAACAAAAGCGAAAGGCGAAGCTATTGGTAAAACCAATATTATCTCACCATCAGTTACTGTAACTGGCGATTTACGGTTTTTAACTGAAGCACAGAAATTGGCTGCTAGAGATAAAATGCGAGACATTGTTGCCACGAGTTTAAATGGTACAAAGTCTACTATTAGTTTTACAGATGGTATTCCTAGTATGGCACCAACCGATGGTAACAATCGCGTTTTAAAAGTAATTGATGGCGTTTCACAAGCAATGGGAATTGGCAGCACAATAGCTGGTGATCCAGGTTCTCGTGGTGCAGGCGATATCTCTTACATAGCGCAATCCCTTGATTGTGTTGATGGTTTAGGAGCTTCAGGTAAAGGGGCGCATGCGCCTGGTGAAACCATTAATTTAAAAGAATTTCCACTATTAATACAACGGGCAGCATTATTGATTTATAGGCTTACACACGAGTAATTAATTTAATAACTCTCGCTATCATTTGGAAAATCTTGGCTTTTAACATCTGTGATATAACCTGTTACCGCATTGATTATTTGTTCGTGTAAATTGGCATATTGGCGCAAAAAGCGTGGTTTAAATTCGGTGTTTATGCCAAGCATATCGTGCATTACCAATACTTGTCCATCACAGTATTTACCTGCACCAATACCTATGGTTGGAATAGTTAGTGCTTCGGACACTTCTTTGGCCAATAACGCTGGAATTTTTTCTAACACAATGGCAAAGCAACCTGCTTCCTGTAGCAATTGACAATCTTTTTTTAATTTTTCTGCTTCGGCATCTTCTTTTGCGCGTACGGCATAAGTACCAAATTTATAAATGCTTTGAGGCGTTAAACCCAAATGACCCATAACAGGTATACCAGCACTTACAATGCGTTTGATGCTGTCTACTACTTCTTCCCCACCTTCAAGTTTTATGGCATGCGCTCCCGTTTCTTTCATAATTTTTATTGCAGAAGCGAGCGCAACTTTTGAATCAGATTGGTATGTACCAAAAGGCATATCTACCACTACAAAACTTCTATTAACACCTCTTGTAACACACTGTGCATGATAAATCATTTGTTCAAGTGTGATGGGCAAGGTGGTTTCATGGCCTGCCATTACGTTGCTGGCGCTATCGCCAACCAACATTACATCAATACCTGCAGCATCAAATATTTTGGCAAAAGAAAAATCGTACGCCGTAAGCATAGAAATTTTCTCGCCATTGGCTTTCATTTTTTGTAAAGTATGGGTAGTTATTTTTTTAACTTCTTTGTTGATAGACATTTCTGTAAATTTTATTTCAATTCTTCATATAAACTTTGCACCAAACCATCTGCCAAACCAATTTTTGGTACATATATTTCTTCAATATCAGCCCATTTCATCACATTTATATAGATGAGCAAAGCAGGTACAATTACGTCTGCACGGTCTTCACGTAGCTTATAAATGCGTATTAATTCTTCTACACTATAGTTGCTAAATTCTTTGTGATAATCTTTTAATAGCTGCAGTGTGAGTGGCTTGCCTTCTTTCTTTTTGCTTAGCGAAAAAACCTTATTGATATTACCACCGCTACCAATAGCGCAGATGGGCAAACTAGATTTTGTGTTTTGCTTTAAGTGGTCACGCATTTCATCCCAAACAGTATCGTGTATTTGTTGTTTTAACAAACGAATAGTGCCAATGTTAAAACTTTCGCGATATTTCATTTTGCCATCGCAAAAAAAAGTAAGTTCTGTACTACCACCACCTACGTCTATATATAAGTAATTGTGATTTTTATCAAGCCCTTCTGCAATGTGGCTTTGGTTAATCATAGTTGCTTCTTTATCGCCACTGATGATTTCTATTTCTATGCCTGTCTCGAGCTTTACCTTTCTAATAATGTCGGCGCTGTTTTTAGCATCACGCATCGCACTAGTAGCGCAGGCTCTAAAATGTTCTACCTCATAGGCTTTCATTAGGTGTGCGTAGGCTTTCATCGTTTCCATAATCATTTGCCTACGACCCTTACTTATTTCGCCCAACTCAAACACATCAAAGCCCAAGCGTAGCGGCACGCGTACCAAATTAATCTTATTAAATTGTGGTTTACCAGTATTGGTTTCAACTACTTCTGTAATTAATAATCTTGCTGCGTTACTACCAATATCAATTGCTGCTAGCCTCAATTTGTTTTTCTGTTTTTTGGTATAGATAATGGTAGGTTTCTATTTGGGAACGTACCTTTTTGCCGGCGTAAGATACATAGTTATTGCTCAGTTCATTGTTTAGGGTTCTTGCCTTTACGTTATCTTTCAATTGTATGTTAATGATATCTTTTATTTCTTGCTTTATGGTAGTATCTAAAATTGGTAGAGCGGCCTCAACACGATGGTCTAAATTTCTTACCATCCAATCGGCTGAAGAAATAAACACTTTTTCTTTTCCGCCATTGTGAAAAATAAGCACCCTTGCATGTTCTAAATATTCGTCTACAATACTGATAGCTTTTACAGGATGTTTAAACTTTTTATTTTCCATTACCGCACAAAAAATACTACGAATAATGAGGTTAATTTTTACACCTGCAGTAGCCGCTTCGTATAGTTTGTTAATCAATGTTGCATCACTTAATGAGTTGACTTTTACAGTTATTTCAGCATCTTTTTTGGCTTTCGCATTTTTAATTTCTATGTTAATTAAAGCTTCTAGTTGCTTGCGCATATTGGTAGGGCATACCAGCAAAGTTTTGCAAAGTTTAAGGTGATGTATACCTGTTTGCCAGTTTTCGAGATAATAGAATATGCGGTTGATATCAGCCATTATATTTCGATTGGCTGTAAGCAAACAATGGTCGCCATAAACTCTTGCAGTTTTTTCGTTTAAGTTACCCGTACTTACAAAGCCATACTGAATTGTTCTTGTGCCAACCCTTTTTTTGATGATACAAAGCTTCGCATGAATTTTTTGTTTGGGTACACCTAGCAGCACTTTTACGCCCTCATCTTCCAATACATTTTTCCATTCAAGATTAGCTTCTTCGTCAAATCTTGCTTTAAGTTCAAGCATTACCACCACTTGCTTACCATTGCGCGCAGCATTGACCAATGCATTAATAATTTTAGAATTAGAAGCTAAACGATAAGCCGTAATTTTGATAGAAGTTACAAACGGATCCATAGCTGCTTCACGTAGCAAATCAATCACACTATTGTAGGATTGATAAGGGAAATGTAGCATCACATCCTTTTTTAAAATGACATCGGTAACACGCATGGTGTTTTGTAGATCGGGATGCGTAAAAGGTATTCTGTGTTCGTCATGGCTAGAAAACACATCAGGAAAGTCCATGAAATGCCTAAAGTTGTGAATACGCCCACCTGGTATGATATTACTTTTTCTAGATAGGTTTAAACGACGAATGAGATATTCTAATAAACCAGCATCCATTTCTTTATCGTACACAAAACGTACTGGTTTTCCTTTTCGGCGGTTTTTCAAACCTTTTTCTATTTTTTCCACAAAAGTGGTACTCAGGTCTTGGTCTATGTCAATTTCTGCGTCTTTAGTTACTTTAAAAACGTGCGCTTCAAAATGATCGTAATCAAAGTACGAAAATATATTTGGTAAGTTGAAGCGAATAACATCTTCCAATAAAATGATATGCTTTTCATCGGCTTTAGAAGGTAAAATGACAAATCGCCCAACAGCTTTTGCGGGTATTTCTATCAGTGAATATTTTTGCTGATAGGCATTATTTTTTTTGCGCATAACTACCCCCAAATAGATACTTTTATCTCTAATGTATGGCATTTGTGCTAACCCTTCTACCATCAGAGGGATAACATTGCTGCGTACTTGTTCATCGAAAAAGGTTTTTACAAAATCTTGCTGTGTTTTGGTTAAATGGTTTTCGTCTACCAAAAAAATCTTTTCTTTTTTAAGCTCTTTGGTGATGCCATCCCAAATCCGGTTAAACTCATTTTGTTGGCTAAGAACCGTGGTTTGTATTTGATCTAAAATGGCTTGGGGATCGCTTTCCATATGCATATTAAGTCGCTTTCTTTTCTCAGCATACTCAACCATGCGTTTTAAAGCTGCTACACGAACACGAAAAAATTCATCACTGTTATTCGAAAAAATACCTAAAAATCTAATGCGTTCTTTGAGAGGAACGGTGGGGTCATTGGCCTCTTGCAATACCCTTGCGTTAAAACTTAGCCAACTAATATCTCTTTGTATTAATGCCTGTTTACTCATAATTAATGCCTTGTTGGTTCAAATATAACAAGTGGCTTATTGGCAAAATGTTATGTTTTGATTACTGATGGAATGGTTCAAATGATATTTTAAAAAATGTATTCTGAGAATTCGTTTATGATATGTTATCTTTTTTGTTCGTTTTCAGCAGCCATTTCTCTAATAATTGATGAGCGTCTGGCGTTAATTTTAAAGCAAAAACACCAGTAATCATTAAACCAGAAAAGATGATGCCTCTCGCAAAAATAGCAATCCAACCATTTAGATGAGTACCTATCAAATAAGCCAATACAAACGCAGCAATTGACAATAAAATGCTATACAAAGTTTTGCTATTAAATGGCTGCATTTTAAATACTCTGCGTATAAACTCAAACCGGATGGCATTGTAAATCGTGAATGATAATAGTTGTGCGTATGCAGAACCGATGATGCCATATTGTTTTATTAAAAAATAGCTACTCGGAATCATTAAAATCATTAAAATAATACCACTAAAAAAGTCGAATTTCCAGCGATTGGAAGTTAAAATTACCACGTTATTGACACCTGTACCAGCATCAATAATACGCATTAAGCCTAATATAATCATTACTTTATAACCTGCTAAAAAGCTTTCAGGAATATGGAGAACTTTAATAGTATCAACCGTATTTAAAACCACATTGCCATAGATAAAAAAGCTCATTATCATCATATTGATACAACTTCTACTGTATATTCTACTTACTTCTTCTACATTTTTATCTTTCCATGCTTGAGAGATAGCGCCAATACTAACATTTACTAGACTACGCTGCGGCGCTTGTACTAAACTAGCCAAATATTGAGCTAAAGCAAAAACGCCAGTGGAACTTAATCCTAGTAATGCTGTAATAATAATCCCATCAATCGATTCTTTTAGAACAGTTATAATAACGCCAGAATAGTAGAGGCTTTGCATTGCAAGCATTTTCTTATAAAATTTTTTGCTTACATGACTAATTTTAAAAGTGATGTAAAACTTGTTTTGTCTAGCTAAATAAATTATTAGGCAGATGGCAATGGCTAAATAGGTAAAAGCAAATAAGTAAATAAATACAGAAAAATTAATTAATTTGAAGTAATATATTGCAATTATTACGGAAGTCAAAAGCCTTAAAACCAGCTCTTTTAAAAAAGTAGGTGCAACTGCATTTTTAAGTGACAAAGAAAAGGCCTCTAAAATTCCAAACAATAAAATGCCTAATCCAAAAGGGAATACCCAATAGTAAAATGCTAAAAAAAGTGGGGAATTATGACTAAACTTTAATACTACAAATGGCTGAAAGACAATCCCGCCAAGCGTTACAAGTGTGAAGCCCAAAATTGAAGCACAGAGCGTCCAGGTAAGTAAGTCATTTTTATTATCAGGAAGATTGTCTTTATAATATGGGTAAAATTTATACAGCACTGTTACTGCACCAAGGCTACCAAAAGCAAATGCACTTTGGCCAAAATCCATAAAAGCCCTTGTTAAACCATATTCATCCGTTGTAAAGAGCCTCGTGAATAAATACATATTTATAGCCCCAACTGCAAAGCCAGTGTATAAGATGATGCCTGAAATAATTGCTTGTTTTCTAATGGTAGCCATAAATTGAATTAACGCTGCATAGATAAAAATATCATTGCAAACATCTACGAGTAATTTAAAAATTAACTACACATTGTAATATTTTGGTTTGGATTGAAGCCCTTTATCAATTTATTATTTGCTATCAAGTTGCGCTACATTGATGTAAAACTGTCTTTCAATATTGGTTGTATTAAACCACGCTAGTTCTGCATTTGTAAGATGAAAGCTTTGTTGCTTGGTAGTAATTTTTAAATGTTTGTTGGTAGGCATGATAGTAATTGGCATATCGAAACCATCTATACAATTAGTCCAGTTTACAGTAACGGTAGCTTTAGTAGTATCTATCATATAATTTAGCTGCGGTATTTTGATATTGCGCAAATATTGATCGAATGTTTTTTGAAAATTAATACCTGATTTTTTACTGATATAATTTTCTACTTGTTGTGTAGTAACTGTTTTGTGGTAAAAATCTTTATTTAGGCCACGTAGTATTTGCCTAAATAAACTGTCGTTATTGATTGAATGGCGAATGGTGTGTAGCAAATTAGCACCTTTCGGATACATATCGCCACTACCTTCTTTGTTTACGCCATAAGGACCAATAATTGTCTCGGTGTTTTGAATGCCTTTGCGCTGACCATAGTTATAATCGTTGCCTGCTTCTTTGCCATAATAATACTCGGTAAATAAGGTTTCGCTATAGTCTGTAAAACCTTCGTGCACCCACATATCGGCAATATCGTTGGTGGTAATATTATTGGCAAACCATTCATGACCGCTTTCATGTACAATAATATAATCCCATTTTAAACCCCAACCACTACCACTTAAATCTCTACCCAAATAGCCATTGCCAAACTTGTTGCCATAGGCTGTAGCGCTTTGGTGTTCCATGCCTAAATGTGGCGATTCTACTAGCTTGTAGCTGTCTTCGTAAAAAGGGTAGGGACCAAACCAATACTCAAATGCACGCAACATGAGCTTGGCTTGTTTGAATTGTTCTTTGGCTTTTTCAAGATTGTAATCCAATACCCAATAGCTTAGGTCTAGCTTACCTTTTTCGCCCATTAAGGTATCGGTAAAGTTCACATACTTACCGATGCTAGGAATAATGAGGTAATTGTTGATAGGATTTTTTACCTCCCATGTATACGATTTGAGATTTGAGATTTGAGATACCTCATTGCCTCTTTGCCTTTCTGCCTCATTGCCTTGTATTAATCTGCCATTAGCAACTGCCATCAAAGTATCAGGTACTATCATGGTTAGAGATGCGCCATTATCAGGTTCATCGCCTTGATAATCTTTGCAAGGATACCAAGCACTTGCGCCTAAACCTTGACAAGCTACACTCATCCAAGGATTGCCTTTGGCATCTTTGCGCCAAATCCAACCACCATCCCAAGGTGGACGAATGGCTTCTTTGGGTTTGCCGTGGTAGTAGATGGTAATTGAATCACCGAAATAAGAATCGTACGCAGAATTTAAATCAACCATGCATACATTTTTAGTTTGTGTAAATGGCACCTTGTTGAAGTAATTTTTCAGGTAAATGTTACCATCATTTGGCTTACTTACATAAGTTTTGGTTGCGAAATAGGCTAATACACTGTCAATAATTAATGGTTCTTGCAAATCTATTTGCATTAAATAGTAAATTTTTTTACTAGTAGGTCTATTAGGCTTAACTAGTTTATATTTAATCACACATTTTCCCTCAATAGTTTTCTTCTCAAAATCTGGCTCTACGGTAATGTCGTAGCGCAAAACATCCCACCAATCTCTGTTTGGGTTTAGGCTGCCACGTAGAGTATCTGCATGGGTAAAGGTTTCTTTTTTTGCCATCAACTGTGCGGTAGCAAGCTGTGTAAAACCAACTAAACTGAAGCTAAATAGCAATACTGAACGTACAAGTGTGCGACGCAATGAAAGATTAATAGCACTACTACTGCTGGTCAACAAATTTTTATTCTTTGTATTCATGTTTTAAAAGTAAGATATTCGGGGGGATGAAAGTAAGAATTTTAAGTTTTAAGCAGCAAGTTGCTTGTTTCAAGTTATTAGTCACTAGTTACAACTTACTAGCAACTGGTAACTTGAAACTAGCAATGGTATCGTTGTGCCTTTGTGTTTCATTCTTCTCTTGCAGTGATAAAAAAACTGCTAACAAAACTGTATTTACCTACAACGAAAGTACTGGTATTGCAACGCTGGATCCTGCATTTGCCAAAAACCAGTCGATTATGTGGGCGGTGCATCAAGTCTATAATACACTCGTAGAAATTGATACTGCTTTACATATCGTACCATCAGTGGCTAAAAGTTGGGAGGTGAGTAATGATAGGCTGACTTACACATTTCACCTAAGAAACGATGTGTATTTTCATAATAGCGATTGCTTTATAGGTGGCAAAGGCAGGCGCATGGTGGCCAATGATGTGGTGTATAGTCTTGGTAGAATATTGGATAAAAATACCGCTAGCAGTGGTGCATGGATTTTTAATAATCGGGTAGATAGCGTGCAACCTTTTGCTGCACCAAATGATAGTACTGTGGTGGTAAAACTGTTGCGACCGTTTCAACCAATATTAGGCATACTTACTACGCAGTATTGCAGTATTGTGCCACACGAAGCGGTAGAAAAATATGGTAAAGATTTTCGCAGACATCCCTGTGGTACTGGGCCTTTTCAATTTGAAAGTTGGGATGAAGGACAAGCCCTAATACTGCATAAAAATGAGCAATATTGGGAAAAAGATAGTAGTGGTAAACGTTTGCCCTATTTAGATGCAGTAAAAGTGACTTTTTTTGATAATAAAGGCACAGAGTTTTTAAAGTTTCAGCAAGAAGAATTGAGCTTTATTAACGATATTGATCCATCGTTTAAAGATGAGATTTTAACCAAGAAAGGTGAGTTGAGACCATCGTGGGTAGATAAGCTGACGATGCATAAAAATCCTTATTTAAATACGGAATATTTGGGCTTTTTGGTAGATGAAAATAATCCGCTTGTAAAAGGTTCACCTACTAAAATAAAAGCTATTAGACAGGCCATCAACTACGCCATTAACCGACCACAATTAATGATGTATATGCGCAATAGCATTGGCATTGCTGCCGAAGCAGGTTTTGTGCCAGGTGGCTTGCCGTCGCGTAATACCGAATTGGTAAAAGGCTACCATTTTAATCCGTTAAAAGCCAAAGAATTACTGAAAGATGCTGGCTTTGCTAATGGCGAAAATTTACCACTCATAAAATTATTAACCATAGCTACTTATGCTGATATTGGTAGTTTTATTGCAAAGCAATGCGAAGAAGTTGGTATAAAAGTGCAGGTTGAAACGATACAAAAAAGTTTGTTGTTAGAGCAAACAGCTAAAAGCCAAGCCTTATTTTTTAGAGGTAGTTGGATAGCTGATTATCCTGATGCAGAAAACTATATGGCTATGTTTTACAGTAAAAATCCTGCACCGCCTAACTATACGAACTATAAAAACCCAGTGTTTGATAAATTATACGAAGCAGCTTTGCTAGAAACCAATGATAGCTTACGTTACAGCCTTTACAGGCAAATGGATCAAATAGTTATTAACGATGCACCAGTAGTACCTATTTGGTACGATATGGTAATACATTTAGTCAATAAAAAAGTGCACGGCTTTTACCCAAATGCACTGAATTTATTAGAATTGAGACATGTATCAATCACGTATTGAGCCATAAAAAACGCACCCTAATAAAGGTGCGTTTTTTATATTTTACTGGTATAAGCCTCTAAACCAAGGACGAGCAATGTCTTCTCCTCTAAATGGCCAAGGAATGCCTGCAATCATAATAACCAATGCAAGGATATATAACCAAGACATAAGTCTATGCTTTTTCAATGCGTTACCAGGTTTCTTAGATTTTACGTGTGAAATAGTGATTAACGTGATTGATAAAATCATACAAAGTGGATGCTCAATAATCCAAAAGCGTAAATCGGCTCTTTTCATAATGTCGCCAGTCGTAAAATGTTCAATCATTACTTTGGGAAGCTTATCACTAAAATATTGATATAAACCGATTAAAAGATTGATATGCGCAGCAATAAGTAAACGCAAACTCCATTTTTTGTCTGTGCTGTCAAAATCTTCACCTGCTTCTACATTTACACGAATAATGTTGATTACTAGAAAAATGATTAATAACCATCTTAGTAGACTGTGTAAACCCAATAATCCTGCGTACATATGTATAATTTTAAAATTAAGTTAATTCAAGCTTTAGTTTCTATGGGAAGATTACCGATTACAATGCTTTGCAATAATAAGTATCAATTGTTACATTTCCATATATTGTTTTAATTTTTATGAGAAACCCAATTTAATAAATACATTGCTGGCAATTGTATCGTTGTTAGTTCTATTTTTTCCAAATGGCACATTTTTCATTTTAGATTAAATATCGTTTATTAACTACTGACTTTTTTAGGCTTGTTATTAGTATTTTACTTAATGTTCATAAACAGAAAAGAACTTATAAATAATGTTGATTTTGCCTGTTTATAAAACGTCAAAAGGTTCTAATGGTTTTAAGAAAATAGAAAAAACACTCCCATTAACAGTAAGAGCAATTATTTTTGTTGTATGCGTATAGTAAATATTTGTATCGTAATTTCTTTAATACTTGCATTTGGGTGTAAGAATAACGAATCTGCCAATAATGGTAAGCCTACTAAAGATGCCGCTTTCATAAAAAAAATGGCTAAAGCTGTAGCTGAAAATAGCGATAGTATTGGTTTGCGTTTTAATTATGTAGATGCATTAGATAGTGTTGGCGACTACAATACTGCCATCTCACAAATGGATAGTTTAATTCTTAAAGAAAAAGGCAACTATGGTCTTTGGTTTAAACTTGGTAAAATCTATGAACACGCTGGCGATACGGCAAAAGCAATTGCTAGTTATCAAACAGCCCTTAAAATTTATAGAGCGCCAGATGGTTTATTAGCAGTAATTAATCTTTTTGCAGAAACAAAAAATGCGGCGGCTTTAACCCTTTGCGATGAACTAGATGATTTGAGAATGGGCCGAGAATATGATAGTTATACCAATTTTTTTAGAGGCGTTTATTATTCGAGAACAGGCAAACGCCAACAGGCTGTGGGTTATTTTGATAAAAGTATCGTTAGTAATTATACGTTCATAGATGCTTATATGGAAAAAGGGTTTACCTATTTTGATGATAAAAAATTTGATGAGGCGATAGCCGTTTTTTTGAAAGTAGCTGCCATTAATAGTACGTATGCTGACGCCTACTATTGGCAAGGCAAATGTTTTGAAGCAAAGGCCAATAAGCCAAAAGCTCTAGAGTTGTATCAACAAGCCTTAGCACTAGATAAAACTTTACAGCAAGCTGCTGATGCGATTAAGAGGTTGAAATAATAATTATAAAATATTTTTTATTTGAAAAGGTTTCATCTTCTACTAAATAATAACAAATTAAACTTCAAATATGCCAATAGTTGCACCATCCTTATTAGCCAGTAATTTTTTACGATTACAAGACGAAGCTAATATGCTGAACGCTAGCGAAGCAGATTGGTTTCATTTAGACGTAATGGATGGACGTTTTGTGCCCAATATCAGCTTCGGCTTACCAATTATTCAACAGTTGCGAAAAGCGACGACCAAAGTATTGGACGTACATTTAATGATTGAAGAGCCAGAAAAATATGCTGAAGCGTTTAAGCAGGCTGGTGCTGATATATTAACAGTGCATTATGAAGCATGCACACATCTCCACAGAAATATTCAACAAATAAAAAACCTTGGTATGAAGGCTGGTGTAGCGTTAAATCCACACACAGCGATAGGTCTTTTAGAAAATATTTTGCAAGATGTGGATATGGTACTAATAATGAGCGTGAATCCAGGATTTGGAGGTCAACATTTTATTCCGCAAACACTTGAAAAAGTGCGTTTACTGAAGCAAATGATTATCCAAAAAGGATTATCCACTCTAATAGAAATTGATGGTGGCGTAACACTTGAAAATGCAAGCGCAATTGTACAAGCTGGTGCTGATGTATTAGTAGCAGGTAGTACGGTATTTAATGCTGTAAACCCTTTAGAAACGATAGCTGCACTGAAAAATAGTTAATTTTTACTTCAAAATTATAGCAACAAAAAAAGCCAGCTTTAAAAGCTGACTTTACATGTATCGTGTTTTGAATTATTGTTTCACTAATTGTGTTGTAGAAATAATACCATTGTTTTCAAAACTTATAACATAATTGCCTTTTATAAGCCTAGTTGCGTCAATACTAGTCTGTGTAGCACCAACTTGTACATTTTGTACGGTTACAATTTTACCTTCAATACTTATAATAGTTATTGCAGCGTTTGCAATTGCTTTTGGGTGGGACAAGATGATTGTATTAGTGACTGGATTTGGATATAAAGCTAGGCTAACGCTTGGATGAGCATTAACTGTATGAACACTACTGTATCTAAATGTACCATCTTTATCTACCATTTTTAATCTATAAAATTGTGTGTTTAATGTTTTGCTAATATCTGCATATTGGTAAGCACTGCCATTGTTTGCTTTATTAGAAATAACGCTTCCAATTTCAACAAAATTTTTGGCATCGAAGCTTTTCTCAACCACGAAATAGTCAAAATTAGTTTCATTAGAAGTTTCCCAATTAATTTGTGGTTGGTTGTTGATTAATGAAGCTGAGATTGATTTGAGTGTTACCGGTAAAACGGTGCTTGTAGTAACAATCAAGTCATCAAAACGAATATTGGGTGTTCCTGAAATAGCATTACCAATGCCATTGTATGTATATATTCTAACTGTAATTGCGGCTTTGGTTGCTATGGCAGTAACAGTAGGTGTAATAAGTGTCCAGTTAGATGTAATTGGAATTGTGCCACTTGCAATGTTGGTGGTATATCCATCTTTACTGCTTCTTATGGCAAAAGCTTGTGGGCCAGTACCTGTAGAACGAGCACCAAAGGAAATACCAGTGATGCTTACTTCATAATTGGAGGTAGGTGTAATAGTAAATTCTAAATACGCATTACTTTTATTAGTAGCAGTTGCAGTACCTGTTAAAGTTACATCTAAACTCGTGTTAGAGCCAGCAACTGCATAAGAGGCCAAGCCTGCATTGTTTCCACCACTAGCACCAGCATAACCAGACGATATAGAAGTTGCTGCTAAAAATGTAGTAACTGTGCCGTAGTTATTACTAGACGAGATATTGCTAACTGTAATATTTGCTGGCACATTTGCTGGCGTAGTAGAACTAAAATCCCAATAAGTTTGCGAAAAAGCGTTGACAATAAAAGTGGTTAATAAAACCGATGTAAATAATTTCTTCATAATTGTTTTTTTTGACTAAAAAAAATGTTGTTTTAACTGTACAAATATAAATAAAATGCAGATATCATCGTTTTTTATACACTAAATTGTTATATCCCTTATCTTCAAACCATCATTAATTGAAAACACATGCGTATTATTTTTTCTATTATAATATCATTATTAACTGTTTCTCAATCATTTGCACAGCAGAAAGCAAAAGTTTCTGGCAAAGTGGTTGACGAAAATGATCAGCCTTTACAAAGTGTTTCGATACAGATGTTAAATAAGCAAAAGGGAACGATTACGGATAAAAATGGGGAATTTAAGATAGATGTACCAGCAAAAAAGCCATTTGCTTTAGTGTTTTCCTTTGCAGGTTATCAATCTGCTCAAAAAAATTTTTTACTCAATATCGGTCAACAAGAAAGCGTTTTTATAAAACTTGAACCTTCGTCCGGAGCGCAATTACAAGAAGTAACGGTAAAAGATGATAGGGCGAAAAGAGGTGAATCTGGTACAGTGTCTATTGATGCTCAAAAAAGCTTAGTAAACCCTTCGCCACTTGGCGGTATTGAAAGTTTGATAAAAGTATTTGTAGGTAGTAATAATGAGCTAACAAGCCAGTATTCTGTGCGTGGAGGAAGTTATGATGAAAACTTGATTTATGTTAATGATTTTGAAGTATTTAGACCTTATTTGGTAAGCAGCGGTCAGCAAGAGGGCTTAAGTTTTATTAACCCAGAAATGACAGGCAATGTAAAGTTTTACAACGGTGGATATCAAGCGAAATACGGTGATAAAATGAGTAGTGTGTTAGATATTACTTATAAAAAGCCAAAAGATTTTTCTGGGAGTGCCTATGTTGGTTTGCTAGAGCAAGGTTTGCACTTAGAAGGGGTTGGAGCAAAAGGTAAAGTTACCTACAATTTTGGTGTGAGAAATAGAAGTACGCGCAACCTTTTAAGTAGCCAAGAAACCAAAGGAAATTATATCCCTTCCTCTTCCGATTTACAAGGTTTAATTACCTACCAAGCCAGCGAAAAATGGCTGCTTGAAGTGTTGGCAAATGTGTCGGCTACAAAGTTTACGTTATACCCTGAATCAAGTAAGCTCACATCGTCTGTTTTTTCTAATGTTTTTTCGGCTAATCTTGGCTTAGACATTTATTTTCAAGGACAAGAAAAAGATAAATACGCTACCAATTTTGTTGGCTTATCTGCAACGTTTCAGCCAAGAAAAAACCTGAAGTTAAAGTGGATGTTGAGCAGGTTTAATGATACTGAAGAAGAAAATAAAGACATAACTGCAGCTTATTTATTCGGCGAAAGAGATTTTGATAAAAGCCAAGCATCGTATGGTTTAATTGTAAATCCTTTAGGTGCGGGTGTATTTTTAAATTATGGAAGAAATAGTTTGAACATTGATGTTTGGAATGCGTCACATAAAGGTAGTTTAGATAAAGGCAAGCATTTCTTGCAATGGGGTAATACCATAGAACAACAAGTAATTTCAGATAAATTAAACGAATGGCAGTATAGCGACAGTGCTGGTTATTCGTTGCCTTATAATCCTTCTAGCTTGCAATTATATAGTGTATTAAAAGGTAAAAGCGATTTGAACGTAACACGTTTTAGCGGTTATATCCAAGATAATATCCAGTTTAAAGATTCTTCAGATGTAATACTTCAAGTAGGCGCTAGGTACAACTACAATACTTTAAATAATGAATTTTTGGTTTCGCCAAGAATGGGTATCTCACTTAAGCCAAAGAAATGGCAGAAAGATATAATATTGAAAGCATCTGCTGGTATTTATGACCAGCCACCGTTTTACCGAGAAATGCGTAGATATGATGGTACTGTTAACACTAGTTTAAAGGCACAAAAAAGCTGGCAAGTTAGCGCTGGTTTAGATTATAATTTTAAATTGTTTCAAAGGCCAGCACGATTAACCACCGAAGCCTATTATAAAAATATGACCGATGTTGTGCCTTATGATGTAGATAATGTACGTATACGGTATTTTGGTGAAAACAGTGCAAAAGCTTATGCTGTTGGTGTTGAAACAAGACTCTACGGCGAGCTAGTAAAAGATGCGGAAAGTTGGGTAAGTATTGGTTTGATGAATACTAAAGAAAAGATTGATAACTTTTTTTACGAACAATATAAAAATGCAGCTGGCGAAATTATCACAGCCTCTAGTACCGATCAAGTTATTGCTGATAGCATAAGAACCAATGTAGGATATGTGCGTAGACCAACTGACAGGTTGATAACATTTGGCTTATTTTTTCAAGACTATATGAGCACGAATAAAAACCTAAAGTTTTACATGAATGCTTTATATGGCAGCAATTTGCCCTATAATATCCCTAACAGTGTAAAATATCGCAATGCGTTAACCATCGAACCTTATATAAGGGTTGATATGGGTTTTAGTGCTTTGTTATTAGATGGTGAAAAAGCTGCAAAACGCAGCCATTCGCCTTTTAAAAATTTTACGAGCATCTGGGCTAGCGTTGAAGTTTTTAATATTATTGATCGTGCTAATACTATTAGCTATTTGTTAATTAAAGATTTCCAGAATAATATTTTTACTATACCTAATAGATTAACACCAAGATTAATCAACTTGAAATTAATTGCAAGATTTTAGAAAGTGAAATTATACAATATTATTGGAAATAATACATTGAAAGAATTTGCAAAATACAAGGCTAGAATTTCAAATTATTAAATGCCTTATCCCGAGCTAAAGCTCACCTTTCCAATTAAAATTGAGGCCTATTTGATGAAATAAATTACGTTGGTAGAAGCCTGTACCATAATTAATTTGCAATTTTTTAAACTTAATACCTACACCCATACTAAAACCATTTAGCGAGTTTGTGAGGCCATAGGCACTTAAATCTTTAGCTCTTAAAAAGTTGTAGCCAATAGCAAGTTCAAGTTTATCACCTAAAAATATTTGCGAAGCAAATACTAAATGCGATAAAATTTTATCAAGTGTTTTAACTTGTTGCATATTACCTTCATTTGCATTAAAAGTACTATCGTTATAAGTGATAACTAGTTGTTGTAAATGATGTCCTGTTAATGAAAATTGTATAGGCGCTTTTGCCAATCGTTTTGTAATACCGAGCTGAATATCAAATGGTAACTCTTCTTTTGTAGAAGTGCCAGTGTAATTCTGTAATTGGGTACCAATATTTTTTGCAACCAAACTTATTTGTAAATAATTACTTGAATCTAAGTAAGAGACACCAATGTCGGTGGCAACAGCGTTGCTTTTATAGATCCCATAATTGCTGCTAATGTATTTTAAGGATGCACCAAGCCAAAAACGCTCTTTGTATTGTTTTGAAACCATTACTTGCGCCACATAATCGTTAGGTATAAACGTGCCGTAAACATTACCTATAGCATCTGTTTGGGCGATACTGCCATAGCTCAAATAATTAATACCAATACCCCAAGTGATGGCAGGTTTTTCGGCATAAAAAGCAGTAGTTAGACTATAATTTTTTATACCAGCCAAAAAATTATTAAAACTTGCATTTGTTTGTTGCTGTTGTTCTTTTCGTAAAAGCGCAGGATTATTGAAGCTATAACTTACATCATTGCTCATTGCAGATACATTTACACCACCTAGAGCAGATACTTGCGCTGCATTTGACAAGCCCATAAAACTAAAAGCAGCATTACCACCCACTGTTTGTGCTGTGATAATGCTGCTTAAGAAAAGGAGAAATATAAGTTGTAAAGTATGCTTCATTAGTGCGATGAAGATACTGCTATTATTAATTATTGTCTTTCAATTGTTGTTCTATCGTCTACAATAATTTTATAGCTATTTATTTTAGTTTTTGATGCCACCTTACGGCTGTATGTTGCATCGTTATTTTCGTACAATTGGTTAGAAGTATTATTATTAAAAGCACCTACCACTTTTACATCAGTTTGTGCGGTTTTATTATATACAATATCTTTCCACTCAAAATCGTCTTTATCACGCATTTGTGCAGCCACAATAGATCTCTTGTACCAAAATTCTGCCTTGTCAAATTTCTTAAGTCTGTTGTAAACCAACTCATAAGCAAGACAACCAATATAATTATCAGTACCATAAATGCATCTAGCTTGCTCAATGGCTTTTGCATCGCAACCACCAACAAAATTAGACGCACTAATATAATAGCGCATTAATGCCCAACGAATACTTAAAGATTGCGGCTCAGCTTCTACTAATTTTTCTAATCGCTTTCTAGTGCTAATTGCCTCATCGTAGGTGTACACATAATTTCTATGTAAGTATACAGTAGAAGCGGCATCAATTTCTGCCAAATCATTAAAATAATGACCTGACTTCTTATTCTCACTTTTTTTAGATGGATCGGGTGTATAAAATGCTAAACAAGATATCGTTGATAGTAACGATATGAAAATAAATGTGTTTGTAAGTAAAACTCGTTTCATAATTAGACACTTCTTTTAAGGTGTTTAAAACGGTTTTCTTAGAGAAATTGGATGGAGAAACAATCTACACTTAGTAAAATCAATAGGGTTTGTAGTAAAAATACTACTTATTGTGTTTGTGGAAAAATATTTTTATGAAAAAAAATGTGAACATACACAATAAAACAAAAAAAAGCAGCAATTGTTAAACAAATTACTACTTTTATTGATTCAGAAGCATTTAGAATGCTAACTGGCGATAATTGACAAATGATTATAATCGCTTAGAACGGCATATAAAAAAGTTAGTGGTTCGTGTTGGCTTTTGATGTTTAACACCGTTTCTATTTTTTGCATTGTTTGATAAGCTAATAACGTATTGCCACTTTTATGAACATTCATGATGACTTCTTTCACTAGCTGTATATCGCTATCTTTTAAATTAATAACTTCAGGATAAGTGGCTTTGTAATTTGTTTCCGCAACTGGCACATACAACGTGTCATTAATACTAGTGCGAGGCGTTGTTTTTATCAATGTTGTGCCAGCAACGATATCGCCAAGACGCTGCCGCTTTTCGTTTACAGCAATCATTATAATGCCTAAAATACTACCGGTCATCCATAAGTCTATAATTCTAAATAGCCAACGCAGGAGGTATTGCGAGAATGTAGGTTGGTTGCCATTAATGCTAATCACTTTTATTTTCATGACGCGTTTTCCAATCGTTTGACCATTCATAAATACCTCACTCAGTAACGAATAAAATATTATGGGTAAGCTAATAACGAAAATGAATAACTGCATAATATCGCCACTAAAATTGGCTTGTGTAGCTATTACTAATATAATAATTCCATAAGCTATTAGTATTAATCGATCAATAATTGCGGCCACAATTCTGTCTCCTAAACTTGCTAAGTCGTACTCTAATTCAATATTTTGTGGAGTAAGTATCGAAATTTTGCTCATAAAAATTAACTTGTCACAAATAAATATCAATTTATTCAGCAATCATATATCAACAAGCATTATTTTTAAGGTGTTAATATTTTTTTGATGAGAGAAGCGGTTTTTTTAAAACAAAATGCTGACAAATGGAAGCAATTTGAAGAAGATGTAAAAAGACATCTTTCTGCAGATGAGTTGGCTAAACAATTTGTAGAATTAACCGACGATTTAAGCTATGCCAAAACTTTTTATCCAAAAAGTAATACCACACGCTATCTCAATGGTTTAGCCGCCAAATTTCACGTAGAAATTTATAAAAATAAAAAAGAGAAAAAGGGCCGTGTTTGGTGGTTTTGGCAGTTTGAGTTACCATATTTGTTTAAATACTATCATAAGCAGTTTTTATACGCTTTTTTGTTTTTTGTGGTATTTAGTTTAATGGGTGCTTTAAGTGCAAAATACGATGATAGTTTTATCAGGCTAATCCTTGGTGATGGCTATGTGAACATGACATTAGATAATATTGAGAAAGGTGATCCATTTGGCGTGTATAAAGGCGGTAGCCAGTTTTCGATGTTTGTGCAAATTGCGAGTAACAATATTAAAGTATCTCTATTTACATATGTGTTAGGCATTTGCTTTTCGGTAGGTAGCGTTTGGATGTTATTTAGTAACGGAATAATGTTGGGGGCTTTTCAATATATGTTTATTGCCAAAGGCCTAGGAACTAAATTCATATTAGTAGTATTTATACATGGTACATTAGAATTGTGGAGCATTATTATTGCTGGTGCAGCGGGATTAATTATGGGGAATAGTTTTTTGTTTCCTGGTACATATACAAGAACAGAAAGTTTATTGCGCGGCGGAAAAGATGGACTTAAAATAGTAGTAGGTTTAGTGCCACTATTTATCGTTGCCGCTTTTTTTGAAGGGTTTGTAACCCGTTATAGCAATATGCCTGTTTGGACGAGCTTATTGATTTTGGGGGCGTCATTGACATTTATTATTTGGTATTTTGTAATATATCCTATACAATTACATAAAAAAATAAATACAACTGCTGTCAACAGCCCAGAAACCTCAAACCAAAAAAACTTTAACGCATGGATGGTCAAAAAATGGAACTTAGAAAACTGAGAAATTTCAGTGATAACATCAACGATACTTTTCAATTTATTAAGCAAGAATTTAAGCCACTTTTTGGCTGCTATATAGCCATTTGTGGGATATTTATTGTATTAAGTAGCGTAATAGGCGGTATCTACCAACGAGATTCGATGGTTGGTTTCATGCGCATATTTAAAGGCCTCGATTATCAACAAAGAGGCTTTGGCGATATATTTAATTTGAACTATTTTCTGATAATTTTTTTAAGTACGCTCAGCTATGTCATAATGCATATTGTGATAGCTGTTTATTTTAAGCTATATGCACAAAATGGAAAAGTATCGCCTACCATCGAAGAAGTTTGGAAAGCCACAATACGCTTTATTGTACCTATTTTTTTCTATTCAATTATTTATGGTATTATCACTATTGTGAGTGTCTTTTTCTGCATTGTACCTTTCTTTTATTTCGTAGTAGTATTTGCGCCGTTTACCATGATTTATGTGGTAGAAGAAGTGTCTTTCACTGATGGATTTAGTAGATGTTTTAGTTTAATTAGAGATAATTATTGGGAGGCGCTGGGCATTTATTTTGTTAGTTATCTCATTTACAGCATTTCAGCTGGTATTGTAGGCATTGTAGTAAGTCTTTTTGCAGGCGGTATTTCTTATTTAACTACCAAAGATATTGCTGCGGTAACTGGTATTGTTACTGGTACACTCAATATTTTCACTCATATTTTCTATGTCATTTTTGCGGTATCTGTAGCTTTCAATTATTACAATCTTGTAGAACGCCTAGATGGTAGTGGCTTACTTGAACGTATCGACAGTCTGGGAAGCAATCAAGACAATGCAATTGAGGAGCAGTATTAATTCATCATAATAATACCAAGTGCTGAAATATTTTTCTTTGTTGATTTTTTTTATTTTACTAAGTCAGTTAGCCAAAGCCAACCAAAAACCTTTAGTGCTAGACTCGAGTACGGTAGCCATAAGACCTTTTAATGATTCTATCTATAAAAATGATAGCGCTTTTATTTACGAAGAAATGCCGCTACAAACCGAAACCTGGTGGGATAGAATGTGGCGAAAATTTTGGAAATTTATTGACCTATTATTCTCAACCAAAGGTGGCAAACAGTTTTTTAAGTGGGGGCTGCCTGCTATTGCGTTATGCGTATTAGGCTTTTTTGTGTACAAATTTACTGGTGCAAATAAATCTGGTTTTTTTAGTAAAAATGGCGACACCGCTTTCGCATATCAAATAGATGAAGAAAATATTCACGAGCTAGATTTTAAAACTGCTATTGATAAAGCGATAGCTAATGCTAATTACCGCTTAGCCGTGCGATTATTGTATTTACAAACGCTGAAACAATTAACTGATAGGGGGTTAATAGATTGGCGCATTAATAAAACCAATGCTATTTATGTACAAGAATTAGCAGGTAACGAGCAGCAAACTAGTTTTATACAGCTTACCAATTATTTCGATAGAGTATGGTATGGTGAAACAACTATTACAAATGAGCAATTTCACGACGTGCAACAATCATTTATTCAATTTCAACAACAAATACAGTCGTGAAAAGCTATAAATTCTCTGTCATAGTATCTGTGTTGTTGTTGGTATTGTACATACTAGCACAGATTTACAAACCAAAGCCACTCGATTGGACGGTTACTCTTAGCCAAAAAGACAAAAATCCTTTTGGCGCCTACATAGTATATCATCAATTGCAGCAACTATTTCCTAAAGCTACCGTTACAATAAGTAGAGACCCTTTGTACAATAAATTGTATGATGAATCATTTGAGAAAACGGCTTACTTCGCAATTTCACCCGAACTTGGTACTGATACTTTAGACATTGCTGCAGCTTGCCAATTTGTAGAAGATGGTAACTATTTATTTATATCAGCCAACGAGTTAAGCAAGAAATTAAGAGACACTTTAGGTATTTCAATGACTGACCTTTATACCTTTAATAGTAAAAATTCTAGCGCTATCAATTTTGTAAGCCCATCTATAAAAGCAGCAAAAAATTATACATCTAGCAAGGCGATTGTAAATAATTATTTCGATAGTATCAAAAGGCCAGACAGCACTGTGGTGTTGGGTACAAACGATAAAGGCAAAGCCAATTTTATAAAAGTAAACTGTGGGAAAGGTGCTTTTTTCGTACATGCTACTCCGCTAGTGTTTAGTAATTATTTTATCGCCAAAGATGGCAACGCCGCTTACACAGCTACTGCTTTAAGTTTTGTGCCAGCTTCTGTAACTACGGTAATTTGGGATGAGTATTACAAGCTTGGTAGGGCAGGGGCTACCACACCGTTACGCGTATTTTTAGAAAACGAATACCTGCGTTGGGCTTTGTGGCTTGCTATCGTTGCAATGTTATTGTATGTGTTATTCAACATTAAACGCAAACAACGTATTATACCCATTATTACGCCATTACAAAATGCCACACTTGACTTTGTAAAAACCATTGCAGGTATATATTTTCATCAAAAAGATAATAAAGCCATTGCTCATAAAAAACTACAACATTGGTTAGATTTTGTGCGGCAGCGGTTTCAAATATCAACATCATCACTTAACGACGATTTTGTACAACTATTGGTAAAGAAAAGCGGTGTTGGTACAGGGCATATTGAGAATCTTATTCATTATGTAAGCGTTGTAGAAACCAATACTGTGAGCGATAAAATGCTATTAGAAATAAGCAACAGCATTGATCATTTTTACAGAGAAGCCAAAGCTAGTTAGCAATACATTTTTAAACAACAAATATCATTTTAATAAACAGACATCGTAATTATAAGTATGGAAAATAACATAGACACAACACCAATACAGCAAGCAATGGCTGCTGTAAAAGCAGAAATTGCCAAAGTATTAGTCGGTCAAGATCAGATGGTAGAGTTATTGCTCACAGCCATTTTAGCCGAAGGCCACGTATTGATTGAAGGTGTACCGGGCGTAGCCAAAACATTGGCTGCAAAGTTGGTAGCTCGTTGTATTAATGTGCCTTTTAGCCGCATTCAATTTACGCCAGATTTAATGCCCAGTGATGTATTGGGTACTAATGTGTTCAATCCACAATCGGGTAGTTTTAATTATAAGCAAGGTCCTATTTTTAGCAATATTGTATTAATAGACGAAATCAATCGTTCGCCTGCTAAAACCCAAGCGGCTTTATTTGAAGTAATGGAAGAACGCCAAATAAGCAATGACGGTATTACCTACTTTTTGCAAGAGCCATTTATGGTATTGGCTACGCAAAACCCTGTAGAGCAAGAAGGTACGTATCGTTTGCCTGAAGCACAACTAGATAGATTTTTGTTTAAAATAGAAGTGGGTTATCCCGCATTGGAAGAGGAGATTTTGATACTTCAAAATGCGAATAAAGGCATTACAACACATTTTACCAATGCGGTATTTTCAGTGTTAAATGCATCCGATATTCAGTACTACAGAAGTCTTGTTGGTCAAGTGCATATTGAAGAAAAAGTATTGCATTTTATTGCCCAATTAATACAAGCAACACGTACAAGTAAGTCGCTGTTTTTGGGCGCTTCGCCACGTGCAAGTGTTGCGGTTTTAAAGGCTGCAAAAGCAATAGCTGCGATGGCTGGTAGAGATTTTGTAACGCCAGATGATGTAACCAAAGTACTATATCCTGTATTGTGCCATCGTATTATTTTAACGCCTGAAAAAGAAATGGAAGGCAGTACACCTAAACAAGTTATTGAAGAGTTGATGAAGAAGGTAGAAGTACCAAGATAGATGCGATTTGCGATTTGTGATTTGAGATGTTGTTGTGTAAGTCTATATCGGTTGACCAAATTTCAAATTTCAAATTAGTAATGCTTTCATCATTCAGTCATGTCAATCATTTAAACCTGTGATTAAAAAATATCTCTCTCCGCTATACTTGAGTACCCGCTTTTATGTGGCAATACTCTTGTGTATGCTATTATTTCTAACCCGTTTTTTTGTGGCTTGGCTAGGTGATATCCCAATGCTTGCGTTTCTTGGCTTTTTGTTGATTTGTGTGATGGATTATGTGCTATTGTTTGGCAAAAGCAACGCCATTTGGGCAAAGCGAACTATGGCTGAGCGTTTTAGTAATGGCGATGATAATGAAGTGAGAATAGACATTGAAAACCGCTATGGCTTTGCTACAAGCCTTGAAGTGATTGATGAAATTCCACACCAGTTTCAAAGAAGAGATTTGTTGTTTGCCTTAAATATGGATGCGAATGCGCAAAAGCTTATAACCTACCAATTGCGCCCTGTAAAGCGTGGGGCATATAGCTTTGGCAATATTCGTGTGTTTGCAGCTTCACCCATTTATTTTTTTACCCGCAGATTTACGCTTGATGAACCCGTTGAAGTAGCTGTATATCCATCTTATTTGCAATTGCGCAAGTATCAAATTATGGCGATTAGTAATCGCTTAAGCGAAGCTGGTGTAAAAAAGATTCGCCGCTTTGGGCATAGTATGGAATTTGAACAGATTAAAGAATATGTACAAGGCGATGATTACCGTACACTGAACTGGAAAGCCACAGCTAAGAGCGGGCAATTAATGGTAAATACTTATAGCGACGAAAAAAGCCAACAAATTTATTGTGTGATAGACAAAGGTCGTGTAATGAAAATGCCTTTCGAAGGTTTGAGTTTGTTAGATTATTCTATCAATGCATCGTTGGTATTGAGCAATGTAGCATTGATGAAACAAGACAAAGCGGGCTTGGTAACATTTGCCGAAGGCATAGGCGCATTTGTAAAAGCCGATAAGCGTTTACTACAAATGCAAACCATTTTAGAAACGTTATACAACCAAAAAACAAGGTATTTAGAAACCGATTTTGAAAGGCTCTACATCACCCTTAAAAGCAAGGTAACACAGCGTAGTTTGGTGGTGTTGTTTACCAATTTTGAAAGCCTAAGTGGCTTGAAACGTCAGCTACCTTTTTTGAGAAAAATTGCGAGTCAGCATTTGTTGGTAACCGTTTTTTTCGAGAATACAGAACTAGACCGTGTGATTTCAAAACCGGCAGAAAATATTGAAGCGGTTTACACCAAAGCCATTGCCGAACAGTTTGCTTTTGAAAAACGCCAGATTGTAAAAGAACTAAACAAGCATGGCATTATGAGTATCTTAACGGCGCCTAAACATCTCACTGTAAATACGCTTAATAAATACCTAGAAATTAAGGCTAGGAATTTGATATAATTTCTTTTGTCTTGCAAATGGCGGAACATTTCTCGGAGGGTATTGACTGAGGGGATTGCGAACCTTTTAATCTATAGTTGCAGCCTCATACAAAGCTGCTTGTTGTTGTAGCGTTTGTATGTTAATTTCTAATTTTTTAATGGCTAGCCAACTATTTTTATCCAATTTCTTTGTTGCATCCAATCGAAGTATTTCAAGCCAATTGTCTATTTTACTGCTTATCTCAGCGTGTGAAGCGCTGTATGCCTTAATAAATGCGAGCATATTGGTTGCCTGAAGTTGCTGTTGCTTCATTTTCTCAAGCTTTTTTTGTAGTGGATAACATTGCATGTTACACCAGCTCGCTTCTTTTAGTAAAGCAGCTTTATCTAAGTCATTTGGCTGGGGTAACGTCGTTTCTGGCAATTTAATAGCAGTTAGAATTAAATCGTTTAGAGCAATACTTGCTGCCGAAGGCAAGTCTCGTGTATCGTTATCGTGGTGGCTTAAGGTGCTTTGTTTTGCACCAATCATAGCACCTAATGCTTGCTGGCTTATGCCAATTTTTTCGTACAAAAAGCTACTTACGCCCATAAATGGTAATTATTTGATTGATTTTGAAAAAAGATTTG
This sequence comes from Parasediminibacterium paludis, assembly GCF_042651445.1. Lineage (NCBI taxonomy): Bacteria > Pseudomonadati > Bacteroidota > Chitinophagia > Chitinophagales > Chitinophagaceae > Parasediminibacterium > Parasediminibacterium paludis. The sequence continues at coordinate 321,839 of NZ_JBHSDC010000022.1, forward strand.
TAATAAAACTTTTGTAATAAAATAAAATATTACAAACACAATATTACAAAGTTGTAATAAAACTTTTGTAATAAATTAAAATATTACAAGCGTGATATTACAAAGTTGTAATAATTTTTTTGCAATAAAATAAAATATTACAGATTAAATATTACATTTAGTAAAAAAACACACTCCATATTACTGTTATATTGTCCGCACAAATTAAGTAGCAGATTTACAAAAGATATTTCATCATTTTTGTAATAATGAAAAAGCAACTGATAAGAACGGCATGTATCACATCACCGCTCATTTCATTTATAGTGGTAGCGCCGATATTTATTGTTAAGACGGATGTTCAATACAGTTTTATGACGCTTTGGGGGCTTATATTTTTTGCGACATTTTTATGTTGGTTACTAAATTATTGGCTGTTACATCGCATTCACCAAACTTGGGTTCGATTTTTAATTAGCTATCTGTCATTTTTGTCGGTTGGTACCGTTATCACTTATTATGTAAAGGTTATACCTAGTCAAAGCCATCTTAGCCCATTGCAAATTCTGTTATATCGAAGTTTAAGTTTATTATCCATCAACTTAATTATTGCTGTTTTAATCGATTTAATCTCCTCAAAAGACAAGCAACTATCACTCAACAAAGAAATAGCCGATTTAAAATTTGCCAACCTAGAAGCCCAGTATAAATTGTTGAAAGATCAAATAAATCCACATTTTTTATTTAATGCACTAAATATTTCTAAGTCGCTGATAAGGAAAGAACCAGCTGCAGCTGAGCAATATTTACTATTACTGGCAGACTTTTTAAGATCATCAATACATTACAATCAAAAATCTGCTACACTTGCTGATGAAATACATTTAGGTAATCAATTTATTACTTTACAAAAGATAAGATTTGGTGAGGCTTTACAATGTGTTACCCATAGCCTTGATGGTAATATGAATAAGCAGCTACCTTTTTTTACATTGGTTACTTTGCTTGAAAATGCGATAAAGCATAATGCTTTTACCATAGAAAGACCCTTATATATTACCATTCATGCTGAACAGGATGAAGTGATTGTTAGTAATAATAAGCAACCAAAATTTGTGTTACACTCCGAAAAAACTGGCTTAAAAAATATCAATGAACGCAGCAATATTTTAACTGGCAATGCAATACAAATAGTAGATGAAGAAGATAGCTTTACCGTTAAAATAAAACTGTTGTAGTAATGAAAGTAGTAGTAATAGAGGATGAGAAAATTACGGCTGATGATTTAATAGAAAATTTATTAGCTGTAAGACCAAGCTATACGGTAGTAAAATTGCTTACTTCTGTCGCTGAAGCATGCGCATACTTTAAACAACAACCCGAAATAGATATCATATTTTCAGATATTCAATTGGGTGATGGCATCAGTTTTGACATTTTTAAGGAACTTAGCATAATTACCCCAATTGTATTTTGTACCGCTTATAACGCATATGCTCTTGAAGCATTTAAAGCCAATGGCATAGACTATATCTTAAAACCTTTTAGTCAGGCTGAAATTAAAAAAGCTGTTGAAAAATTTGAATTACTAACCTATAAAAATGGCGTCTCTATTAATAAGTTGCTAAACTATCTTTCTGATAAGCCACTTAAAACCAATAATATGTCGCTTTTGGTATATCAAAAAGATATGATTATTCCAATTGATACCAATGATATTGCGATAGTACAACTGGTACATGGTACTGTAAAATTGGTGTTGTTTAATGGTGATGTTTATACAACAGCACAATCTTTGGATGATATTGAGAAACTTAATTTACCCTTCTTCTTTAGGGCAAACAGGCAATTTTTATTGCACCGGAAAATAATAAAAGATGCGCACCAATACCTTAATCGAAAGCTTTTAGTTAGACTCAACATCCCTTTTGATGAACAAATTTTTATCAGTAAAGAAAAAACACCTGCTTTTTTAGCTTGGCTTATGTCTGCCTACTAGCACTTCTGTCCGTTTCACTTGCTATTTTGGCTGCTTAGCCAATTTGAAAGGTATACCTATAACTCTAGATTTTAATTTTGCTTTGGAAATAGCCATTTGCAATGAAACAATTGTTAACGCTTGTATTTACTCTAATCCTATTTAGCGTTTCAGCGCAAAATTTTCCTGATGCGTTATTAGGAAAATGGGAAAATGAAGATGCCACTGTGCGTTTTGATTTTTTTAAAACCGGCAGTATGTACAATGCCAAAATTATTTGGCTTGCTAACCCTTTGGCAGAGAATGGGCAGCAGAAACTAGATAAAAATAATCCTGATAAAACACTTCGCAATAGACCTATAGTAGGGTTAACAATACTAACTGGGTTACAATTTTCTGTAAATAATAACATGTGGATAGGTGGTAAAATTTATAGCCCCGAAAAAGGGGAAGCAGTTGCTTGTAAAATTAAACTTACCAACAAAAATGCCCTTTCTTTGATCGCATCAAAAGGTATATTTTCAGTAACAAAAAAATGGAAACGTTATGATAAATAGATGGTTAATGGTATTGCTTTGCTTAAGCTATCAACTAGCGGTTTCAGCGCAGCAAAAGATAGATACCATGCATATTGATAACCTTGAAATGCTTTGGAAATTGGCTATTGACAATAATAGTTCTCAAAAAATTTATGAGCTTAAAAACCAACAAGCTAAGGTTGATTATCATACTGCAAAAGCATTCTTATTGCCGCAAGTAGGTGGTAGTTTTTCTGGACAAGATAATACGAAGCTTGCTACCACGCCAGTACCCGGGGAGTTGTTAGGGCAACCAAATAAAACCCTTTATCTGCAATTTGGTAAACAATATGTGTATAATACAGGTGTTACCATTTCTAAAACCTTGTTCGATTGGCAGGCGGCCGCACAGGCCAATATTGCCAAACAAAATATTGCCTTAAATACTGCACAACAATTGGCCAATGAGCAAAATTTAAAAACACAAATTGCGCAATCTTACTATACCCTATTAGTTGCAAAAGCAGCCATTACTATCTCAGAAAAGGACTTGCAATTGTCTGATAGTACGCTGTTAATCACAAAACAAAAATTTCAGCAAGGTTTGGTAGATGCTATTGCCGTAAATCTAGCTGCTGTTAATAGTAATAATATCTTATTGAATATTGTGCAAAGCAAAGAGCTGTATAAAAATGCGTTGGTAAGTATTAAAAATTTAGCTGGCGTATCTGCAAATACACAGATTGATATAAAAACAATAGCCAACCCAGAAAATTTGTATCAGCCGAATATAACCTCAATAGAACAGGATAAAAATTTACTGGTATATCCGCACAATATCGACTTACAAAACTGGCAATACAAACTGGCGAAAACGGCTTTTCTACCTAAATTCAATATTAGTGGTTATTGGGGCTATCAACAATTTAGAGATAATTTTGGAATCGGTTTTACACCTGATGCTTGGAAAGACTACAGATACATCGCCCTCAATATGAATGTGCCCATTTTTACAGGCTTTGCCAATAAGAATAAATTGAAAAGTAGCTCCATTCAAACCAGTATTGTAAAAGAACAATACAACGCAGCGATAGCGCAATCAAAAATTAATGATAATAGTTTGCAAGAAACAATTACCAATTATATCACCATCACCAATATTGCTAAAAAAAGCTTTGAGTTATATGGTAACAATTTGCAACTCAATCAACAAAAATTTACAGAAGGTATTATTGGTGTAGATACGTATTTGAAAGCATTTGACGATTATTTAAAGTCAGAAAATACGTATCTCAATAATTTATCAACCCTACTCTATAATCAAGCCATTGTTATTTCAAGAAAATAAATAAAAAGCATGAAACATATTACATATACTGTTGTACTAGCTAGTATTACACTAATTATTGCTTGTAAGCAAGTTCCAGAAACCGCACCACAGCGCAAAGACATTGTTGATGCCGTTTTTGCAAGTGGCAGCATCATCGCAAGTAATCAATATGCTATTACAGCACAGGCAGAAGGTTATTTAAGCGCCTCGTTTGTTAGTGAGGGCGATACAGTACACAATGGACAGCTATTGTTTAAACTAGCCAATGATGCGCAACAAATTCAGGTAAGTAATGCGTATGATAATTATGATTATGCAAAGAATAATCTAAATAATGGTGCACCCCAAATTGTAAAGCTGGAGGAACAAATTAATCAGGCTATTAGCACAAAAGACATTGATGCAGCCAACTTAAAACGATACGAAAATTTGATAAAAACCAATGCTGTTGCCCAAGTTGATTACGACAAAGTGAAGCTGACTTACCAAAACGATGTCACTAACCTCGCAGTATTGCAAAAATCGTTGGCCGATTTAAAGCAGAGTCTTGCTTTAAATGAAAAAAATGCCAAAGCACAATACCAATTGCAACAAAATAATAACCAATATTATGCGCTAAGTAGTGCAAATGCTGGTATTGTTTTAAGCATTTCAAAAAAGAATGGCGATTTAGTAAAAAAAGGTGAAAGCATAGCGGTTATTGGTTCTGGTAAAACCATTGCCAAATTATATGTGGCTGAAGATGATATCCAAAAAATACAGTTACATCAGCAAACGTTGATTACCTTAAATACCAATAAAGATCAAGTGTACGGTGCAAAAGTTACTAAAATTTACCCCTCGTTTGACGTTGCATCTCAATCCTTTATTGTAGAAGCTAGTTTTGATGATTTGCCTACACAACTTAAAAATGGCACCCAATTACAAGCTAATTTTATTATTTCTCAAAAGAAAAATGCCTTAGTTGTTCCAAGCATTTATGTATTACCTGGCGATTCGGTGATTACAAAAGCAAATCACCAAAAAATAGCCATTAAAACGGGTATTAAAACATTAGAATGGGTAGAAGTTACTGGTGGATTAAATGACAGCGAAAAATTGGAACTACCTAAATAATAGTCACTATGGCATCCCAAATTAATAATCGAATTTCCCAAATACACTTAACCAGCAATATAAAGCAAACCATTGTGGCCATGCTAGGGGTAACATTTGGTATTAGCATGTATGTATTTATGACTGGCTTTATGAGTGGCGTAAACAATGCGCAAAATGATTTAGCATTTAGTTCATTAGCACATATCAGAATTTACAACGATCGCCCTTTGGATAATACCAATATTGCTGCAAAGGCTTTCCCCAATAGTGTGGTGAACTTGCATAATGCTAAAATCATTAAATATACCGACGGTATTAAAAATTCTAATGCTATTTTGGAAGCGCTGAAATCTCAGAAAGATATTACGAGCATTACCACTCAAGTTAATATTAATGTGTTTTTTAAAAATGCTGGCAATAAAGTCAATGGTTCTGTGTCTGGGGTAGATGTTGTAAATGAAAATAAAGTGTTCAATGCTAGTAAGCATATTACCGAGGGCAACTGGAATGAATTGAAGCAACGTTCCGACGGCATTTTTGTAGCAGTTGATTTGGCAAAAAATCTTAGCTTAAAAGTCAATGACAATCTTAATATACTTACGTCAGACGGCATCAGTAAGAACTACAAAGTGATTGGTTTGTTTAAAACCGATGTTGCGAGCGTAGACAAATCGAAAGCCTATATCAATATTAATGCTGCAAGGCAACTCATTGGTGCCAATCAAAGCTATGTTACTGATATCCAGATTAATATTAAAGACTACGATAAAACGCAATCCATTATTAATCAAATTGCCCCCATTATTCCTTATAAAACAGAATCTTGGCAAATGGCCAATCAACAATTGGTAGCAGGTTCAAGTTTAAGAGATATTATAGCCATTGCAGTATCGTTGGTTATTTTATTAGTGGCTGGTTTTGGTATTTACAATATCATGAACATGACCATCAATCAAAAAATTCGTGAAATAGCCATTTTAAAAGCAATGGGTTTTTCTGGTCCGGATGTAACACAAATTTTTTTAACTCAGGCAATTGTTATTGGTATTATTGGCGGTTTTATTGGTTTAGGTTTTGGTTATTTGATAGCCAACTTGGTCAATAAAATACCTTTTGAAGTGGCAGGGCTGCATACTTTGCCCATGGCTTACAAGCCAAAAGATTATGTACTAGCCTTTATGTTTGGGTTAATCACCACATTTATTGCTGGTTATTTACCTGCACGAAAGGCTTCAAAAATTGATCCTGTAACCATTATAAGAGGATAAGTATGCAAAATGACATTATTTTAAAAGCAGATAGTATTGTAAAATATTTTTACGAACCCGAGAAATTTCAGGTACTTAAAAATGTAGGCTTTGAAGTGAAAAAAGGCGAATTTTTAGCTTTAGTAGGCAAATCGGGTAGTGGTAAGTCTACCTTATTATATGTACTATCTACCATGGATACAGATTATGAAGGTCGTTTAACTATTAAGGATACACTGTTAACCAATAAAAAGCAAAATGAATTGGCTGCTTTTCGCAATGAGCATATTGGCTTTGTGTTTCAATTTCATTATTTATTACCTGAATTTTCAGCTTTAGAAAATGTAATGATACCGGCTTTAAAACTCAATAAAAAATCAAAAGCAGAGATAGAGGAAATCGCTTATGAGCATTTAAAATTATTAGGCTTACACGAGCAAGCTTTAAAAAAAGCGAACAAATTATCTGGCGGACAACAACAAAGGGTAGCTATCGCAAGAGCCTTAATCAATGAACCTTCTATTATCATGGGCGATGAGCCTACAGGCAATTTAGATACTAAAAACACCCAAGTTGTTTTTGATATTTTCAGAGAAATTTCGAAGGAAAGAGGACAAACGATAATTGCGGTTACCCATGATGATGATTTTGCCAGTAATTGTGATAGGATTATTGAATTGCGAGATGGTGTGATTGTGTAATTTTAGAAAGAGATGGTTTCTGATAAATAGGTTGGTTTATAAGAATCGATAGCTGCTTACTTATTAGGTGCATTTCGGCAATTTTTTACATATTGGTTGAAATTTTAAGCATTTAGCTAGCCTATCTCTAAAAACGCTTTATATGGCTATCGTTGCTTTAAAAGCTACATTCGCTTTCATTAAAATCACTGCATAATCATGCCCGATAGCAATATTCTCGCATTCTTTTTTAGTACTATAGCTACTATTGTAGCCACACTAACAGGATTAATTGGTGCTTTTGCTACTTTCAAATTACAAAAATTTGAGAGCAAACTTGACTTTTTGAAAGATTATACATTGCATAAAGAATTGGATGAAGCAAAAACCCTAAATACTAAAATAAGAGAAAATCATTATGCTTCCATACGAACAATTTATCTACACAACATGGCAGCTATTGAAGAATTAAAAAGCTGTATTCAGAAATTTGATTATCACAACCACACCGAGGAATATGAGCACGATTTAGAAAATATTACAAGCTTCCAAAAACAATACGATGAGATTCGCCAATACTCTAAAAATGAATTCACTAAATCTATTGTATTTGTAAGCCTTTGCTTAATAGGGCTTTTATTTACCAACACTTTACTCCATTCGGCCTTTTTATGGGTTATTCTTGCTTTGTATTTTTTGGGATTAATCTACATTTTTAGCCTTTTTATTAAACAAATAAAGCAATTGATGGCTTAAATAATTTTCTATTATGCTGTAAGGATTTATACAAATGAAAGTCTGTAGTTTTAGTAAAAGGATTTACTAAAACCCAAACCTCATGCAGCTGAAACTAATTATTGCTTTTTTGTTATGTGCTTATTCAGTAAGTGCGCAAATTTCATCTGTTGAAAAAGTTACCATTACCGTATCCGATGTTGATAAAATTAAGTTGTTCTATATTGACGCATTTGGTGCAAGGGAAATAGCAAGTTCAACGTTTAAAAATAATGCACTAGGGCGTTTATTTAATATCAACGATGCATCAACAGAGGTAAAAACGGCGTTGTTGCAAATAGGCAATGAATATCTAGAACTACAATCTTTTAAAGGAAAAACCATCCAATCGCTTCCAATTCCAGAAGATTCGAAAAGTAACGACTTATGGTTTCAGCATATTGCAGTAGTAGTTCCTAATATGCAAAAAGCGTTTGATGTTATTCACCAAAAAATGGCTGTATTTGTGTCTACTGCCCCACAAACATTACCTGCTTATTTGCCAGCCGCTGCAGGCATTAGTGCCTTTTATTTTAGAGACCCAGATGGTCATAATTTAGAAGTGATAAATTTCCCAAAAGGTAAAGGCAATCCTAAATGGCAAGTAGATACCACCGTAATTTTTGCTGGTATTGATCATACAGCCATCGGCGTATCTAACACTGATGCACAATACCTATTTTATAAAGATATTTTAGGGATGACGATTAGTGGACATAGTGAAAATTATGGTACTGAACAGGAACATCTGAATCAAGTATTTGGTGCAAGGCTTTGGATTACTGGTATGCAAGCACCAAAGGGTTTCGGAATTGAATTTCTACAATATTTAGCGCCTCCTGGTGGAAGAAAATATCCGAGTAATAGTCATTTGTATGATTTATGGCATTGGCATACCACTGTAAGGGTACAAGATATAGATAATGTTTATAAAAAATGTGTGGCACTTCAGTTACAACGTATTTCAAAAGGTATTGTCACTATCCATAATAAAGAAATTGCGTATACCAAAGCATTTATGGTGAGAGATAGAGACGGTCACGCTGTTTTGGTAACAAATTAGGCGGTGTGCCGATATGATAATAAATTGATAATGCATCTTAATGATAAGAACACTAATTTTAAGTTTCTGTAACGTTTAGGTTCTTTAAAGCGACAATCGTAATCATCAAAAAATAACAATCATTAAATTTATGGCTGAAACAAAATTAAAACTTGAAGGACAAATTGCCATTATTACTGGTGCAGGAAGCGGTATTGGTAAAGGATGTGCTATAGAATTGGCAAAAAACGGAGCTACCGTTGTTATTAATTATCCTTTTGAAGGTGCAAAAGCTGCCGCTGAAGAAGTAGCTGCAACTATTATTGCCTCGGGTGGTAAAGCTTCAACACATCAATGCGATGTTAGTAAAGAAGATCAGGTGATTAAAATGTTTTCAGATACCATCGCTACCTATGGAACGGTAGATATTTTGATAAACAACGCTGGTTTACAAAAAGATGCAAAGTTTACTGAAATGACCCTTGACCAGTGGAATACAGTGATTGGTATCAATTTAACTGGTCAGTTTCTTTGTGCTCGTGAAGCAGTAAAAGAATTTTTACGCAGAGGTGTAGATGAAACTAAAAGTAGGGCAGCGGGCAAGATTATTTGTATGAGTAGTGTGCATGAAGTTATTCCTTGGGCGGGCCATGCTAATTACGCGGCAAGTAAAGGCGGCGTCATGTTGATGATGAAAACCATTGCACAAGAGTTTGCTCCCAAAAAAATTCGGATTAACTCAATTTGTCCTGGTGCGATTGCTACCCCTATCAACCACGACGCTTGGGATACGCCTTCGCATTTAGAAAGTTTACTAAAACTTATTCCAGAAAAGAGAATTGGATTACCTGAAGATATTGGCAAAGCAGCGGTTTGGCTTTGTAGCGACGATGCTGATTATGTAAACGGTACGTCACTATTTGTAGACGGTGGTATGACTTTGTACCCTGGATTTGAAGATAATGGCTAGTCAGTTTTGAAGTTAGGCCTCCCTTTTTTCATATTCTCATAATGAATATCACTTTTAATACAAAGTAAAAAATAATGAAACGCATTCTTTTAACCCTATTAACATCGATCTTTTTGGTTGCTGTACATGCCCAAGTACCTACCAAAAGCCCAGATGGGAAATTCACGTTGAATTTAGATGAAAATGGCTGTATGTTGCTTGGCTACGATGTAGTAGCTATGCAAACCATGCCAGATAAAACGCTAAAAGGCGATAAAACATTTGAATCTAATTTCCAAGGGGCAAAATATTGGTTTATATCTGCAAACAATAAAGCATTATTTGATGCAGATCCTGCTAAATACGCACCCTTATATGGCGGTTTTTGTGCTATTGCAGTTACTGAAGGCAACTTACGACCAATACAAGTTTGGACGCATGAGCTTATAAACGGACATCTGATAGTTAACCATAATGCAAAAGCAAAAGGTTTGTGGGATAAAAATCCAAATAAGCGCTACAAAAAAGCAGAAAAAAAATGGCCTGAAGTGAATTTGAAAGCTGCTAAATATGATATCATACATGCTGGCGAAACCCAGGCAAGTCTAGCGGCAACTTCTTACGAAGGCCTTATTAAATAAAATATCGAATACCCGACATCTTACAAACCACTACGATGGAAAATAAACGAATAGCCGAAAATAATACACATAGCCATTGGCACAAATGGGGTCCTTACCTCAGTGAACGACAATGGGGAACGGTAAGGGAAGATTATAGTGAACATGGAAGTGCTTGGGATTATTTTCCGCATGATCATGCACGTAGTAGGGTGTATCGCTGGGGTGAAGATGGGATTGCTGGAATTAGTGATAACAAACAACGCTTATGTTTGGCAGTAACATTATGGAACGGGCAAGACGATATTTTAAAAGAGCGCATGTTTGGACTTACAGGACCTGAAGGGAATCACGGCGAAGATGTGAAGGAATTGTATTATTATCTAGATAATACACCCACGCATTCGTACATGAAACATTTGTACAAATATCCACAGTCAAAATTTCCCTATGCCGATTTGGTAAATACCAATCAACACAGAAGTAAAGATGAACTAGAATATGAGTTATTAAATACAGGTATCTTTAATAACAATGCATATTTTGACGTTGTAACAGAATATGCAAAGAATAGTGAAGAAGATATTTTAATGCAAATAACGGTACATAATCGAGCTAATGCCGAAGCACCGATTTGGGTGTTACCCACTTTGTGGTGTAGAAATTTGTGGAGTTTTGGCTTAATGGACACCAAGCCCAAAATTTTACTGTCGCAATTAGATAAACAACAGCCCAACGGTGTTTTAGAAATTCTACACCCAGAATTGGGCATCTACTTTTTGTATTTTGACATTACAGAAAAAGTATTATTTACAGAAAATGAAACCAACACAGAGCGGTTGTATAATGTGCCAAATGCATCTCCTTTTGTGAAAGATTTTTTTCATACGGCTATTGTTAATAAAGATTTTGTAATTATTGAAAATAAAACAGAAGGTACAAAAGCGGCGCCGTTGTATCAATACAATGTAGCGGCTCAAAGCAGCGTAGTAATAAAGTTGCGTTTGTCAAATGTTGAAGTATCCAATCCTTTGGGTGATCAGTTTAAAGCCATTTTTGAAAAGCGTATAGCAGAAGCAAATACTTTTTATCAAAATATTTACAAAGGTAACAACGCAGACGAAGCCTTAGTGCAACGCCAGGCTTTTGCAGGTTTGCTTTGGAGTAAACAATATTTTAATATAGATATACCAACATGGTTAGATGGTGATATTGGGATGCCAAAACCACCTGAAAGTCGCAAACATGGGCGAAATAGTGCTTGGCGTACCTTAAATAATGAAGATATTATTTCTATGCCTGATAAATGGGAATATCCTTGGTACGCAGCATGGGATTTAGCATTTCATTGTATTTCGCTGGCTTTAGTTGATGCACATTTTGCAAAATCGCAACTGATACTTTTTTTGCGCGAATGGTATATGCACCCAAATGGTCAAATTCCTGCATACGAATGGGCGTTTGGTGATGTCAATCCTCCCGTACACGCTTGGGCTTGCCTGCAAGTATATAAAACAGATAAAAAAAATACAGGTGTTGGCGATCTTAAATTTCTAAAAAGAGTCTTTCAAAAGTTAACACTAAACTTCACTTGGTGGGTAAACCGTAAAGACGTAAAAGGGAATAATGTTTTTGAAGGCGGTTTTTTGGGCTTAGATAATATTGGGGTGTTTGATAGAAGTGCTGGTTTGCCTGGTGGTGCATTGTTAGAGCAAGCCGACGGCACAAGCTGGATGGCAATGTATTGTCTTAATATGTTGGAAATGAGCTTGCTGATTGCAGAAGAAGATGACGCCTATGAAGATGTAGCCACTAAGTTTTTTGAACATTTTATGCTCATCGCAGAATCACTTAATAAAATTGGCGCTGGCTGGACGGGTAGTTGGGATGAGAAGGAGGGATTTTTCTATGATGTATTATCTATGCCCAATGGCGATTATATTCCATTAAAAGTTCGGTCATTGGTTGGGCTTAGTACTACTTTTGCAGTACTAAAAATTGATAGGGAATTAGTAAAAAAGCTGCCAGATTTTTACAAACGTTTGCTTTGGTTTAAAGCATACCACGAAAAAAATTCCAACTACAAAGTCTTACACGATTTTGAAGAAAGTAGCGATATTTTGCTCTCACTAGTACCAAAAGATAGGATGGAACGCTTGTTAGACGCCATGTTAGATGAAAATGAGTTTTTATCGGATTCGGGTATTCGAGCGCTATCAAAAATTCACAAAAATGGCTACCATGTAAATGTAAAGGGGGAAGTATATGGCTTAACGTACGAACCTGCCGAAAGCCATACTGGTTTATTTGGCGGCAATAGCAACTGGCGTGGGCCTATTTGGATGCCCATGAATTATATGCTCATTTACGCATTACACATCTATCATTCTTATTATAAAGATAAAATACTCACAGACTTCCCTACAGGTTCAAAAAATTATTTTAATTTAAAGGATGTTGCCAACCAATTATCAAAACGATTAATTGCTATCTTTTTAAAGGATGCTGTAGGCAAAAGACCAGTACACGGCTTAGATCCTATTTATGAACAAAGTGAATATTTTAAGGATTTGATTTTATTCTACGAATATTTTGATGGTGATACGGGTAGAGGTGTTGGTGCTACCCATCAAACAGGTTGGACTGGTCTTGTAGCCGAATTGATAGAAAAAGTAAACGCCGAATAAATGTTGTAATCAAAATCATAAAGAAATCACAAAGAGTTATTTTCTGTAAGCCTATTTATTTTTAATCGTCTTAAAAGCTGTTATCCAATTAACTAATTTAAAAATTGCTTATGCAGCTTAATCAAGATATTATACAGATTAAAAATAAAGAATACATTATAACTAATGGTATTGGTGGTTATAGTTCTTCTTCGCTATGTGGCATGAATACACGTCGTTATCATGGCTTGTTGGTAGCTGCTTTAAATCCGCCTGTAGAAAGGTATGTTGTAGTTTCAAAAATTGAAGAAACTATTGTTCAAAATAATGGTGAAATTATCCATATTTCAACTAATCAATATCCAGGCACTTTTTATCCAAATGGGTATATACATCAATATTGTTTTACGAAACAGCCAATTCCAACCTTTTTTTATAAGTTGGATAGCGGATTGCAAGTTGAAAAATCAATTTGTATGGTGCAGGGAAGTAATACAACAATTGTCGCATATTTCAACAGCGGAAGTGTTGATTTTGAATTAAATATGAATCCTTTTTATGTATTAAGAGATTATCATTCGCTTAATGCAGAAACTCAAGTAAACGCCTACGCTACTGAAATTAACGACAATTACATCGCTATTGGCTACCATGGAATGCCTCAAAAAGTGTATTGTAAGATAAGCAATGGTCTTTTTAAAGATAGTAAAGCTATTTATTATAATGTCGAATATTTTCAAGAGCAGAGTAGAGGGTTCGATTTCGCGGAAAATATGTTTTCAGCAGGTAGTTTTAGCACCCATTTAAAACCAGGTGAATCTGTACAAATAGTATTTTCTTTAGAGGAAGCCATTTTGCAACAACATCCCCAAAACTTAATCGCTGAAGAAATAATTCGACTCCAAAATATTGCTGTAGACGAAAAGAATACTTTTTTAAAAGACCTTATAATATCTGGTAATCAATTTATTGTTGATAGAAAAAGTACCAACCAGAAATCTATTATTGCTGGTTATCATTGGTTTACCGATTGGGGTAGAGATACCATGATTGCTATGCGTGGTTTAACCATTGCCACAGGCGAAAAAGAAATTTCTGAATCCATTTTAACTTCTTTTTTGGCTAATCTTAGTGAAGGTATGTTGCCTAATCGCTTCAGCGATAAAAATGAAGCACCAGAATACAATACTGCCGATGCTACTTTGTGGATGTTTGTAGTATTATATGAATATTATCAAAAATTCAAAGATCTTCATTTTATTCAACAATATTTTGAGCAATTAAAAGAAATTATTATAGCACATATTAACGGTACTCGCTATAATATTAAAGTCAACGAAGACGGGATGTTGTACGCAGGAGAGGAAGGGGTACAAATAACATGGATGGATGCAAAAGTTGGTGATTTTGTGGTAACGCCAAGAATTGGCTATACAGTAGAGTTAAATATGCTTTGGTATAATACATTAAAAATCTTTGATTTTTTTAGCAAAGCCTTACAAAACACTTCTTTTACAGTAGATACTTATATTGATAAAATTGAAAATAATTTTCATCAATATTTTTGGAATGACTATTCTTTTTTAAATGATGTAATAAGCGCTGATAAGCAAGCAGACCAAAGTTTTCGTCCCAACCAAATATATGCTATCAGCTTGCCTTTTACCATGTTGAATGAGATGGAAGGTATCATGGTACTACATTCTATAAAAGAAAAATTACTAACCAACTATGGGTTAAGAAGCTTGAGTACAGATCATGAAAAGTTTATAGCAGAATATAAAGGCGATAGTTGGCACAGAGATAATGCTTATCACCAAGGTACGGTATGGAGCTTTTTATTGCCAGAATTTTGTTTAGGTTGGTTAAAGCAATATCAATACTCAGTAACCGCTGTAAAACAGGTTCGTCAATGGATTGCACCTTTAGAAGACCATTTTTATAACCATAACGGTATTGAAGCGATTTCTGAAATTTTTGATGGTCTAAATCCCAGCGATGGTAAGGGTTGCATTCAGCAAGCATGGAGCGTGGGCATGCTTATCAAATTACTAAAAGAACTAAATAACAATCATGAATAATTACGACATTATTATCATAGGTACGGGCTCAGGTGGTTCAGCAATGGCTTATCAACTAGCACCAACTGGAAAAAAAATTCTAATTCTTGAAAGAGGCGGCTTTGTTCCTAAAGAAAAAGAGAATTGGGATGCAAAAAAAGTGGTGGCAGAGGGTATTTACCGTCCTAACGAAACTTGGTACGATAAGGATAATCAACCATTTAAGCCATATATACACTATAACGTGGGCGGTAATTCTAAGTTTTATGGCGCTGCTATGTTTCGATTTCGAACAACAGATTTTGAGGAGGTGAAACACTACGGTGGTATATCGCCCGCATGGCCATTTGGTTATGATACTTTGCAGCCATATTATGATACCGCTGAAACTTTATTTAGTGTACATGGCAAAAGAGGTTCAGACCCAACGGAGCCGCCCACACAAATGAGTTATCCTTACCAGCCTTTGCCTTACGAACCGTTAACCAGCGATTTAAGTGATAAGTTACAACAAATTGGTTTGCAACCTTTTCCATTGCCAATGGCTGTGAAGCTGCCGCAAGATGTTAATAAAAATGCTTCACCAGTAATATTAGAAAATTTTGATGGATTTCCTGATCCTACGGATAGTAAAGCAGACGGGCAAACGAGTTGCTTGAACATGGCATTACAATACCCCAATGTTACAATGCGCGTAAATGCTTTTGTAGAAAAAATAATCACGCATGAAAATGGTAAAAAAGCAACAGGTGTTGAAGTAGTAATAAATGGTGAAACAATTGTATTTACAGCTGACTTAATTTTTACCGCCTGCGGTGCCATTAATTCAGCGGCACTTTTTTTAAGAAGTAAGAATGATTGCCATCCCAATGGTCTTGCAAATAGTAGCGGCTTAGTAGGTAAAAATTTAATGTTGCATCACAATGGTTGTTTGGTAGCATTTACTAAAAAAAATAATGATTGTAAGTTTCAAAAAAGCTTTGGGATAGCCGATTTTTATTATGGTGCAGATGATAGCGATTTGCCATTAGGCGAGATTCAGCTTATGGGTAGAAATGACCCAGATACCATTATGTGGTTGGCGGGCAAACAGTATCCTGGTAAAACATACGCGGAATTAAAAGCGATGAGTATCGATTTTTGGCTCACAGCAGAAGATTTGCCCTCAGAAAATAATAGGGTTAGCCTGCGGGAGGATGGTAGCATTAAGGTAAGCTATGAGCCTACAAATATTGAAGCTTTCCATAGGTTGAAAGATAAACTCAAACAAACTTTTGAAAAACTAGGCACTATAGATACAGATTATCAAGATGTTTTTTGGAATGGGTATGATTTAGATGTAACTGGTGTAAGCCATCAAAATGGCACCTTAAAAATGGGTGAAGATGCTAGTACCAGTGTAGTAGATACGAATTGTAAAACCCACGATATTGATAATTTGTATGTGTGCGATGCTAGTTTCTTCCCTAGTTGTGGTGCCTTTAACCCAGCATTAACCTTGGTAGCCAATTCATTAAGAGTAGGAAAACACATTATTGAGCATTATAAATTATAAATCATGCCATCACTTACCATTATTATTACAAATGTTCCTGATGTGCCCGTTATGCCAAGTATTTATTTGGCAAGTAATATTAACCAATGGAAATCTAATGACGAAGATTTTCAGTTTCAAAAAGAAATTGAAAGTGGCTATTATATATTAAAGCTTACCAATGTACTAGATGAAATCGCTTTCAAATTTACGAGGGGTAGCTGGCAAACTGAGGAAACAGACATCAACAACAAAGTATTGGCTAATCGAGAATGGAACAAAGCAAGTGAACAAGCTGTTTACATTGCAACTATTCATAATTGGAAAGATGTTCCAGCGCTAGTGTCAAAACCGGTCATACCAAAGGCAACATTGTGGTTAAAAGATTTTTATATGCCGCAGTTAGAAAGAACCAGAAATGTATGGTTGTATTTGCCACCAAATTATCATGAAAACTGTTCTTTTCCTGTTATATATATGCATGATGCGCAGAATGTATTTGATGGCATTCCTTCCCCTTATGGTAAGTGGGAAGTACCAGAAGCGCTTAATAATATTTATGAAAAAACCGGTTGGTCGTGCATTATCATTGCAGTAGAACATGGCAATGAATTCAGACATGCTGAATATTCGCCTTGGCCCCACAAAACCCGTGGCGGTGGTGAAGGAAAAAAATACATAGATTTTATTGTGAATACGCTAAAGCCAATGGTTGATCAGCAATTTAAAACCTTAGCAGATGCTCAAAATACTTGCATTATGGGTAGCTCTATGGGCGGCTTGATTTCTATGTATGCTGCTTTACAGTATGGCGAGGTATTTGGCAAAGTGGGCGTATTTAGTCCTGCATTTTGGTGGTGCGAGGAAATCTATGAATTTGCGGCTAACCAACCTTTCAATTATATACAAAAATTGGTATTACTTGCTGGTGGTCAAGAAAACGAAACTATTATACCAGATACCTTGGCTATGTATAATACATTGATAGACAATAACTACTTTGAAGACAAAATTAATTTAGATTTTTTTGAATGGGGGCAGCATTCAGAAAGTTTTTGGGCATTGGAATTTGACAAAGCTGTGCGGTTTTTATTTGAAGAACAAATGGATTTACCAGTAGTAAAAGCAGAACAATGCGTCATCTATAATTCAGAAAAAGCCGAATTGTCCATTACAATTGATTACGAAAAATTTGAATTACTAAATGCTTATGGAAAAATTATCTTACACAAAGAAGCGTCTATTTGCAATATAATAGCATTACAACCGCATTGGAAAGGCTCTTTTATCTATAAATGTTATTTAAAAAGCGGAAAAATAATTACCAAAAATATTCACCTTCGGTAAAATCATCGACTTTTAAAAGTACCTTTTCATATGTGGCATTTAGATGTTAAGTATAATACAGAAACATTCAAAAAAAACTATCGGCTTTATTTAATGGAAGCACTTGGGCTGGCCATATTTATGTGTTCCTGCTGTTTTTTTGCGGGGCAACTATGGCATCAGGGCGCTTTTTTAAATATTCATTTTCCAACTAGTATGGGTAAAAATTTAGTGATGGGTTTGGCCATGAGCTTAACAGCGATTATTATATTTTATTCACCCTTAACTGCCCCTTCAGGTTCACATATTAATCCAGCCGTGAGTTTGGTGCAATATTATTTGGGTAATTTAAGCCGATTAAATTGCTTCTTTTATATAATCTCACAATTTACAGGGGGTGTATTGGCAGTATATATCATGGGTTTTTTAATGAAGCACACGTTAACAGATGCGCCTGTAAATTATGTAGTTACAGTACCTGGTAAAGGTATTTCCAATTGGAAAGCTGCCATTTGCGAAATAGGTATTGGGTTTATTATGATTACAATGGTACTACATGTATCAAACAGTGGCTTAAAAAAATTTACCAAAATATTTGCCGCTCTTTTGGTATATATTTATGTGGTTTTGGCAGGCCCTGTTAGTGGCTTTGGCATGAACCCTGCACGCAGTTTTGCCACGGCTTTTCCATCTGGCATTTATACCGCTTTTTGGATTTATATGCTTTGTCCTATTGTTGGAATGATGTCGGCAGCCATACTTTTTAAGCGACTATCTGCTTCTAAAATTAAAATAAAAAAATATGATAGTGATTGATTGCTTATATATTTATATATTTTGTGGTGTTTGCTTTGGTCTTTTTTTCGTTGTTTGGGGTGCTGAAAAAATCCACCATAGTACAAAAGGTGGCGGCATTGGGTTAAAACTATTACTATTGCCAGCATCTATCATGCTTTGGCCATATTTGTTGATTAAAATTATCAAACAGCCATGATTAAACCGCTAAGACAAAAACATTTTATCATTTGGATATTATTATTAGTACTATTACCTATATTAATTATTGTAACCTTTTGGTTGCGTGCTGTACATTATTAACTTCCTAATATTTTTTATGAGTGCAAGTTTTCAGGCAATACTTTGGAATAAACAAAAAAAATGGTATGATATTGTTTTCATATCGGCAATTTTGCTATACTTGATCACCTATTTTACCATTAATATTCTTTTATTTCCCACACTTACTTTTGAAACAATGCTGATTCGTTCCTTTGGAACCTTGGCTATCATTATGCTGCACGTTATTTTATCAATAGGGCCATTATCTAGATTAAATAGTAAGTTTTTAGTATTGTTGTACAATAGACGTCATTTGGGCGTAACCATGTTTTTAATGGCAAGCGTACACGCTTTTTTCAGCATCTTACAATTTCACGGTAATGGTAATTTGCATCCTTTGATATCTTTATTTGTTAGTAATACGCATTATAATTCATTTATTTATTTTCCATTTCAAACGCTTGGCTTTGTAGCATATCTAATACTAATGCTCATGGCATTCACTAGCCACGATTTTTGGCTATCGGTTTTATCGCCACGTATTTGGAAAACCCTACACCTATTGGTATACCTAGCATATGGCTTATTGATTTTACATATATTATTGGGTGTTTTGCAATTAGAAAGTGCGCCTATATATTTTGTGATGCTTTTATTGGGTGTCTTATGGCTTGGCATCTTACACGTTTATGCGGCTTATAAAGAGTACCGCTTTGATAATAGGCAAAAAACAGAAGTTGAAGGATGGATAAAAGTGGCTGCGGTTACTGAAATTGATAATAATAAAGCAAAAATGATTTTTGCAAATGGTGAAAGAATTGCCGTTTTCAAATATGACAATAAAATTAGTGCTGTACATAATGTGTGTAAGCACCAAAATGGTCCCTTGGGCGAAGGCAAAATTATTGATGGTTGCATCACATGCCCATGGCATGGCTACCAATACGAGCCTGCAAATGGTTGTGCGCCAGCACCTTTTACCGAAAAAATTGCTACCTATCACACTAAAATAATAGATAATATTGTTTGGATAGACCCTCATCCATTACCAGAAGGTACTTTTATTGCGCCGACGATTATTCCAAATATAGCATATATGGAACCTGCGCTTATAACCAAAGAACAACCATTTTACATTGGTTGGCAACCAGTTGCGAATAAGGTTTTTAGCATATTTGCCAAAAAGGCTAGCGTTGTAATTGTTTGTATAATATTATTATGTGTATTGATTATATCATTTAACCAATCACATATTGCCACCTCTTATTTTGCAGATAATGCAACAAAATTTGAAGGTCAATTAATTGCGAATCCTTTTCCCGCATTACGTACCGTACAGGGTAAGGATATTTATGGTAATCCTATTGTAAAAACTTATCCCTTATTCAATACTTGGAAATTTGGGGCGGTAAATGCAGTAGAATTTTTTATGAAAAGGCACGGTAAAGACCCCTTAGTGCAAATTGAAGGGGTACTTTTAGAAAGTGATGGGGTACAATTACTGCAACTAAGTAATGGCGAGTTATCAATTGCTTGCGGCAATACCCATAGCCATACCGAGAAAGATAGCATTTGCTGTAGTCCTAAGTATAATGCTAGTCATGAAGCCATTTTGTTAAATAGCGATAAAGCACCTATTTCTTCATTGCTTACCAATACCTACATACCAGTGCCAAATATTCGATATATAGGTAAAGTAGCGTTAACGGGTGAAATTATTGATCCTAAGTGTTATTTTGGTGCCATGAATCCAGGCTTTGGTAAGCCGCACCGTTCTTGTGCAATCAGATGCATTGAAGGCGGAATCATGCCTATGCTCCATTACAAAGATGCTAATGGTAAAAATGCCTATGTCGTTATTATAGAAGAAAATGGCGAAAAAATAAATACTAAAATTGGCTACGCTGTGGCAGAACCAGTAACATTAACTGGTAAATTATTTACAATCGATAATTGGAAAGTGTTAAAAGTTACGATTCCAAATGATCTAGTAAGGCTCACTGTGAAACAATAAATTACCACTAGTTACTAGTTCTAAAAACGCTTTCACAATAAAACGCTGAATAAATAATACTAAAATTGTTTTATGGTAATCATTGAAAATATAATTAGAAATAAAAAACATTAACTAGAAACAAATACCTTTAAAACATGAATGTTAAATAGTATATGAAATTCTTGATAATCGGTAACGGTGGTGCTATAAGGGCATTTATCGCTCAAAATAAGCCAATGTACCGCCCACCCAATCTTTATCTGCATTATAGCGTACACCTATCATTTTACCCTTACTTAATCTTGCCAAATTATTGGTAGCAATGGGTCTAGGTTCGCCATCTTTCCAGAAATAAAAAATACGTATTTCGGCTTTAGCAGGCTCGTTTGGTGTAACAATTACATAGGCATACTTTACTTTTTTCTGTAAAATCCAGTTATGTGGCTCTGTTACTGCTGCAATATCTGCTGGCGTTATATCTATCACCACGCCTTGCCCTGCAAATGAGAATAAAGGCTTCAATACATAATTTTCAAGGTCTGTTGGCAGGGTGTCTATCTCATCCAAAAATCTTGTTTCTGGCACATATTTATGCCTAATAAATGGAAGCGTGTATTTGCTTATTTTATAAAACCAGTTTGGATGTGGTACCCATTCTACATCTAAATCTTCTAACAATAATTTGCCTTTGGTTTGTATATCTGCCGATTGCTGTTGCAAATCATCGAAAATGATACGATTATAAATACGCTTTACAGGTGTTTTTACGCCATCAAGTAGGTAAAACAATTGCGTACCTTCTTGAATTAATTCTGTAAGACAAACGGTTTTAATACCTACATAGTCTTCTGTGCAGTAAAAGTCAATTTTTGTTTTTTGCTTATGTGGTAATATTTCTAGCAAAATCACATGTTCTGCTGCATGATTACCCAAAATAATCTCTTTGAGTAAAGCGATATACGATGCTTGGTCAAAACCATTCAAATAGGTTGAGTAATGGCTAGGAATATCCCAACATTTGGTAGCCACTTCTTCTTGCCACACTTGAAAAGCAAATAAGCTAGGGAAGCCCTGCATTTCTATTAATTGAGGTTCTAATTCGCCTGCTTCGTTTTCACAAATACCAAAGTCGAAAGCGATAAAGTTTGAGAATTTTGTACCATTAGGCACTTTAACTGCTGCTGGTACTGATTTTTTTGTAAGCGCATAAAAATTGGGTTGAACAATGACATCTACAATGGCTTCGCAGGCTTCTAAAATTTTATTGGTAAATGCTTTGTCTATAAATAGCGGTGTTTCTGCTACCCTAAACGAAATAGCGCCAGGATGTTTGGTATCTAGCTGCGCCAAATAGTGATTGTATGTATCTTCGGTAAATGCTGTGTTAAACCACTGCCTCATTGCAGGAATCATAGGTCTCTCTTTTTAAATCAATGCGCCATATAAAAATTTATGGTAAGAATAAAGATAAGTGTTAATTCGCTATGTTTTGATATTACCATTTTGTAATCAATAGTTTATCTGCGATCTGGGATACAATTGCAGATAAATGTCTACTTTCAGTATTAATTTTAGTATGATAAAGACAATAGCAGTCGTGATAGGTGCTACAGGCGCTACGGGTAAGCAATTGGTGTCGCAGTTATTAGATGACAATAGTATATCTGCCGTCAAAATATTTGTAAGAAAAAATACTGCATTGGTACATCCAAAACTTGAAACTTATGTAGTAGACTTTGATGCTATCAACGCATGGCAGCACCTTATTACTGGCGATGTGTTATTTAGTTCCATGGGTACTACGTTAAAGCAAGCAGGTAGTAAAGCCGCACAGTACAAGGTAGATGTTACTTACCAATACAATATTGCCAAGGCAGCTGTAGCCAATGGTGTATCTACTGCTATTTTATTGTCTGCTTATGGTGCCAATGGCAAATCCCCTTTCTTTTATCCAAGAATGAAGGGTGAGTTGGAAGCTATGTTTATCAACTTAGGCTTTAATAGTGTACATATTTTTCAGCCGGGTATTTTAGAGCGATTCGTAAATGATGGACGTACAATGGAACAGTGGTCTGTTAAGCTAATACATTGGCTAAACGGATTTGGTTTACTAACATCTCAAACACCAATGCCTGTAGCGGTATTGGCGTCGAAAATGATAAAAGTGGCTTTGAATAAGCGAGACCAAAAGCTGTGTTATTATCGGTTGGGCGAGATATTTAAATTGTGAATAAGTTATAAAAAGTTCTAGTCATTAAAAAGCCACTCTAAATATTATTTTAGAGTGGCTTTATGTTTTACAGAAATTAGAGTATCTCTTATTCGAATTTAAGATCTAAACCTAAACCTCTTAATTCATGTACCAATACATTGAATGATTCAGGAACACCTGGTCTTGGGATATTTTCGCCCTTAACAATTGCCTCATAGGTTTTTGCACGGCCAATAATATCATCAGATTTCAAGGTTAATAATTCTTGTAAGATGTTAGCAGCACCGTATGCTTCCAATGCCCAAACCTCCATCTCACCAAAACGCTGACCACCAAACTGTGCCTTACCACCTAATGGTTGTTGCGTGATTAAGCTGTACGGCCCAATAGAACGAGCGTGCATTTTATCATCAACCATGTGGTGTAATTTAATCATATAAATAACACCTACAGTTGCTTTTTGGTGGAAACGATCACCTGTTTCACCATCATACAAGTAAGTGTGACCATTACGTGGAATACCAGCTTTCACACACAACTCTTCAATTTCGGTAGTGCTAGCACCATCAAAAATTGGCGTTGCGAATTTCATACCTAATTTCAAACCTGTCCAACCAAGGATAGTTTCGTAAATCTGACCTAAGTTCATACGAGAAGGTACGCCCAATGGGTTCAATACGATGTCAACTGGTGTACCATCTTCCATGAAAGGCATATCTTCTGCACGAACAATTTTCGCAACAATACCTTTATTTCCGTGGCGACCCGCCATTTTATCACCCACTTTCAACTTACGTTTTACAGCAAGGTATACTTTAGCTAGTTTCAATACACCTGCTGGTAATTCGTCACCAATAGAAATATTGAATTTCTCTCTTTTGTATCTACCTAACTCTTCGTTATACTTGATGGTGTAGTTATGCAACAAAACGTTTATATAGTTGTCTGTTTCCTCGTCACCTGTCCAACCTAATGGATTTACAGTAGCATAATCAATAGATGATAAGTTTTTGTAGTTAAACTTAGCACCTTTACCAATTAAGCTTTCGCCAAAATTGTTGGTAACACCTTGTGAAGTTTTGTCTTTTAACAAGGTTTGTAATTTGCTCAACAATTGTTCTTTAACTTCTTCAACAACAGCTTGGTGCGCTTTTTCTACTTTTTCTAACTGTGCTTTTTCTTTAACTTTTGTATTCTTATCCTTTTTAGCACGTTGGAATAATTTCTTATCAATAACCACACCTTCTGTACCATTTGGTGCTTTTAATGATGCATCTTTAGCATCACCAGCTTTATCACCAAAAATGGCACGTAGTAATTTCTCTTCAGGTGTAGGGTCACTTTCACCTTTAGGTGTAATTTTACCAATTAAGATATCACCTTCTTTAATTGTAGCTCCAATTCTGATGATACCATGCTCATCTAAATCTTTAGTAGCTTCTTCAGAAACGTTAGGAATATCTGGCGTTAATTCTTCTTCACCCAATTTAGTATCACGTACTTCTAGTTCATATTCATCAATATGAACAGAAGTAAACATATCTTCTCTTGCTACTTTCTCGTTGATTACAATCGCATCCTCGAAGTTGTAACCTTTCCAAGGCATGAACGCAACTACCAAGTTTCTACCCAAGGCCAATTCACCGTCTTTAGTGGCATAACCTTCGGTTAAGAAATCGCCTTTTACCACTTTTTGTCCTTTTTTAACAGCAGGACGCAAGTTGATACAAGTAGCTTGGTTGGTTTTAATGAACTTCGTTAGTTTATATACAATCAAATCATCTTCAAACGATACCAAACGATCTAAATCATTTCTATCGTAACGAACATGGATTTCATTCGCATCAACAAATTCTACAACACCTGTACCTTCTGCATGCACTTGAATACGTGCATCACGAGCAGCACGACCTTCTAAACCAGTACCCACAATTGGTACTTCCATTCTAATCAATGGTACCGCCTGACGTTGCATGTTTGAACCCATCAAGGCACGGTTGGCATCATCATGCTCTAAGAAAGGAATTAAAGACGCACTTAAACCCACAATTTGGTTAGGTGCAACGTCCATATATTCTACTTCAGCTCTATCTAAGATTGGGAAGTCGCCAGTATCTCTTGATACTACTTTCTCTGCTAATAAATTACCAGCATCATCGATAGGAGAGTTAGATTGTGCAACTTTTACATTTTCTTCCGCTTCCGCGCTTAGATATAATAGTTCGTTTACGTTTACTTTACCATTTTCTACTTTACGGTATGGGGTTTCAATGAAGCCCATATCGTTAATCTTGGCGTGTACGCAAAGGGTAGAAATCAAACCAATGTTTGGTCCTTCTGGTGTTTCGATAGTACATAAACGACCGTAGTGAGAATAGTGTACGTCACGCACCTCAAAACCAGCTCTCTCTCTACTTAAACCACCAGGCCCTAGCGCAGAAATACGACGTTTGTGCGTGATTTCAGATAATGGATTGGTTTGGTCAAGGAACTGTGATAATTGAGATGTACCAAAGAATGAGTTGATTACTGAAGATAATGTTCTGGCATTAATCAAATCTACTGGGGTAAATACCTCGTTATCACGAACGTTCATACGTTCGCGAATGGTACGTGCCATACGTGCTAAACCGACACCAAACTGTGCGTACAATTGCTCACCCACAGTACGTACACGACGGTTGCTTAGGTGATCAATATCGTCAATCTCGGCTTTCGCATTGGTTAAGCGTACCAAGTATTTAACAATTTCAATAATATCTTGCTTGGTTAATACTTTCTTAGTTAACGGATAATCTAAACCAAGTTTACCATTGATTTTATAACGACCA
The DNA here is from genome assembly GCF_042651445.1 of Parasediminibacterium paludis. Lineage (NCBI taxonomy): Bacteria > Pseudomonadati > Bacteroidota > Chitinophagia > Chitinophagales > Chitinophagaceae > Parasediminibacterium > Parasediminibacterium paludis. Next base: position 347,738 of record NZ_JBHSDC010000022.1, read on the forward strand.
ACTTCGCCTAAATCGTAACGTTTATCACTAAAAAATAATTTATCAATAATACCACGAGCCGTTTCGTTATCAGGGGCATCTGCACCACGCAATTGGCGATAAATATGCTGAACCGCTTCTAACTCACTGTTTGAAGTATCTTTATTTAACGTATTATAAATAATGGCGTAGTCTCCACCAACATCTTCTCTCTGCAAGAAAATGCTTTTGATTTCCATTTCAATAATCGTATCTACACTATCAGCATCTAAAATGCTGTCACGCTCCATTACAATTTCGTTACGCTCAATAGAAACCACCTCACCGGTATCTTCATCTACGAAATCCTCCACCCATGTTCTTAATACACGAGCGGCTAGTTTTTTGCCAATATGTTTTTCTAATTCGCTTTTTTCAGCTTTTACCTCATCGGCCATACCAAAAAGCTCAAGAATATCTTTATCTGTTTCAAAGCCAATAGAACGCAATAAAGTCGTTACAGGAAACTTTTTCTTACGATCGATGTAGGCATACATGACATTATTAATGTCAGTAGCAAATTCCATCCAAGCACCCTTGAAAGGAATTACTCTCGCTGAGTAAATTTTAGTACCATTTGGGTGGGTAGATTGGCCAAAGAATACACCAGGTGAACGGTGTAATTGGGATACTACCACACGCTCAGCACCATTTACTACGAAAGTACCACGTGGTGTCATGTAAGGAATATTACCTAAAAATACATCCTGTACAATGGTTTGAAAATCCACATGCTCTTCATCATTACAGCTTAAACGTAATTTAGCTTTTAATGGCACGGCGTATGTCAATCCACGCTCCATACATTCCTCAATAGAATAACGTGGTGGATCAATGAAATAATCTAAGAACTCTAATACGAAGATATTTCTTGTATCAGTGATAGGAAAGTTGTCTTTAAACACACGGAACAAACCCTCAACATTACGCTTATCTGGCGTTGTCTCTAACTGAAAAAACTCTCTGAAGGATTGTAACTGAATGTCTAATAAGTCGGGCGTGTCAGCTAGGTGCTTAGTCTTACCGAAATTTACCCTGTTGTTCAAAGTTGTTGTTGACATAGTATTTTGTACACCGGTTTTGTCTAAAAAATAAACCACTATCCATTAAAGATAATAGCTTGCTTAAGCTTTGAAAATGAATGGTTTATAAACAGAAATTGGCCAAAGTTTATAAACAATTGTGCTAATTAGCCTTAAAATAAGGGACGGCAAAGGTAAGGAAAGCAATGAAACACAAAAAACAAATTTTAAGCCATCGTTTCGATTGTGGAAAAGATTAATCATAGCTAGTTGTTTTTCCTCGGTGCTGCTTTTTATAAGTTTATTTTAACGATTTCCTAATCAAACTTTCTTGTCAACTTGGTATCTAATGCTTTAAACTGTTTTCTATGAAATTAAAGTATTTATTATTAATGTGTTTAGTTGTAGGCTGTGTTACAAGTGCTGAATCCCAAGTTTTTATTGGCGGCAGGTTTGGCGGGCGATTTGGCGGCGGCGCTAGATATGGATATGGTGCACCAAGACCGAGACCGAATTCACCCAAAAAAAATCAACCTAAATTTAAACCAGTGGTCATTGTATCGGTGGGCTATGGGTTTCCTAATTTAGATAAACTACAATTGCCAGATTATTTTAATTATTACAAAGGTACTGCTTCACAGTCTGGACCATTTACAGGTGCTATCGATTATCAATTTAATCCAACAACGAGTATTGGTTTGCTTGTAACCCATGGCACTGTAAAAATGCCATATTATAGCTATAATAACCCTACCTCGCCGTCTTTGAATGGGGCTTTAGACAATTGGAGTTATATGATCAATTTTGTGCGCTATATACCAGCTAGCAAAGCGGTGACGCCCTATATAAGAACGGCTATTGGTATTAATTCTTGGAGTCAAAATTTTACAGATGGCTCTGGTAATACTGTCTATCCGCCAGTAGCACTTCCCGATTTGGCTTATCAAATTGGCATTGGGGCTAAATTTAATGTAAGTAAAAATACTGGCTTTTTCGTAGAAGGTGGGTATGGTAAATACATCCTACACGGCGGTTTATCCTTTAAATTTTAATCACATTACTACAATAAAAATGGGTTAAGCAAAGCGCTTAACTCATTTTTATTATTTTTATTTTGTATAAGATTAACCTCTTACCGCTTTCACAGTTGCCAATACTTCTTTAGTGGCCGATTCGATAGTAGCGTAATCTTTTGCTTCTAATAAAGCTTTGCTCAATAATTTACTACCCATTCCTACCGCACTTACGCCCGATTTAAACCAAGCGCTAATGTTTTCTTTGGTAGTATCTACACCGCCTGTAGGCATAAATATCATAGCCGGGAACAATTCTTTAATTGAACTCATAAAATCTGGTCCTAATAAATTACCTGGGAATAATTTTACAAATTTTGCGCCTAGGTTTTCTGCAGCAATAATTTCTGATGGTGTCATAGCGCCCGGTACCCACAAAATATCAGCTTTATCAGCCACCGCAGCTACTTCAGGTATTAAGCCCGGAGAAATGATATAATCTGCACCTGCTTCAATAAATGCTTCTGCTTGCGCAGCATTTTTAATGGTGCCAATACCCAAGTAAAAACTTGGCATTTCAGCATCTACCAGCTTGCGTAATTCTTTAAAGTTGGCTAAAGCCGCTTCTCCTCTGTTGGTATATTCTACAGTTTTTACGCCCGCACGGTACAAAGCTCTTAATACTTCTAGGCTTACTTCTGTATCCTTATTAAAGAATAATGGCAAAATACCTTGTTCTTTAATAGCATTTAAAATGTCTACTTTTTTACTCATATGGTTTGTATTTAATCATGAAAAAATGCAGTTATAATACGTACATACAAGGCTTTGGATGCCTTAATTACTTAACAAAAGAAGGTCAGTTTTTACAATTTTAAAAGACTTTTCTATGCAAACGAATACGTAGATTTTGTTGCTAATATGCGTTTTTGCGCAATAATTTTGAAATTCGATTTGTGAAATAATCGTCAATAAAAGAATCACTCATTATTCATCTTACCACACAAAAATCAACTAACGATTATGTCTAAAAAAGTTGTGACTCTTGGTGAAATCATGTTGCGTTTATCAACGCCAGATTTCAAACGTTTTGTACAGGCCGATACTTTCGATATCACTTATGGTGGTGGCGAAGCCAACGTATCTGCTGCATTATGCAACTATGGTTTAAACGGAACGTTCGTTTCTAAAGTACCTAACAATCCTATTGGCCAAGCTGCTATCAATCACTTGCGCCGCTATGGTGTAGATACACAATTCGTAGCCCGTGGTGGCGACCGTTTAGGTATCTATTTCTTAGAAACTGGTGCTTCTATGCGCGCTTCTCAGGTTGTGTACGACCGTGCAGGTGCTTCCATTGCCGATGTTGATGCTAGCGAATTTGATTGGGATAAAATATTTGATGGTGCTGAGTGGTTTCACACCACTGGTATCACACCAGCATTAAGCGATAAAGCGGCTGCTTTAACTTTAGCTGCTTTAAAAGCTGCCAAAGCAAAAGGTATCACTACCTCTATTGACTTAAATTTCCGTAAAAAATTATGGACTAAAGAAAAAGCAAGAGTGGTAATGACTGAGCTTTGCGAGTTTGTAGACGTATGTATTGGTAACGAAGAAGATGCTGATTTATGCTTAGGCTTTAAAGCTGCAAATACCGATGTTACCAAAGGTGAATTAAACCTTGATGGTTTCAAAGACATCTTTGCACAAATGAAAGCGAAATTTGGTTTCAAATTCATCGCTTCTTCTTTACGTGAAAGCTACAGTGCTTCTGACAATGGTTGGAGCGCTCTTGTGTACGATGGTACAGATTTCTACCACACTAAAGAATACAAAGTTCGTATCGTAGACCGCGTAGGTAGTGGCGATAGCTTTGCAAGTGGTCTTATCTATGGTCTAGTTACAGGTATGCCAATGGCTGATGCTGCTGAATTTGGTGTTGCTGCTTCTGCGTTAAAGCACACTATTCCAGGTGACCTTAACCACGCAACCCTAAGCGAAGTAAAAGAACTAGTAAAAGGTGATGGTAGCGGCCGTGTACAACGTTAATTCGATAATGTGATAATTCGATGATATGCTAATTAAAATCCGTCAAGCCTTTTGCTTAGGCGGATTTTTTTCTTTGGTAACCAGCTGTAGCCTTTCAATTGAGCATCCGTTGCGTCGCACACTGCAACGTTCAATTCAACTATCAGCAGTTGCCACATATTATACCAATTTATTTGACTAAAGCCAAGCTATGTTTTAGCAATAACCCAAGGCTTAAGCCTTGGGTTAAAACAAATTAAAGTTATTGGCTTTAGCCAATAACTTTAACATCAGATCAATAATTTCAAATTACAAATCTCAAATTTTAAATCATGATAGTAGATACACTTGCCAATGCTGACAAATACACCAGCATTCACCCATTATTTGCAAAAGCATTTAAGTACATCAAATCTCAAAACCTTGCAGAATTAGAAATAGGTAAGACAGACATTGCAGAAGGTTTAAAAGCCATCGTGTCTGACAAAGCTGGCATGCCTGCGGCCGATTCCATTGCTAAGTTCGAGTGTCATAACAAGAATATCGATATTCAATTATGTATTCGTGGCAACGAAACCATCGGTTGGAAACCGCGTAGCACTTGCGCTTCTCAAAGGGGCGAGTATAACCCTGAAAAAGATGTTGTATTTTACAACGATGCACCAGATATGTATTTCAATTTAACCGATAACCAATTCGCTATTTTTTTTCCAGAAGATGTACATGCCCCTATGATTGCTGTAAACGACCAACCAATTAAAAAATTGGTGATGAAAGTGCAGATTTAATGAATGGTGAATAGTCAATGGAGAAAAGTCAATAGTGATATCTCAAATCCCTCAATCTTTTAAGGTTGGGGGATTTTTTATGAATGATGTCTCTATTTGCTGCCGCCAATTATAAACCCGATATTCGTTTAACAACTTTAAAATATGCCAGTAAATATGAAAAAATTAATCCTTTTAATTGTCTTATTTGTCTTTTTTCAAAATGTATTGCAAGCTCAAAGCACCCCTGCTTTTTGGCAAGAGATTGTTGCTTTTAAAAAGCAAGATTCGCTGCAATTACCCCAACAGCATTGCATTGTATTCGTAGGCAGTTCATCGTTTACAAAATGGAAAGACGTGAATGCGTATTTCCCTGAATACCCCATTATCAACCGAGGTTTTGGCGGTTCTACTTTGGTAGATGTGATTCGCTATGCTTACGATATTATTTTGCCATATCAGCCAAAACAAGTAGTGATTTACTGCGGTGAAAACGATTTGGCTTCGCCAGATAGTATTTCAGCAGCCGAAGTATTGAACAGGGTAAAAACACTATTCGGTATCATACGTACCAATTTGCCTAGCACGACAATCAGTTATGTGTCTATAAAACCCAGCCCTGTACGCACAAGTATTCAAGATAAAGTAAAAGCAGCTAATGCACTGATAAAAGCCTTTATAAAAAGGCAGTCCAATGCGTCTTTTATTGATGTGTACAAGCCAATGTTAGACGATAATGGGCAGATGCGTGAAGAATTGTATATAAGCGATCGTTTACATATGAAGCCAGCGGGTTATGCCATTTGGCAAAAGGAGATTGCGCCATATTTGGTTAAATAGGATAGGCTAACATCACTCATGTTAGCCTACTTTTTATTCTCAAGAATAATAGAAGGTTATTCTTGTTGTGTATTATTTACACAATTACTTTTGCTAATAAATGATGATACTATGCGCCTAGTTTTCATGTTACTATTAACAAGCTTTTTACAACAAATAGCAATGGCACAAGTACCCAAAGTGGTAGCAGGTACTATTAAGCATTATGACCAAATGCCTTCAAAATATGTTGGTGCAAGAAATATAGATGTATGGCTACCAGAAGGGTATAGCAATAGCAAAGAATATGCAGTGCTGTACATGCACGATGGTAAAGCCCTATTCGATTCTAGCATTATGTGGAACCACCAAGCCTGGCAAGTAGATAAAGTAGCTAGCCAACTGCTGCAAAGCCATCAAATAAAGGACTGCATTGTGGTGGGTATTTACAACGGCGAAGCCAAGCGCCACAGCGAGTATTTTCCGCAGAAGCCTTTTAAGTCGCTTACGCAAGCACAGCAAGATTCTATTTATAAAGCGACAAGAGGTGCTACGCAGCCTTTGTTTGCCGATACCATACAATCTGATAATTACTTAAAATTCATCGTAAAAGAGCTGAAACCCTTTATTGACAGCCATTTTGCTACTTTAAAAGATAGAGCCAACACATTTATTGCAGGTAGCAGCATGGGTGGTTTAATTTCTATGTATGCCATTTGTGAGTATCCACAAGTATTTGGTGGTGCAGCTTGTTTATCTACCCACTGGACAGGTATTTTTCGTGCAGATAATAACCCGATACCAGCTACTTTTATGGCCTATTTGCGTGACCATTTGCCCTCTCCAAAGGATCATAAAATATATTTTGATTATGGCACTGTCACTTTAGATGCCTTATACAAACCCTTTCAATCACAAGTAGATAGCATTATGCAGCAGAAAGGCTACACCGATGCTAATTGGCTTACTAAAGAGTACTTAGGTGCAGACCACAGCGAACGAAGCTGGAACAAACGTTTAGACGTGCCTTTACTGTTTTTGTTGGGTAAATGACGATCAAACATTTTTTAGAAACAGTAAAAATTTAAAGCTTTTTTAGTTCAATAACAATGCACATTCTTTCAATAACTTCTGCTTGTTTATAGCTGCAGTCCCCACTTCTTCGCATACTAAGCCACCTGCAATATTGGCTATTTCGGCTGCAAGGTTCATATTGTTGGTGGTAGCGTATACTAGCGAGGCTACAGCAATGACGGTATCGCCAGCGCCGCTTACATCGGCTATATTGCGGATGTGTGTAGGGATGATATTGGCTTCGGTAGCGTCTTTGTAAAACACGCCTTTTTCTGATAATGTTATAAACGAGATATGGTGCTGCAAATGGGCTTGTAACTGTGTGTGTATCTCGCTTAAAGTAGTGGTATTTACGGCTTCAAGGCTAATATTTAACCCTTCTTTTACTTCTTTCAAGTTGGGTTTAAACATATCTACCCCTTTGTAGGCAAAAAAGTTTTTGCGCTTAGGGTCTACCGTGGTTACAATGCCATTAGCTTGGCACAAAGCAATTAATTGGGTTATTAAACCTTCGGTTAATACACCCTTATTGTAGTCTTCAAATATGACCACATCGGGTTTATCGTTGGCAATGCACAGTTCTACTTGTTGCAGTACTTGTGCTTGCAAATCAGTAGAAATATCGGTGGTTAATTCTTCATCCAAGCGCATCATTTGTTGGTTACGGCTAATGATGCGTATTTTATTGGTGGTTATTCTATCGGTTGAGGCTAATAAATATTGGGTATTAATATGTTGTTCTTGGTAGAGTTTGGTTAAGGTGTCACCATTTGTATCGGCACCAATTACGGAGATAATAAAGGTTTGCGCACCCAAAGCCACCGTGTTTAAAGCCACATTACCAGCCCCGCCAATACGGTATTCTTTGGTATCAACGGCTACCACAGGTACAGGTGCTTCGGGTGAAATGCGCTCTACATGGCCCCACCAATACGTATCTAGCATCACATCGCCTACAACGGCTACTTTTTTACCCTTAAAAGCCTCGAATAACTGCTCAAAATTCATAACTAAGCTGCTTGCTTTTTATTTGCGACCGCAATGTAATACAAAGGAATCCCGATTAACACAATGATTAAGCCCGGCCAAGTGTATTGTGGTTTGTAAATGATGAGTAAGGTACAAAATGCAGCTCCCATGAGCATGTACAAAGCGGGTAATATAGGGTAGCCAAATGCCTTGTAAGGTCGCTCAGCATTTGGTAATTTTTTACGCAAAATAAAGATGCCCAGAATGGTAAGAATGTAGAACAATACTACCACAAACGAAATCATATCTAGCAAGTCGCCATACTTGCCACTCAAACATAAAATAGATGCTACTACACATTGCGCCCATAAAGCCCATTCAGGTACAGCATTTTTGTTTAAAGTACTTGCTCTTTTAAAAAACAAACCGTCATTTGCCATAGTATAATATACCCTTGCACCAGCTAATATTAAACCATTGTTACAGCCAAAAGTAGATACCATTATCAGCAAGGCAATTAAGGTAGTACCAAACGACGGAAAGATAGCATTGGCAGCCGTTACAGCTACACGGTCGTCTTTGGCAAAAGCAATCTCGTTTAGTGGCAACACGTTTAAGTACATCAAGTTTACTGAGATGTAAATAGTGGTTACAATCAGGGTACCTAAGAATAAACTCAAGCCAATATTGCGTTGTGGGTTTTTCATTTCGCCAGCAATAAACGTGACATTGTTCCATGCATCGCTACTAAAAATACTACCTACCATACTCGCTGCAATAGCACCTAATAAAGCACTACCAGAAATACCCATCCATGATACATTGGCAATGCTAAGTGTTTCGGCTGCATTAGCTGCTGTTGCTTTGGTAGATACAAAGCCTGTATGCCAGTTTTCTGTCCAATAACTATGTTTTACCAAGATAAAACCAAACACAATTAGGCCTAGCAAAGCCAGTAGTTTGGCAGACGTAAATAGGGTTTGTATAAACTTACCTTCCTTTACCCCACGTGAATTAATATAAGTGAGTAAAATGATGATGAATATAGCCACCAATTGGCCCGATGAAATCTGAAAGTTCCCAAAATGAAACAAGAAATAGTTATTACCTAACTCTGGTATTAAATAGGCCAAAAATTTAGAGAAAGCAACGCCTACCGCGGCAATGGTACCAGTTTGAATAACTGAGAAAAAACTCCAACCGTATAGAAAGCCCACCAAAGGATTATAAGCTTCTTTTAAATACACGTATTGGCCACCTGCTTTAGGAAACATCGCACTTAATTCGCCATAGCTAAGGGCTGCAATTAAGGTCATAAACCCAGTAATTAACCATACGGCAATTAACCAGCCTGCACTGCCCACATTACGTGTAATATCTGCACTTACAATAAAAATCCCCGATCCAATCATGCTGCCAGCAACAATCATTGTGGCATCTACTAAACCTAAAGTGGGTTTAAAGTTGGTAGTACTCATAAGCTTCTCATTAAAAATCCCATCCTGTTAGTTTGGATGGGATTGAAAGATAATAATTTGGTGTGGATGTACTATTTTTTCTTAGGGTATTTTTCGTTCAGTCCTTTAATTAGGTCTTTGGTAATATCGTAAGCACTGTCTTTGTAATACATTAATTCGCTAGAACTAGACAAGATAAAAGCGTAGGTTTTGTTTTTGTTGTATTCTTTTAAATAGTCTTCAATTTTCTTCTTAACGTCTAATAGTTTTTTAAAACGTTCATCTTGAATTTCTTGGCTTTTTTGTTGTTCGTTTGATTGTATAGCTTTTTGGCGTTCTTCAACATCTTGGTTGGCTTTAGCAGCTTCCATTTGTGTCATGCTTTGGCCTTTAGCTTGGTATTCTTTTACTTTTTCTATGTAGGCATTTCTTTGTGACAATAAATCGCTTCTTTTTTGTTGTTCAGATGCAGCTAATTCTTTGCTTACTTCTTTGTAGTATTCAAAACCAGTTTCCAACGAGTCACTTTCAAAATAGGCAATTTTAAAGCTATTATTTGCCACAGTAGCAGGCGCAGTAGCTACCGTTTTTTTATTTGAAAATTGTAAATAAAATAATACAGCTACCGCAATCACCAAAGCCGCATTTAAACCAATTGTAAAATTTTTCATGTGTTTTGTTTAATTGTTTTTTATGAACGCAAAATATTTAAAAGAATCGCAATGGTTCGTTATACCACTCAACGCCATTGTTTTATAACTTGTGACGCCAATTTTAGGATTGTAAAAATAATGGCAAAATAAGATTAGAAATTGTTAATTCATTTGTCTGAACCTGGATTTCGTAGGATGAAGCGGTTTGTAGGAATATATCACAGAATACTAATCCTCCCAATCCTGAAAATCTTCCAGAATCCCCGTTCAGACGTTTAAAAACCCCATTTAATTAAAGTAGCGCCCCAAGTAAAGCCACCCCCAAAAGCGGCAAAAACAAGATTGTCACCCTTTTGAAGTTGGTCTTGCCAATCCCACAAGCAAAGTGGGATGGTAGCTGCAGTAGTATTGCCATATCGGCTAATGTTTACCATCACTTTGTCTTTAGATAAACCCAATCTATCAGCAGTTGCATCAATAATTCTTAAATTGGCTTGATGTGGAACTAGCCATGCAATATCGTCACCTGTAAGGCCATTTCTTTCTAGCAATTCGGCACTAACATCTGCCATACCTTTTACAGCAAACTTAAATACTTGCGTACCTTCTTGGTGAATAAAATGCTCTTTTGCTAGCACCGTTTCTACACTTGCAGGGCGGAGAGAACCACCACCTTTCATATGCAATAAATCTTTACCACTACCATCGCTTTTTAATAAGCTGTCTTGTACGCCGTAGCCTTCTGTATTGGCTTCGAGTAATACGGCACCTGCGCCATCACCAAATAAAATACAGGTATTTCTATCTGTATAATCTACTATGGCGCTCATTTTATCGGCACCAACCACCAATACTTTTTTATACCTACCACTTTCTATAAAACTAGCACCTGTGGTAAGTGAAAATAAAAAACCACTGCAAGCAGCACTTAAGTCAAAGCCAAAAGCATTGCTGGCGCCTACTTTATCGCCGATAATATTTGCCGTTGAAGGAAACATCATATCTGGTGTAACCGTTGCGCAAATAATACAATCAATGTCTTTTGGGTCTAAGTTTTTCTTTCGTAAAATTTCTAAAACCGCAGGCACAGCAAGATCGCTAGTAGCAGCCCCCGGTGTGTTTAAAATGCGTCTTTCCGAAATGCCAGTTCTTGTTCTGATCCATTCGTCGTTGGTTGCTACCATTTTCTCTAGGTCAAAATTCGTCAATTTCGTCTCAGGTACATATCCACCAATAGCCGTAATGGCAGCTGTAATTTTAGTCATATTGATTCATCAGTTTTTTAAAAACGTCGGGCGAAAGTACGGTTATTGCCTCTCTTTTAAAACCTTTCAACCTTTTTTACAAAATTTATGGCTATTGAAATGGGGATAATTCAAAGCATGATGCGTGATATTTTGCCGCTAGTTAATGTGTAAAGGCAATAAAGACAATTTCGCAACCCATCGTTTCGGCGTTTTCTTGTCATTTTACCTTTTGTTGATGATGGGTAAGTGGTAGATGGCTTACTTTTATGCTTTAATGCAAAGCAACTTTTTTTTATGATAAAACAAATATTACTAAAATCCTTAAAAATCGCTGCCATAAGCTTCTTTAGCTTGGTGGCTTTGCTATTTTTAGCACCTTTTTTATTTCCACAACGCATTTCAGATGAAATTAAAAAACTAGCCACCAATAGCTTTACCACCTCAGTTAATTTTAGCAAAGCAAGACTTTCTTTTTTTAATCATTTTCCATCATTGACACTTACACTATACGATTTTGATTTAAATGGGTCTGCACCATATGCAAACACAACCTTGGTGAAAGCCAAAGAAGTAGCGCTTGGTATCAACATTGCCAGTTTATTATCTAAAAAAATTGATATCGATGAAATTTATTTAACAGAAGCGGCCATCAATATTCAAGTAGATGCAGAAGGAAAGCCCAATTACAACGTGTATAAAGCTGGCAAAGTAGATACCACCACCGTTAAAGATTCGAGTTCTGCCTCGTTAAAAATCGAGAAAATTGTAGTTGAAAAAAGCAGTGTTACCTACGATGATAGAAGCTTACCAATGTATATCAATGCAGTAGGGTTTGAATATAAAGGTAAAGGCGATTTAAGCAAAGCCATTTTTGACCTTACCACACATGCAGAAGTAGCTGCCGTTGATTTCATGTATGGCGGGCGTCAATATTTTGTGTCTAAAAAATTACAAGCTGATTTAATTACCAAAATTAATACCAATTCATTGGCTTTTATTTTTGAAAAAAATGATTTGAAAATCAATAAGCTGCCATTTGATTTTACAGGCAAATTCGAGTTTTTAAAGAATGGGTATGATATGCTTTTTAAACTTAACTCAAATGCAACTGATTTGCACGATATTTTTACAGCATTGCCACCCGAATATATCACCTGGCTTGATAAAACCGAGGTAAAAGGTACTGGCGATATTAATGCCGAATTATCGGGGAAATTTATAGCGTCTACTAATACAATGCCCGATTTAAAACTTAATATTGGTGTGCGGAACGGCTACATTGCTAATAATAAAACACCATCACCTGTCAAGAATTTATTTTTAAATTTTGAAACCAAATTACCTGGTTTAAATCCCGATAGTTTGTATGTAAATATTGACAGTATTTTCTTTAATATCGATAAAGATTATTTTAGTTCGGTGGTACAAATAAAAGGTATAAAACAGCCATATATTAAGGCAAAAATTAACTCTGAAATAGATTTAGATAAGTGGGACAAAGCCTTCGGTATAAGTACGTTTGATGTTAAAGGCTTATTCAAATTACACGCCACTGCCGATGGTAACTATACTACTACTACGGTAAAACATTTGCGTATCATAGATACCGTCATTAGTTCTATACCCAATTTTAAGGTGGAATCATCTCTTATCAATGGCTATTTTAAACATGCAAACGTGGCAGAGCCTGTTACCAATATAGCGTTTAATCTAAATGCATCATGTAGCGATAACAAGTACCAACATACTAAATTGTCTATCGAGAATCTGAATGCCAATGTATTAAGTAATTATATCAAGGGCTTTTTTAAATTATCTGGTGGCGATAATTACCCAATTGAAGCCAATATAAAAAGCAAATTCAACTTAGCGGATGTGAAGCAGTTTTATCCTTTGGACAGTATAGAATTAAAGGGTAATTTATTGGTAGATGTATTGTCTAGCGGTACGTATAATCCTGTAAAAAAAGCCTTTCCTAAAACTACTGCTGCTATTAGTTTGGTAAATGGTTCAGTAAAAACAAAATACTATCCTAGCCCAATAGAAAAAATAAATGTAGAAGCCACAGTAACCAATAACGACGGCACTTTAAAAGGCACTAGTATTAGTATTAAACCTGCTTCTTTGGAATTTGAAAAGCAACTATTTACCGTTAAAGCGAGCATAGAGAACTTGTCTGATATTAAATACGATATTACTTCCAATGGTGTACTAGATATTGGCAGAATTTATAAGGTTTTTGCCCTAGATGGTATTGGGGTTAATGGTTCAATAGAAACCCATGTATCGCTGCAAGGCAAGCAAAGCGATGCGATACGTGGCTTGTACGATAGACTAAGAAATAGTGGCACCATGAAAGTGAACAATGTGGCGTTAACCTACGAGCGTTTTCCGCAGCCATTACTGGTAAAATCTGGATTGTTTCGCTTTCAGCAAGAAAATATGTGGTTTGATGAATTCAATGCAAGCTATGGCAAAACTAATTTTAGCCTAAATGGTAATTTACAAAACGTAATTAATTATGTAATGCAAAGCCAATCGCTATTAAAGGGCGATTTTAAGCTCAATAGCAACAAAATTTATGTAGATGAATTAATGGCTTTTGCACCTGTTAAAGGCGATACATCATCCAAAAAATCTGCATCTACAGGTGTGATAATGATTCCTGATAATATAGATGTAACACTTACTGCTAACGCTAATAAAGTATTATATAACGGCTTGCAATTAGATAGTGCACATGGTAATCTTACTATCAGCAATGGCAAGTTGATGCTAAAAGAAACTGGCTTTAATATTATTGGCGCTGCCGCTGTAATGGATGCAACATATGTGAGTCAATCTGCAACAAAAGCCTATTTTGATTTTCACATTACGGCTAAAGATTTTGATGTAAATAAAGCGTATCGTCAAATTGAGTTGTTTCACAATATGGCAAGTTCTGCTAAATATTTAAAAGGCATTGTCTCGGTTGATTATGCTTTAAAAGGCAAGCTCGATGATAATATGATGCCTATTTACCCATCGCTGGAAGGTGGTGGTGTATTGTCTGTACAAAATGTGCAAGTGAAAGGTTTAAAGCTATTTACCGCCGTAAGTAAAGCTACTAATAGAGATAGTCTTAATAATCCTAACCTGAAAAAAGTAGATTTTAAAACCACTATTAAAAACAATATCATCACACTAGAACGTACTAAAATGCGTATTTTAGGTTTTAGACCACGCATAGAAGGTCAAGTAAGTTTAGATGGCAGATTGAACCTTAAAATGCGTATTGGTTTGCCGCCATTGGGTATTTTCGGTATTCCCGTAAGCATTACTGGAACGCAGGCGAATCCTAAAGTAGCATTAAGGCGTGGTAAGGATGCCGATAATTTGGAAGAAACACCCGATTCAACGCAGAATTAATTTGAGATTTGAAATTTAAGATTTGAAATTGTAAACCCTTGGTAATAAATCTCAAACTACCAATCTCAAATCATAAATTCCAAATCTCACTTCAAACAGGTATTTTTGTTGGTATGGAAGTAACAAATGCTACGATAGAAAAATTGGCACATTTGGCAAGATTACATTTTGCAGAAGATGAAAAAGAAGCCTATAAAGCCGATTTGCAAAACATGATTGCTTTTGTAGAAAAATTGCAAGAAGTAGATACCACAGGCGTAGAACCCTTAATGCATATGGGCGATAGCGTAAATGCTTTACGTGAAGATATTGTAGAAGGTAGCGTAACTAGGGAAGAAGCATTGCTAAATTCACCAGCTAAAGACAACCAATATTTTAAAGTGCCAAAGGTTATCAAACGATAGTCAATTGTCAATGGTCAGTAGTCAATAGTTAAGAATCTGTAACAAATGACTTATGACCAATGACCCCAAAACTCACCATTCATAACTACCACTCTCTATATGAGCGCAATCATCCACTTAGACAATATTCAGAAAGCCTACTTTATGGGCACGCAGGCTATACCGGTGTTAAAAGGTATTAACCTCGATATTTTTAAGAACGAATACGTAGCGCTCATGGGGCCAAGTGGTAGTGGTAAAAGTACTTTGATGAATATTTTGGGCTGCCTTGATTCACCTACAGGTGGTAGATATATATTGAACGGTAAAGACGTAAGTAAAATGCCTGATGACGACTTAGCAGAAGTGCGCAACACCGAAATTGGTTTCGTATTTCAACAGTTTAACTTATTACCTCGCCTTACCGCTGCCGAAAACGTAGCCCTGCCACTCATTTACGCAGGCATTAGCAAAAAAGAGCGCCACGAACGTGCTTTAGAAGCCCTAAGCAAAGTAGGCTTGGCCGAAAGAAGTCACCATAAAAGCAATGAACTAAGTGGTGGTCAAATACAGCGTGTAGCCATTGCACGTGCTTTGGTAAACAATCCCTCAATTCTCTTGGCCGACGAACCTACCGGTAACTTAGACAGTAAAACCTCGGTAGAAGTAATGGGCATTTTCGATAAAATACAGCAAGCTGGCAACACTGTAGTGCTAGTAACCCACGAAGAAGATATTGCTAGCTACGCCCACCGTGTAGTGCGCCTGAAAGATGGTCTTATTGAAAGCGACAAAAACAAAGCAGCGTTTATGGCTAGCCTACATGGGTAGGTTTTAGGTGATTGGTCATTGTATTCAACATCCATTATAAGTCTTCTTTTTTAAACCCGACAGGTCTTTAAGACCTGTCGGGTTTTTGCATAAATCCCAAATCACAAACCATAAATCAGAAATTATGATGGCGTTCCCGCTTGTGGCGTGTCGGGCTGTTCGTTGCAAGTCCTCGCTACGCTGCGGGCTTTCCACTGCCATCCCTTACGCATGGTGCAGCAGGTTAAGTAGGTTTTGGAAACGATATAGTGAAGAGACTTTTTTGGTACGCTTGCCAACATTTATCTGCACATATACCAACAAAGGCGAACAACTATTTACAATATTCTATAGATGAGCCGATATTAATATCCCAATACACTACACTAGCACTGATTCTTTCTGTTCTTAAATTATAAAAATAACTACCACCAAGAATATTGTCGAATTCAATTGAGTCGCCCACTTTAATATCATTAATATTTGAGGCATTGCAAATAGTACATTTTCCTTTTCCTGTCGCAATACAGAAGTTTCTTGTTTGAGTATTGATGAAAGTTACTTTACCAACCATGATTTATAAAATAATTACAGTAAAAATTGTTTCTAGTATCATTTTAATTGCAATCTAATTGCTCTTACTAAGGGTAGTCAATATAAGGCCTGTTTGAAAAAGGGTTACAATCATTGTATCTTTTTATTGTCAATTTTACAGCCTTAAATAAATTATACTTCTTTAAAGCAATAATTCCATATTCAGAGCAGGATGGATAATGTAAACATTTTGAATAACGCCTCATTTTAGTTTTTTGATAAACTCGTATTGAAATTACCAAAATCCAATTGATTGGCAGAGTCAAAATTTTCATTATGCTTTATGACTTAATTCTGAATATATTTTTCTTATTTCATACCCTTTTTCCTTTGTAGGTATAGGAATTGCAATTGTTCCACCAGATGTACTAATTCTTAATTGAAACGTTTTTTGAGCACTACACCCTTTTACTTCTTGACCTTCTGAAACTTCAATGAATGAAATTTTATCGAATGGTAAATCACCATCCTTTTCTACAAAATTTTCTAATTTTCCTTTAAGTTCAGAAACTTTTGTTTTATACATAACACGTCTATCCGTTAAAGCTAGCCAGTAATTTTGATGTTGCCCAGATGATCCACAACCACCTTTAAAAGCAATAAAGGAAAAATAATAAACTTTTTCAGTATCCATTAGTTGGTATGTAACCTCCATTGGAAGTCCTGATACGATTTCTGTTAATGCCATCTTTTTAGTTTTTTATTTGTTCAAAATTAAAGTAAGTTAATACATTATAGATGACTTAAAATTAGCCTATTTCGCCATTGTCAAGGTTATTTTTTTACAAGATAACAAACACTAAATTACACCCTAAAAATTTCCTGCCTAGGAAATTTTTTTTCCAAGCTAGGAAAATACATTTTCCTAGCTTGCTAATTTTTTTTCCTAGGCAGGAAATTCTAAAGTCCTAGCTTGGCAATTGTTTATAACACTTTTTCAAATTTCAAAGTGTGTTGCATCTCTTTTAGTTTAGGCCCTGGCGTAAACAATATTTTACTGCTTTTAATAGCACTAGCTGTTACATCTTTTTCTTTTGCAAAGCCCTCGCTGCTTAGGCTTAGGCGTAAGCTACCCAAGTCGCCAATGCGTACTATTAGCCCATTGGCTAGGTCGTCTGTAATTACGTCTACCATCGAATACAATACGGCACGTATATCTGCGCCACTTACGGTACATATCTTTTCTATACTTTTTGTTATTTGCTCTAGGCTACGCTCACCTTGTACCACAGGTGTTGCGTAGTATTTGCCATTACCACCGCCTATTACGCCAGGCTCAGCTTTCTTAATTACTTTGTACTTTACTGCCATAACTTTTTTGTTTTTAAAGTTTTAATAAATAATTGTTTTTTAAGGTGTTATGGGTAGTTCTTTTATCCTAGAGGTAGACACATGGCTATCGGTATACCATCTTTAAACAGATTTATTTTTTACAATATTAACACAAAATCTTTATTATCGCTATACGTTTCCGTATCAATTCAAATATTTTTTCAATTGTATGAAGGTATTTCATTGAACCAATCTCACACAATCTTGTTGTTCTCACACAACAGCTATACGTTTGTAGCGTTTCGAAAGTGATGTGTACCTTAAATAGATAATAATGGCGTTAAAAATATATACCAAAACCGGCGATTTAGGCAAAACCTCATTAATTGGCGGCACCAAAGTGCCTAAGTCGCATATTAGAATAGATGCGTATGGCACTATCGATGAATTAAATTCATATATTGGCTTGCTTGGCGATTATTTTCACCACAGTGCGGCAAATAGCACGCTGAAAGAAATTCAGGATAGATTATTTACCATTGGTTCATCATTGGCTTGCGACCCAGACAAAGAGCCGCTAATGAAAATTCCTGACCTAAAAGAAACTGATATTACATTTCTGGAGCATGAAATAGATCGTATGAATGACGTGTTGCCAGTAATGAAGTTTTTTGTTTTGCCAGGAGGGCATGCAGCGGTTTCTACAGCGCATGTAACCCGTTGTGTATGCCGCCGCGCCGAACGCTGCTGTGTAGCCATGCAAGAACACGAATTATTTGTAGAACCTTTGGTAATTAAATACCTTAACCGACTAAGCGACTATTTATTTGTACTTGGCAGATTTATTGCTCACGAACTGCAAGTTGCTGAAGTAGCTTGGAAACCAAGGGTGGGGTAGATTTATGATTTGAGATTTTGTATCTAATAACGGCCATTCTGATACTTTCTTTATCACATCATCATAATAGCTAATTAGCACATTAACCAGTAATTTTCCCATCTTTCATATGTACGGTTCTGTCGCTCATAGCGGCAAGTTCTTCGTTGTGCGTAACTATCAAAAAGGTCTGTCCAAGTTCTGTTTTTAAGCGTACAAAGAGTTCGTGCAGGTCTTTTGCATTGGCGCTATCAAGGTTGCCCGTGGGCTCATCTGCAAATACAATAGATGGCTTGTTTATTAAGGCTCTTGCTACTGCTACACGCTGCTGTTCGCCACCACTAAGTTGTTGTGGTTTATTTTGCGCCCTTTCGCTTAAGCCTAATAAGTTTAAAAGTTCTTGCGCTTCTTTTGCTACTTGTGATTTGCTACGGTTTGCTATCCAACCAGGTATACACACATTTTCTAGCGCACTAAATTCAGGTAATAAATGGTGAAACTGAAATACAAAACCCATATGCATATTTCTAAAAGCAGCCAACTGCTTGCCTTTAAGTAAGTGAATAGGTTGTTGGTTTAATACAATACTGCCGCTATCCGGTGTATCTAATGTACCAAGAATATGTAATAAGGTACTTTTACCCGCACCAGAACTACCCACTATAGACACAATTTCGCCATTGGCTACGGTAATATTAACACCTTTTAATACTTGTAATTGATCGTATTGCTTAGTAATATGATGGGCTTCTAACATACAATTGGGCACTTATTGGCTGTAAACATACAACCAGTGTGGCAACTTTTTTACATCTTTAATAATTTAATAAGGTTGTAACAAAACTTACATTTGGTGGTTTCATTTATACGGTTACATTTGCACAAATTTTTGAAGTATGTTTTGGACTTTAGAATTAGCAAGTTACCTAGAAGAAGCGCCTTGGCCAGCTACCAAAGATGAGTTAATTGATTACTCCATCCGTAGTGGTGCACCTATTGAGGTGGTTGAAAACCTCCAAGAATTAGATGATGAAGGTGAAATTTATGAGAGTATTGAAGACATTTGGCCAGACTATCCTAGTCAGGAAGACTTTATGTTTAATGAAGACGAATACTAATAACATTAGATGAATTAAGTACATAAAAATAGCCGCTTGACACAAGCGGCTATTTTTGTATTAACTATTTTACATCTTTTAAAATCTTGGGCAAGGAATGTTTTTGTCTGTTTCTTTCTTCAAGATGTACACCAACGAAATCTCGATACCACCTTGTCGTTGGCTAGCAGTTTTTAGCGACGAACTATTAACATCGTAAGTAGCACCCAATCTTACATCGCCAAATTCTAAGCCTAAATAGGGAATAATAGCGTCGTTAAATCGCATCCAACTACCTAAATAAATGCTTGTTGGCTTGGCTTCTTCTGGGTTAGCCACTAATTGTATAGCACCACCAACTACAGTTTCAGAAGCGCCGCCTTGAAAAGTTTGCATACCGCTTAGGTGCAAAATAGTATTACCATTTGCCCCTAAAGGAAAATAAGTACCTGCATGAATGGTAGCACGAGGGTTCAGTACATAATTGCCACCTACAAAACTTTGTTTTGGTCTATTAACGTGGTATAAACTAACACCAAAATAAAAATTATTCTTATCAGTAGTGCTACCACTGTACAAAATGCCCGTATTTACATCTATATAATTAGCAGATAGAGTAGCGCCACTAAAAATTTCTTGTGTTACACCAGTAAATCCAGCTGTTGTTAACTGATCTTCAAATTGTAGGGCATTGGTGTTGATAGACATGGTAGCAGAAGTAACTTGAAAACCAAGCCCCAATTGGTGATAGCCTTCTTCGTCTAAGCCTTTGTGGTAAGCAGTTGATAAAGTAGCATAATTAAAACGTACCGCACCATTTGCACTATTATCGCTGTAAAACAATCCGCCAATTCCCCAAGTATCATTTTGAGGGATGTGATTTTCACGCAAATGAAAGTCTACCGAACCTGTTGTGGTGATATATGCGTTATTGATGGTAGGCCACTGATTGCGATAATTACCTGCTGCTCTAAAAGTACCTGAAAACTTGCCTGTAAACGCTGGATTTAAGGTTAATGGCGACGAGAAAAATTGCGAAAAGTGTGGATCTTGCGCATACGTCATTAAGCCAATCAATATAAAACAGCTAGTAATAATTAATCTTCTCATTTATATCAAGATATCAGACAACTAAATTAAGGCAAATAGCGTAATAAAAAATTATTACTATAAGAATTTAACAAATCATGCTTGAACTTTAGTGCCAAATGCCAAATCGCCTGCATCACCAAGGCCAGGCACAATATAGCCTTTTGCAGTAATTTCTTCATCAATATCACCACACCAAATCGTAATATCTTCGCCACATTGACTTTTGATATAATCTATACCTACGGAGCAGGCAATGGCACAAACGACATGGATAGCTTTTGGGTTGCCTTCCTCTTTCATATAGCGAATCGTTTTAACCAAAGAAGCCCCTGTTGCCAACATGGGGTCGCTGATGATAATAATGCGGTTTTCTAAAGTTGGGCAGCTCATGTATTCTAAACTAATTTCAAAACTTCCATCGGGAAAATGTTTTCTATAAGCAGAAATAAAGGCATTATCAGCCTTGTCAAGATAATTCAACATACCATTATGGAGCGGTAAGCCTGCTCTTAAAATGGTGGCCAAAACGGGTTGTTCGGCCAATACTTTACTATTATGAATGCCCAATGGCGTTTGAATATCTACGGTAATAGTAGGCATTTGTTTACTAATTTCATAAGCGGCAACTTCGCCAATACGCTCTAGGTTTCTGCGGAAGCGTAATCGATCGCCTTGGACATTCACGTCTCTTAATTCAGATACCCAATTGCTGAGCAAACTATGTTGCTCACTTAAGTTGATAACCATGCTACAATTATTAAATAGAAAAGTGGGGAAAACAATCGAAAGTAAATAAAATACTATTCTCTTTGAGGAAGAATTGATGTTTGTAAGAGAATATTATTTGTTAGGGTACAAAATGGTATTTTTCAATATTGTAGATGTATTTAAAATCCTATTTCATAAAACTAGTACAATAAAAAAGCAGTATATTTTGCATTATCAAAAACACTATTTTTGTTTTGATTATGATTGCATTTGTAAGGGGAAAATTTGTAAACAAAACGCCTGCGAGAGTGGTGGTAGATGTAAATGGCGTAGGCTACGATTTACAAATTAGCCTCAATACTTACAGCGCTATTGCTAATGCCGATGAAGGTTTGTTGCACGCTTATATTCACTTGTATGAAAACGGGCAAACCATGTATGGCTTTGCAACAGTGGCAGAAAAAGAAATTTTTTTACAACTGATAAGTGTATCTGGTGTTGGTGCAGCTACCGCAAGAATGATGCTGTCTGGAATGAGACCTGACGAAATTGTAAAGGCGATTGTGCAAGGCAATACCAAGCAGCTCGAAAGCATTAAAGGTATAGGTAAAAAAAGTGCTGAAAGACTGATTGTAGAGCTGAGAGATAAGCTTGGAAAGCAAGCAATGGAAAGCCCGCTAACAAATTTCGCCATTCAAACTGTGGATGCGGATGCTATTAATGCCCTGATTGCACTTGGTATTAGTAAGCCAATGGCAGAAAACGCTGTAAAAAAAGTAATATTGTCAAATCCTGATATCGCTTTGGAGGACATGATTAAACAAGCATTAAAAAATTTATAGTTATAAGAGTAAATTTTACCTAACCAGAGTAGCTGTCTTTTGAAGCATTATTCATCTTATTCGATTGTTTTTCTAACTGCCATAATTGGGTGGTTAATTTCTGTTGCACCTGTACAAGCCCAACAAAAAGATTCTTTTGACATTAAAAAAGATACCTTACGCTTTCCTATAAGCGATAGACGCGGCGACCGTTTTACGTATCAAAACAAAAATCCATTCGATATTAAAGATACCGCTCTTATAAAGCAAAAAATTGAATACGACCCTGCTACCAACACCTATGTTATTGTAGAAAAAATTGGTAATACCATTTACCGAAAACCTACAACACTCACATTTGAACAATATTATGCTCTGCAAAATAAGCTTAACGAAGAAGCCTACTTTAAAGAAAGGGCTAATGCATTGACGCAATTAAATCAGAAGCAACAAAGACCAAAACTCACCGTTTTCAACAGCTTATTTGACAGAATTTTTGGTGCGAAAGATTTGCTTGGAGGCGCAGGCGCAAAACTTGATAGTTTGAAAAGTGGCGTAAAAAATGCAAAAAATAATGCCTTGAATGTAGATATCAAACCACAAGGTTCGGTAGATATTATGGCGGGCTATCAAGGTCAAAAAACATTGAACCCAACATTGCCAGAAGCAGCTAGAAAAAATGGTGGCTTTGATTTTAACATGAATACAAATTTTAATGTTAATGCCAATATTGGTGATAAATTAAAATTGCCTATCAGCTATAATACGCTAGCAAATTTCGACTATTTGAATCAATTAAAACTTGATTATAAGGGTAAGGACGACGAGATTATTAAAAGCATAGAAGCTGGTAATATGTCTTGGCAGTCAAAAAGCACCTTAGTACCATCTTCGCAGAATTTATTTGGTTTAAAAACCCAGTTGCAGTTTGGTAAATTATTTATAACTGCCGCAATTGCTACGCAGCGTAGTCAAAGACAAAGTCAAACCTTAAAAGGCGGAGCCGCTACTACCACTTTTCAGAAAAAATTGGATGATTATGAAGAAAATCGCCACTTTTTGATGGGGCAGTATTTTAGAAATAACTATAATACTACCATGTCTAAGTTGCCATTTGTGAATAGCCAAGTGCAAATACAACGGATTGAAGTTTGGGTAACCAATAGAACTGGTGCTACTACCGATGCTAGAGATATCGTGGGCTTAATGGACTTAGGTGAAAACCAACCGTACAACCCTGCCAATAGCTCCTTAACATCTAGCACTTTGCCTGCCAATGGTGCTAACAATTTGTACAGCTTTTTAACTGGTGACCCTAATAATAGAAACCCTGCACAAATTAATAGCCGATTGATTGCTAGAGGGTTAACGCCGGTTAATGATTTCGAAAAAACCTTTGCAAGAAAATTAACCACTAACGAGTATACTTTTAATGCACAAGCAGGCTTTTTATCGTTAAATAGTCAGTTACAGCCAGATGAGGTATTGGCTGTTGCGTATCAGTACACCAATAATGGTCGTGTATATCAAGTGGGTGAGTTTAGCCAAGACGTAGCATTAGATACCAATGCCAATACATCTGGTGTACAAAAAGTATTGTTCCTCAAATTGTTAAAAGCCACATCTGCACGTACCACATTACCCATTTGGAAATTGATGATGAAAAACGTATATAGCTTAGACGTTTTTGGCTTAAGCAAAGATGGTTTTCAATTAAATGTATTGTACCAAGAACCAAGCGGGGGGTTAAAAAGATATTTGCCTGAAGCAGCACCAAGTGTGGATGGTAAAAGCTTACTCAATATTCTAGGGCTAGATAGATTAAACAGCCGAAACGACCCACAACCTGATGGTATTTACGATTATGTAGAAGGATACACTGTTTTGTCACAACAAGGTAAAATTGTATTTCCTGTGTTAGAGCCCTTTGGTAGCGACTTAGCGCGGCTTGCATTTAATGGGCAACCCGCGTTACAGCAAAAATATGTGTACCAACAATTATACGATAGCATTAAAGCCATCGCACAAACTTATGCCAATCTCAACCGGTTTGTGATGCAAGGCCAAGCAAAGGGCAGCGGAGGTAGCGAAATTTATTTAGGTGCCTTTAATATTCCGCAAGGTTCGGTAAAAGTAACTGCTGGTGGACAAAACTTAATTGAAGGGTTAGATTATAGTATTGATTATAACCTAGGTCAAGTAAAAATATTAAACCAAGCCATTTTAAACTCTGGCGTGCCAGTAAATGTTTCGTACGAAAACAATGCACAATTTGGTCTGCAACAGCGAGGCTTTTTGGGCTTAAGAGCCGATTATAAAGCAAGCAAAAAACTACAGTTTGGGGCATCTATGGAGCGTTTAAATGAACGACCGTTTTTTACCAAAGTAAATATTGGTGAAGACCCTATCAGAAATACCATGTATACCGCAGATGTAAGCTACAAATCTGATTTGCCAGGTCTCACAAGATTACTAGATAAGTTGCCGTTTTATACAACCAAAACCATGAGTACTATTACTGCTTATGGTGAAGGCGCTTATTTAAAACCAGGCCATCCTGCACAAATTGGTAGCGGTAATAGCGGTTTGTTTTATATAGATGATTTTGAGGGTACAAGAAGCAGTTTAGATTTGCGTTTTCCATTGGTTGCTTGGGCCTTAGCAAGTACGCCACAAGGTACTACCTCATTTCCCGAAGCAACATTAACCGATAGTGTTGATTATGGTAAAAATCGTGCAAAATTAGCTTGGTACAACATTGAGCCAACTTTGCAAGATAAAAATAGTACCAACAGCCCCTTTAGAAATAATTTAGATGAGATTAGTAAACCAAGTACAAGATTGGTGTATACCAGTGAATTGTTTCCACAACAAACTACTAATATTACCAATACACAGCAAGTTACTTTTGACCTTGCCTATTACCCTACAGATTTAGGACCTTATAACTTTGAAGCCAATCCCTCACAAATAGACGGTAACGGTAAATTAAAGAACCCAAGAACAAGGTGGGGTGGTATTATGCGTAGCATAGATCAAACTGATTTTGAAACCAATAATATTGAAAATATTGAGTTTTGGGTACAAGATCCATTTATCAAAAACCCATCAAGTACAGGTGGTAAATTACGTATTAACTTAGGTAATATTAGTGAAGATATTTTGAAAGATGGTAAGCGCTTTTATGAAAATGGTTTGAATACACCAACGTCACCAGCGGCTGTGGATAGTAGCAATACTTGGGGTAAAACACCCGTAAACCCTATTCAAGTAACACAAGCATTTAGCAATAATGTTGATGATAGGGCTTACCAAGATGTGGGGTTTGATGGTCTTGATAATGATGGCGAGCGACGTAAAAGAGCATTTTATTTAAACCAGATCGCTAACAACTTTGGTACCAACTCAACACTGTATCAGAGAGCCATTAAAGACCCTTCCAATGATGACTATGCTTGGTATCGTGACCCTGCTTTCGACGCTGCTAAAACGGGTATTTTAGGACGGTATAAAAATTATAATAATCCGCAAGGCAATTCTCCAGTTGCTACCACAAGTTCTCAGTTTTCATCTGCAGCCACTTTATATCCTGATAATGAGGATTTAAA
Source organism: Parasediminibacterium paludis (assembly GCF_042651445.1). NCBI lineage: Bacteria > Pseudomonadati > Bacteroidota > Chitinophagia > Chitinophagales > Chitinophagaceae > Parasediminibacterium > Parasediminibacterium paludis. Next base: position 373,475 of record NZ_JBHSDC010000022.1, read on the forward strand.
TAGAGATAATACATTAAACGAAACTGAAGAATATTACGAATATGAGTTTGATTTAAGACCAGGTATGGCGGCAGGTGTAACACCCTATATTACAGATTCTAAGGTTGTGAATGTTACTTACGCCAATGGTACATCTGGATCGGAAACTTGGTTTTTATTTAGGGTACCAATAAAAAGTTATACGAGAAAAATTGGTCAAATACCAGATTTTAAATCTATACGATTTGTTAGAATGTATTTAACAGATTTTGAAGATTCAACAGTATTGCGTTTTGCAAAGCTAGATTTGGTACGTAATCAATGGCGTGGTTTTACTTATAATTTGGATACAACAGGATCTTACACACCAATAAATACAAGCACCACTTACTTTAATACGTTGGCAGTAAACCTTGAAGAAAATAGTAGTAGAACACCTGTTAACTATGTTATTCCACCAGGCATTGAACGAGTACAGGTATTAAGTAATAATGGTGTAAACCTATTACAAAATGAACAATCGCTAAGCATGCAGATACAAAATCTTGCCGATGGCGATGCAAGAGCCGTGTTTAAAACTGTTAACTTAGATCTGCGTCAATATGGTACGCTATCCATGTTTGCCCACGCAGAAAGTGTACCCAAGTTTGCACCTGTAACTGATAATCAATTGAATCTTGTTGTGCGGATTGGTCAAGACTTTTTGAACAATTACTACGAGATAAAAATCCCTTTAAAAATTACCCCTTCAGGTAATTATTCTAAAGCAGATGCTATAAAAGTATGGCCTGCTGAAAATAATCTCGACTTTAGTTTGCAAGAATTGGTAAATCTAAAACAACGGAGAAATGGCAGTCGTACTAACGTAACAGATATTTATCGCGAATTACTTGGCACCAAAACCTTCAGTGTTTTGGGTAATCCTAATTTAGGCGAAGTTACAGGGATACTTGTGGGTGTAGAAAATGCCAAAGATGGTAATACCTCGCCTTTAAGTACCGAGGTTTGGATCAATGAACTACGCCTATCTAGCGCCAATGAAGATGGTTCTTATGCAGCAGTAGGTAGGGTAGATATGCAGTTGGCAGATTTAGGCAGATTAACTGTTTCTGGCAATATGCATACAGCAGGCTGGGGTAGTATCGAACAGAAAATTGGTGAACGTGCTCAGGAAACAATGACGCAATTTGACGCTGCTATAAATATTGATGCTGGTAAATTAGTACCTAAGGCTGCTCGATTGTCTATACCCATTTACGCTAGTATTAATAAAACAGTAAAAACACCTAAGTACGACCCGTTTGATAAAGACGTACTGTTTAAAGACAAAATTACACAAGCTAAAACCCAAGCAGAAAAAGACTCTATAAAAAATGCAGCGCTTGATCAAACAACCATTAAAACCTTAAACTTTACCAATGTACGTGTAATGCCCAAGGGCAAGCCTAAGTTATTAAGTATTAGTAATTTTGATGTGAGTTATTCATTTACCCAAACGGTACAAATGAATCCTACAGTGGTCCGAAATGAAATGAACAAGTACCGTGGAAATCTAGGGTATACTTATAATAAACCTACAAAATATGTAGAGCCGTTTAAGAAACTCATTAAAAATAGAAATCCTTGGTTAACACCCATTAGAGATTTCAATTTTAATCTCAAACCATCTTTGCTATCGTTTAGAGCCGATGTTAACAGACAATTTGGTCAATATATACCACGTGTTGTAAACACAGATTTATCATCCAGTAAGGTAGAAAAAGTAGATACAACTTATGACAAATACTTTAAATTCGATAGATTTTACAACCTACGTTGGGATTTAAGCAGAAGCTTAAACTTTGATTTTAAAGCTACCAATAACGCCTATGTAGACGAACCAGACGGCGCCCTTGATACAAAAGCAAAACGTGATACAGTGAGAAACAATTTCTTTAAAGGTGGGCGTAATATTCAATACAATCAAGAAGCAATTTTCACTTATACCATCCCTATTAACAAGCTGCCAATGACAGATTGGATTACAGCTCGTTACAATTACGGTACATCGTTTAGTTGGGTGGCTGCTAGTCGATTAGCGATTAGTATTGGTAACGTTTTGGAAAATAGTCAGCGTAATAATTTAACCACAGAATTCGATTTTACAAGGCTTTACAACAAAAGTCGTTGGTTACGTGAGGTAAATAGAGTATCCATGCCAAGACCAGGTGCTAACAATAATGCAAAACCTGTAACCAATGCTATTGCCAATCCAAAACCAGTCAATGCATTAGGTTTAACTATTCGTACAAGAGATGAAGTGATACATGATAAAGATGGTAAATTATTGGTAGGAAAAGTTAAGAAGCAAGCCTTACAAAAATGGCGTCAACAGAAGCGTGATTTACGTACAGCAGAGCGATTAAAAAAAGCCAATGAACCTGTTGAAATGAGTGGTTTTATTAGAGGCGTGGGTAAAGCCATCACCATGGTAAAACGCGCATCCATCAACTATACTGAAAACTATCGTAGCCGTGTACCAGGCTATATGGATAGTACGCAATTCTTAGGTGAAAACTTTAAAAGTAACCAACCAGGTTTAGATTATGTTTTTGGTCGCCAGCCAGATACGACTTGGTTGAACCAGAAAGCGGCCTTGGGCGTTTTGTCTCGTGATAGTTCTTTTAACGATTTCTACCGTCAAAATTTTCAACAAACATTAAGTTTAACGGCACAGCTAGAGCCAGTAAGAGAATTTATTATAGATGTCAATTTAGACAAAAGCTTTAGTAAAGAATATTCTGAATTGTTTAAAGACACCATTAATAATAATAGCGGTACAAAACAACATTTAAGCCCCTATGCAAGCGGTGGTTTCAGTGTATCGTATATTTCATTTGGTACCTTGTTTAGGAGTAGTAATCCAAACGTTGTCTCATCTACATTTACACAGTTTGAAAATAACCGTTTAATTATTTCCAACCGTGTAGCTTCAGCAAACCCTTATTATACCGGAGGTGTTAATGCTGATGGTTATGCTAAAGGCTACGGTCGCTACTCGCAAGATGTATTAATACCAGCCTTTTTAGCTGCCTATTCAGGTAAAGATCCACGCACTGTTGGTTTAATTAATCAAGATAATGGTACTATTAGGAAGAATCCGTTTAGTACTATTTTACCAAAACCAAATTGGCGTTTAACCTATACCGGTTTATCTAAGTTGCCTGCATTGTCTAAAATTTTTACCAGCATTACATTAACCCATAGTTACAAAGGCGAATTAAGTATGAACAACTATACCAGCGCTTTAAACTATTATGATCCTTTGCACTTGGGTGCACCGCAGTTTATCGATACAGTAAGCGGCAACTATGTACCTTTCTTCCTATTGCCAAATATTACCATTAAAGAAGAATTTGGTCCACTAGTAGGTATAGATATCACCACGGTTAGTCATTTGAATGTGAAGTTTATGTACAACAAAAGCCGCCAACTAAGTTTAAGCCTTGTTGACTATCAGTTGAGCGAAACCAATAGTAGCGAAATTGTAGTTGGTGGTGGTTATCGGATAAAAGGCCTTCGCTTACCATTTAAGCTGCCATTTATGAAAAATACCAAGCTAGATAACGACCTCAGCTTTAAAGTAGATGTAGGTGTACGTAACGATGCTACTAGCAATAGCCGACTTGACCAGCAAAATGCTTATGGTACAGGTGGCCAGCGTGTAGTAACTATACAGCCTTCTAT